>JANQET010000376.1 GCA_028278265.1 Myxococcota bacterium
CAACGGTGGTGATCTGATGTCCCACCTCTCGTTGAAACCGGGTCGTCAAATCGGCGACATTTTAGCGGCTTTGCTCGATCACCTCATCGAGCACCCCCAAGACAACAGCACCGCTCGGCTTCTCGAGCTCGCGCGGCACTATTTGAGGCAGCAGGACAGCTGAGGCGGTTCGATCGGAATCCATTCCGTTCGGTGGATCGGGCACTGGTTTATGAGCCAGTCGGATCACATTATTCGTAAATAATGGGTCTTTAAACTGCCGTCTGCCCTGTTTTTTAGCTAAACTAATACTATTGGGATCACCTGGAGTTACCGTGATCAGACAACCCACAATCACCATCCGCACCACCGTATTGCATGGGCTCCATTGGCTCCTGGCGTCTATTGTCATCGGGGCCGGGTGCAGCAATACCCTGCCCCGAGCGTCCGAATGCATGTTCAATCAAGACTGCGCGGAGGGTCAGATCTGTACCGACGGTCAATGCGTCGGCGAACACGACGGGGGTGGCGACACGGATGCAGATGCGGATACCGATGCGGACGGGGACACCGACACCGACGGGGACACTGATGGGGACAGCGACACTGCCGATCTCTGTGATGATGTGATCTGCGACGATCCCCCGGTCGACGAATGCATCTCTGCGTACGTTTTGATGAGCTATCAGGTACCGGGAGAGTGCATCGACGGGGAGTGTTTTTATCCCACTGAATTGACGTTTTGCGAATTCGGTTGCACGGCTCCGCTGGGAGATGATCACTGCCTGGACGACCCGTGCCTGGGGGTCGAATGTGTCACTCCCCCGCTCGATTCCTGCGTCGATGAATGGCGGCTGCGCGTGTACGAGCCCGAGGGATCGTGTATCGACGGGGAGTGTTTCTATCCATCTGCGTTTTCGTTTTGTGATTTCGGCTGTCTCTCACAAACCAATGAGGCGGACGTTTGCGCCGGACCGGACGGGGACGCCGACACTGATACAGATGCGGACACCGACGCCGATACCGATGCGGATACGGACGCAGATACTGATACCGATGTGGACACTGATTCCGACGCCGATACCGATGCGGATACGGACGCGGATGCTGATTCCGATGCGGACACTGATTCCGACGCCGATACCGATGCGGATACGGACGGGGACACTGATTCCGATGCGGACACTGATTCCGACGCCGATACCGATGCGGATACGGACGCGGATGCTGATTCCGATGCGGACACTGATTCTGACGCCGATACCGATTCCGACACCGATACAGGTTCAGATACAGCAGGAGACTGCGGCACGATGGAGGACGATTGGGACAACGACGGTTTCAGCGAACTGCAGGGGGACTGTGACGACTGCGAGCCACTGCTGAGCCCAATGGCGATCGAGATTCCGGCCAACGGCTTCGATGACGATTGCGACGGCCAGACCGACGAGTTCATTCTGCCCTGTGACTGCGAAGACTGGGCTGACGAAATTCAATCGATCGATATGTGCGACGATCGCTTTCAACTCTTCTACACCGCGTATGAATCGGCCAACATTCAACAGTACCCCAATTACGGCAATCCCGAAATAATCGGCGCCCTGGCGCCGATGACCCGTCTGGGAGACGATGCAAACGACCTGGGCGTTCGCGCGGGTTGCCGCTATTCGGTTCTCTCTACAGGGGATCTGCACACCGGGCAGGTGCAACCGGGCACCGGCTTCGGCTGTGGCAACGGGATCGATCCCCAACCGGAATATACGGGCTATCAGCTCAGCGAACCGGACGATTTCATCCAGATCTGTGACAACGCGCAGATGCGCTTCGCACTGGTCGCGCCGGCCAACGTCTTGGGGTTCTCGTTCGACTTTATCTACATGACCACCGAGTATCCCGAGTGGATCGCCGCGGGGTTCAACGACACCTTCTATGCCATTCTCCAATCCGCATCCACCAACAGCGGCGCCACCACCGGTATCTCCTACGATCCGTTTCACCAGGAGATATCGATCAACGCCGACTTTTTCGAGGATCCCCCGGTGACCAGCCTGGCCGGAACGGGAATGGACGAATACGAAGAGGGCATCCTGGTCGGTGGCTCGACCGGTTGGTACCGCACCGCCTGGCCGATTCAACCCAATGAGTTCTTCCTGCTCAGTTTCTCGATTCACGACGAAGGGGACGAGCTGTTCGACTCCATCGTGATCATCGACAACTTCCGCTGGCTGCTCACCACACCCCAGCCGGGCACCACCCAGCTCTAACTGATCCTCCACGGTTTGACTGGACGCCCCACTGGCGGTACATCGAGCAGTATGCGCTTGGGTTTCTTGAAAAAGAAGGGCATCACCAACTTCTCGAAGCTGTGCAAAACCGGCTTGGTCGACCTGCACAGCCACATTCTGCCCGCAGTGGACGACGGGGCGCGGGACATCGACGATTCACTGCGCCTGCTCGACGGGCTGGCCGAACTGGGGTACACCGAGGTCGCTGCTACCCCCCATTTCAACAACGGGCAGTTGTCGCCGGCCCTCAAGTACCAGCGCCAATTGATCGCCCAAATCGATGGCGCCCGGTCCACCCGGGTTCCCGTTGTGTTCCCTGCGGCGGAGATCCGCTTCGACGACCAGTTCGTCAACGGGGAGAGCAGTGGGGGGTTCCCCTCCCTGGGCAGCGGCAACACCTATCTCGTGGAGTTGGGCCTCTACCCCGGCGGTGTCCCGCCGCACTTGGAGAAGCTGGCGTTTCAATTCACCGCCCGCGGTATCACGTTGGTGTTGGCCCATCCCGAGCGATACGCCGATTTCCGCAGCAACGTCACCATCCTCGAATCCCTGAGCCGCTCTGATGTACTGCTCCAACTCGATCTTTTGTCCCTCGTCGGCCGGCACGGCGCCAAGGTCAAGCGCCTGGCCTGGTCCCTGCTGGAGCAGGGGCTGTTCGACCTCGCTTCGTCGGACATCCATCGCCCCGCCGATCTGTCGGAGTTGCACAGCGCCTTGAAATCCCTTCATTCATGGGATGAGCAGGAGTTCGTCCGGTTGACCTCGACCAACCCCCGTCTGGTGCTCGAGGGACACCCGGAAGAAATCGAACGCCGTGCGTAAGACACTGCTCAAGCTGTTCATCTCGCTGGGGATTGCCTGCGGGTTCGTCTACTGGCTGATCAACCAAGGGGTGGAGGTCTTCCCCGCGCTGGGGGACATCCGCCGGCAAGCCGGGCTGGGGACCGTACTACTCTACACCGGTCTGTTCGCCCTCTTTCACAGCCTTCGCGCCTGGCGCTGGGTTTTTCTGCTTCGCCCGTTCGCGACCGTTCCCTTGAACACGATAATGAAAGCCGCGTTCACCGGCTTTGCCGCCATTCAACTGATGCCGTTGCGCACCGGTGAGGTAGCCCGCCCCTACCTGCTGGCCCGCTATGCCGGTGTCTCCAAGAGCGCCGTGTTCGGTACCATCGCCATCGAGCGGGTGATCGACGGGCTCCTCGTCTCCCTCTGGTTGAGCGCGGCCCTGTTCACCATTTCTTCGAGCGACAGTCCGTATGTCTGGGGCCTGCGGTTGATCCCGCCGGCGATTTTCACCAGCGCCCTGTTGTTGCTCCTCGCCTTCTACCGCTGGCCCGAAACGATTCGCCGGTTGTTGCGCCGCACCCTCGGGCTCGTCTCCAACCGAATCGCCGACGGGGTCACCGGTGTGCTCGACCGCTTTCACCAGGGCCTGGGTATTCTGCCGGAACGAAAGAACCTCTGGGCGTTCATCTTTGCTTCGATTGCCTATTGGGGGACCAATGCGGTGGCCTTTCACTCCCTCGCCCGGGGGTGCGGGATCGATCTCTCACTGCTCGGCGCCGTGGCCGGGATGGGGTGTCTGGCGGTGGGCATTCTGCTGCCGGCCGGCCCCGGCTATTTCGGCAACTTCCAGGTGGCCGTGCTCATCGCCGTCGAGATGTTTGTTCCCTCGGCCGGGGATCGGGGGCAGACGGCGGTGTTCATCTTTCTACTCTACCTGCTGCAGACCGGTCTCACCGTGGTTTTCGGAACCACCAGCGGGCTGGCCCTCCTCCGTGGGCCCAAGGCGATCCCTCGCGCCGAAGCGCATGGGCTGGGCCCGATCCGACATTGACGGCCTGCTGACAAGCACCTGTTTTGGGCTAAACTATCACAAATGATACAGATCTCCCCTTTGTCCTATGAGAACCAAGAATCCGTTCAAGATTTTTCGACTTCATCCGATTAGTACAATAGGGGATACGTACATGGGAAGAGACCGTCCAACTGTTCAAGATGCTGCTGTTGCGTTCGATTCGAGTGTCGAAAGCGAATCCGCTCAGGAAAACACCATCCGCTTCGATCTCACGCCGTTGGCCAAACAGATGCGCCACGCCGAAGAGGGGGGCAAACAGGCCTATCTCCTCTTTTTGGACGGGATGAACGTGGGCCGGGTGATTCAACTGGATGATCAGCCGCTCGTCTTGGGCAAAGCGAGCAGCTGTGACGTGATCCTCGACGACGACGGCGTCTCCCGGATCCACGCCAAAATCCAATACATCGGACACGACCGGATCGTGGTGCAGGACATGAGCAGCACCAACGGGACGTTCATCTCCGGCGAACGGATCGAAAAAGCAATTCTACTCCCAGGAGAGAAGATTCTCTTCGGCCGGCGAACGATGGTCCAATTCGTCCTCTGGGACAAGCTGGATCAGCTCTACCAACAGGAGCTGTACGAGTCCTGTCCGCGGGACGGATTGACCGGCATACACAACCGCAAATACATCAAGAAGAGAATCGGCACCGATCTCTCGTACGCCCGCCGCCACCACATTCCCTACACGGTCATCTTGATCGACATCAACGACTTCAATGCGATCAACAAGAAGCACGGCCCCCACACCGGGGATCAAATATTGGTGATGCTCTCCCAGACCATCTCGAACATGATTCGCAACGAAGACGTCTTCGGCCGATTCGGCAACGATGAATTCGTCATCTTGGCGCAGGGGATCGATCAGGCCGGCGGCGTGATGTTGGCCAAGCGCATTTGTAAGGGAATCGCCGGTAAAACGATCAAGGCGCTGGACGAGTCGGGTGAGCAGCTCCAGATCAGTGTCAGCATCGGCGTGGTCACGGTCACCGGATCCCAGGAGGCCAGCCGTCAAAAGGTGATCACCACGGCACACCAGCAACTGATCGCGGCCAAGGAGAACATCGAAGAGCGGATCAGCGCAGCCATCATCGAGTAAGATTCACCTACAACCGACTGCGCAGGGGACGGTATTCCAGGGCCGGTTCGATGCCCCTGAGCACCCGCATCGCCCCATCGCGCAGGGATTCCACCTCCCGGTCGCCGGGATACACGGTGATACCGATTTGCAGCGCCCCGAGCGCGGTTTCGAGCCAGCTGACCAGCATCTGGGAGTGGGTCAGGGAGCCGGTCAGTAAGATTCGATCGACCAGCTTCCCGCCGAATTTGGGCACCAGTGACGCGATCTCCGCGGCGATCTGTTCAACCATCGCAGCAAACGCCATTTGGGCTTGCGCATCGCCTTCGTTCATCCGCCGCTCCACCTCTTTCAGATCCGTCGTGCCCAGGTAGGACATCAAGCCCCCATCGCGGGTCAGCCGCCGAACCACCTCCTCTTTAGTAGCGCCTGAGAAACAGAATTCAATTAAATCCCGACCGGGCAGGCTGCCCGCCCGCTCCGGGCTGAACGGGCCGTCGAACAGGGCGTTACGCACCTTGATGCACCGCCCGTGGAGGTGAGCGCCGATCGAGATGCCCGACCCCAAGTGGGCGATAATCAACCGCAGGTCTTCGTATTCGTATCCCCGCTTGACCGCGTGCATCTTGCCCACAGCCTTTTGCGCCAGCGCATGCCAGGCGGCCTCCTGGTCGAACTCGGCGAGTCCGGTCAGTCTCGAGGTCTCGTCCAGCTCATCGACCACCACCGGATCGACCACAAAGACGTTTTCGCAACAGGTGTCCGCGATCTCGTGGGCCAGCAGCGCCCCCAGGTTCACCGCGTGTTCCCCGGACCGGGCTTGCCGCAGGTGATTGATCATCCGTTGATCCACGCGATAGGTGCCCGACTCCACCGGCAACACGAGCCCCCCGCGCCCTACCACGGCGTCCAGATCTCCGGCCACAACCCCCTGCTCCTTGAGAAAGGTCTCCACCGCTGACCGGCGAAAGGACATCTGCTCGAGCAGGGGGGTGGCCATCTCCTGTTCGCTGTGCTTGATCCGTTTGCGCCCGGCGAGCTCCCGCCCTTCCCACAAGGCCAGTTCGGTGTAGGCGGCGACCGGGTTGATCGTCAAGATTTTGTAGCGGATAAAAAACCGATCCTTCGGGGTGCGCTTGAACCGGCCTGAGCGATACATTCTCAGCACCAGGGTTTTGGCCCCCAGCACGATGTCATCCGCATCCGAGCTGCGGGAGAAGTCCAACGCCTGATTGCGCAGGCCACCGATGACCAACACCGATTGGGCGTCGGCGAACCGGGTGGCGTACATGTGATAGAGCAGGTTTCCCGTGTCCAGGCTCGGCGCGATGAGCACGTTGCTCGCCCCCACCGCCGGATTCAAATCGGCCGCCTCTCCCAGTTTGGTTCGCGCCGCTTCCTTGGAGATGGCGCAGCTGACCTGCAGCTCGGTGACAATGTGAATTGAGCGGTACGCCGGGTTTTGGCGGGCCAACTGTTCGAGTTTGTCCTCGATCAGCGGCTCGGCGTTGCGAATGCGCTCCACGGACGCCCCGGCCCCTGAGCCCCGCGTCGAATAGGAGAGAATGGCACCGTTGATTTCGGGCAGAAACGATTTGGGAATAATATTGCGTAGAGTGGCGCAGGCGCCGACTGCGATATCGGCGAGGCGCTCCGACGACGGTTCCGGATTGAGCGCCACGTCGGCGAACATCACCAGATTCTGTTTGAAGAAGCCCACGTCGTGCTCGTCGGGCAAGGCGAACAGCCCCATCTCGTAGACTGTGCCGTCCCGTTCGAGCAATCGTAGACAGGGTTTGAAAAAATCCCTCGACGAATGGGTCACCCCACCGAGCACCGCGTCCGCATACCCCTGTCGCACCGCGAGGATGGCGAAATAGACCGGATCGAGCACCTGCTGCTTGGCCTGTTCGAGCTCGGTGCCCCAGGAGCGCCCGGCACCCAGCTCGACCAGCTTGGCGGCGAATTCCTCCAACAGGTCGGGAAACTGCTCGGGAACAATGAACTGGACGCTCTGTAAAAACCGCTTGCGGGTGACCCCGAGGGGAACCTGCTGCTGCTCGAGATCGCGCTCCACATCCTCTTGACTGCGCAACACGACCACCTTGGAGAACTGAATCATCCGCGAAGCGGCGCTCAGCACCCGCGGATCATCCCCTTCGGGGAGGATCAGCGTCGGTACCGGGCCTTCGACCTCGCGCAGCTGTTGTTCGATACACTGTTCGAGTTGAAACATTGAATCGCGCCTCCCCTCGCGAGTGCTATAATCCGCGGAATCTGAGTTGGAGCTTTCGTCCCTCGTCCTTGAAGGCGACCGGGTAGTTCCCGTCAAAACAGGCCGTACAGAACCCTTCTTCGCTCCCCACGGCCCGCTGCAACCCGTCCAGGCTGAGGTAGCCCAGGGAGTCGGCGTGAATGTACTCGGTGATCTCGTCGAGCTGTTTGGCGTGGGCGATCAACTCCTCGTCCGTCGGTGTATCGATGCCATATCGGCAGGAATGGCGAATCGGCGGCGAGCTGATTCGCACGTGCACCTCGGTCGCCCCGGCGAGCCGGATGTTTTCTACGATTTTTTTGGAGGTGGTACCGCGCACCAGGGAATCGTCCACCACGATCACCCGCTTACCCTGCAGCACCGCGCGGGATGGATTGAGCTTGAGCAGCACTCCGAAATTGCGAATCGATTGGCTCGGTTCGATAAAGGTCCGCCCCACGTAGTGACTTCGGATCAGCCCCATCTCGAAGTTGAGCCCGGCTGCTTGTGCGTACCCCAATGCCGCGGCAGTACCGGAGTCGGGCACTGGGACGACGATATCCGCGTCGACCGGGCACTCTTGAGCGAGAATCTGCCCCATCTGTTTGCGCGCGGCGTACACCGAGCGGTTGTCGAGCAGACTATCGGGCCGGGCAAAATAGACGTACTCGAACAGGCACAGCCGCCGCGGGCGTTCGGGGAAGGGCCGCAGGCTTCGCAGCTGGCCGTCCTCGTCGAAAACGATCATCTCCCCCGGCGCCACATCCCGTTCGAAAGTGGCGCCGATCAGATCGAATGCCACCGATTCGGAGGCCACCACCCAGGCGTCGTTCAGCCGCCCCAGACAGAGGGGACGGATCCCCCGGGGATCGCGAACCGCGACCAGCTGATTTTCCGAGAGAAACAGAATGCCGTAAGACCCCTGGGCGCGATACAGGGCATGGCAAATCGCATCGATGAAATCGGCCCCCGAACGGGCCATCAGGTGCAACAGCACCTCGGTATCGCCCGTGGATTGAAAAATAGCCCCGAGCCGCTCCATCTCTTCGCGCAACATCAACCCGTTGGACAGATGCCCGTTATGGGCCACCGCGACCGAGCCGCGACCGTAGTGCACAGTAAACGGATGGGCGTTGGACAGATGGGTACCCCCGGCGGTGGAGTACCGCACGTGTCCAATGGCCCGATCACCGGGGAGCTTTTTCAGGGCTTCCGGGGTAAACACCTCGTTGACCAATCCCAGCCGGCGAAAGGCGTACAGCCGCTGGTGATCAGAAGTGACGATCCCGGCGCTCTCCTGGCCCCGATGCTGCAGACCATGCAGTCCGAGGTAAGCCATATTGGCCGCCTCCGGATGCCCCACAATTGCGAAGACACCGCATTCATCGTGAAAGTGATCCGAATCGAAATCCGTCATCGCCAGCCCCTTCCGACGCATACCGCGTCTCCCCCTCCGACGCGTATCGCGTCTCCCCCTGTGGGTGTCACTGTGCCGACCACCCTACTGCTCGATAAAGCTCTTGAGATGCTTGCTCCGCGACGAATGGCGCAGCTTGCGCAATGCCTTGGCTTCGATTTGACGAATGCGCTCGCGGGTCACCTCGAAGTCCTGTCCCACCTCCTCCAGGGTGTGGTCCGACTTTTCGCCGATACCGAACCGCATTCTGAGCACCTTCTCCTCGCGCGGGGTGAGGGTCTTGAGCACCCGCCGGGTCTGTTCGGAGAGGTTGAGGCCGATCACTGCCTCCTGGGGCGAGACCACCCCCTTGTCCTCGATGAAGTCGCCGAGGTGGCTGTCCTCTTCTTCGCCAATCGGCGTCTCCAGGCTAATCGGCTCCTTGGCGATTTTGAGCACTTTGCGCACCTTCTCCAAGGGCAGCTCCATCCGCTCGGCGATCTCCTCCGGGGAGGGCTCCCGACCCATCTCCTGCACCAGGTAGCGGCTGGTGCGAATCAGCTTGTTGATCGTCTCGATCATGTGCACGGGAATACGGATCGTCCGCGCCTGATCGGCGATTGCCCGGGTGATCGCCTGGCGAATCCACCAGGTCGCGTAGGTGGAGAATTTGTAGCCGCGACGGTACTCGAACTTGTCGACCGCTTTCATCAGGCCGATGTTGCCCTCTTGAATCAGGTCCAGGAACTGAAGCCCGCGATTGGTGTATTTTTTGGCGATCGAGACCACCAGCCGAAGGTTCGCTTCAACGAGGTCCGCCTTGGCCCGCTCGGCCCGCCGCTCCCCTTCGTGAATTCGCCGGTAGACCTCGCGCAGCTCGTCCACCTCGAGGCCGATCTCCTCCTCGATGGCCCGCACCTTTTTTTGTGATTCGCGGATCTGCAGATCGAAGTCCTGCAACTCCTCGGGGCGCAAACCGAGTTTACGGCTGATCCGCCGCTCGGCGGCCTTGGAGAGCTTCATCTCCCGCACGGTGCGACGAATATCGCGCGCCGGCATACCGGCTTTCTTCTCGCAGCCGATGATCTCGGTCTCCGCCTGTTCCAACCGGCCGACATACTCTTTCAACTTGACGACGATATTAAAGACCAACACCTTCTTGAGGCTGATGTCGTAGCTGAGCTTTTTGATTTGCTGGCGGCAAGTCTCGATGTTCTGCAACAGCTTCTCTCTTTTTTTATCGCTGAGTTTTTTGCTGTTGGTCAAATCGAGGGTGTGCTGCCGCGCCTCCTCCTTGGTTTTGCGCAGCTGGTTGACCATCTCCAGAAACTGGTTGTTGACCTCTTCCTGGTTGATCTGGTTGTCCTCGAACTCGTCGAAACCGGCGTAGTCTTCAGCGAAGTCGTCTTTTTCGACCACCTGTCCATCGCCGTTTTCATCGGTCTTTTCGGATTCTTCCTCGTCCTCCTCGGCGGCCTGGGGTTCGATCTTGTCCATTTTGCCGAGCCGATCGGATACGCCGACGATGTTTTTCAATGGAATACTCGATGACAATAAAACATCGAGCACCTGGCTGTCCCCCTGTTCGATACGCTTGGCGATCTCGACCTCGCCCTCTCGGGTGAGCAAGCAGACAGAGCCCATTTTGCGCAGATACATGCGGACCGGATCATTGGTCTTTGAGAAATATCCCAGCTCCTGGTCGGTCTCCTGAGCCGGTTCGAATTCCCGATTGTTGTCCGAGTCCTCTTCGTTGCGCGTCAGTTGCTCGCCGCGGTCGACCACCTCGATCCGCTCGTTGCTCAACACGTCCAACAGATCATCGATTTCGTGTGAAGAAACGGTTTCATTGGGCAGAAAATCGTTCACCTCCTCATAGGTCAGAAATCCCTTTGTCTTGCCGAGATCAATAAGTTGCTGAACACTTTTCCTTGGCTGACTTTTTTCCATGCAAACGACCTCTCGCTCGGTCTAAGTCTTTCGTTCGTATCTGTCAAACTACGGGGGATTGCTTGCCTTTTTTCTCCCGCTGCAGTTCTGCTTTCCTATTCAACAACGCCAATTCCGCTGAGTCGTCACCCGACATTCTGGCATTTTGTATTTGTTGCTCTACATCATGAATTTGTTGCGTTAACCGGGCGGACGCAAGTTTTGCCTTGATCTCTACGAGCGCTTTTCCGCCGACTTCCTCGTCCTGGTAGAGGCAGGTCAACGCGCGCTTCGCGATCCAGGAACCTGCGCCATCTCGACCAATTTTTTCAATAAAATCGCCAATATGGAGTTTTCTTTGGCCGGCGTCGGCAACCAATTTGTCGAGCGCGGTGCGCAGGGCCGGGGTGGTTACCATTCCCACTATTCCATCGGATTGCGACTGTTCAATTAGGCCGGGTTGGTCCATCAGCAAGCCCAAAAGCTCGCGCTCTTCAACCCGCCCCGGTGGACTCGCGGGGGGCTGAATCGACGGGCCGTCGGTCGGTCGCTCGGCGGGCTGATGGCCGCGCAGGTAGCGGTATATCGATTTTTGCTCGATTTGAAACGCCTGAGCAATCCGCTGGCAATACAAGTCCCGTTCCATCGATCCTCGCAGGGCGTCGAGCAAGGGCTTTAAACGCTGCACCCTCCGGGCGATATCCTGAACCGTTCGATCGCTTTGCTCTGCCGTGTCGGCAATGATCTGATCGAGCAGGCCCTTGCGATTCGCCAGCAGCTGTTCGAATGCCTCTGCACCCCGGTGCCGAACAAAACTGTCCGGGTCCTCTCCCGGCGGCAGGGGCGCGATATACCCGGCCAGCCCCACCTTGGCCAAAATGGGAAACGCACGAGCCGCAGCTGCTCTTCCCGCTTTATCTCCGTCGAAAACAATGACCACCCGTTCGGCGCGCCGACGCAGTAGCAGGGCCTGCTCCTCGGTGAGGGCCGTCCCCAAGGGGGCGACGACGTTCATTACCCCGGCCTGGGCCGTGGCGACCACGTCGAAGTTGCCTTCGACCATCACCACTTCGGACTGTTTGCTGATCGGCACCCGTGCCTGGTAGAGGCCGTAAAGGGTTTTTCCTTTTGTATATTCAGGGGTTTCAGGGGAATTGATGTACTTGGCGGTGTTTTCTTGTTGCCCCTCGTCGAGCGCCCTGCCGGAGAAGGCGATGGGGCGGCCGGCCGCGTCAGTAATGGTGAACATCAAACGGTGCCTGAACCGATCGTAGAAACCGCCGCTGCGGCGGGCCAAGACCAAGCCCACTTCGGCGAGCTCCTGTGGTGCAATCCGCATTCGGCCCAGGTGGTCGAGCAATCCGCTCCAATTATCCGGGGCATAGCCCAGCCGAAACTGCTCGGCGATTTGGGGGTCGATTCGACGCTGGTGCAGCAGCTCCCGCGCGGGTTTGCCCGAATCAGCGCGCAGTTGTTGCTCAAAAAAAGAGGCGGCCTGTTCGAGGATGTACCGCCGACGCTCCGCGGCGTTGCGCTGCTGTTCCATTGCCGTCCGCGCGGCCTGGGAAATCGGCTTTTCAGGTAGCTCGACATTGTACCGCCCAGCCAGTTGTTTCACCGCATCGTTGAATCCAACCCCTTCAATTCGCTGAACGAAACTGAACAGGTCGCCGGAAACCCCGCAGCCGAAACAATGAAAGAACTGTCGCCCGGGGTTCACGTTGAAGGACGGATCGGTGTCCGCATGAAACGGACAGACACCTTTTAGGTTAGCGCCGGCGCGGCGGAGCGTGACGTACTCGCCAATAATCTCCGCTATATCGGCCCTTTCCCTGATTTCTGCGATCTTCGCGTCAGGGATCACTTCGATTCCTCAAACGAACTCAAGGGCTCGCCAGTCCCCACTGTTTCGTTTTCTTTTCGTTTCCCCCCAAAAGTAATTAAAATTACACAACATTTTAATGCATCGCACCAAAGAACCGCAGAAGTATAAGTTCGAAAATAGAACTGTCAAGACCTTTTTTAAAAAAGAAATCATAAATTGTCTGTACGTATAGACACCAGATATTATCTAAAAAAAGATTAAGCGGTGTTCGCCGCGACTAGTTTAGGTTAGAAACCCAGGGAGAGTTTGGCGCTGAAGCTGTTCCAATACACCTGATCGACGATGTAGCGGGTGTAACCCAGGCTGGGGGTAAGGGCAATCCAGGGGGTGATCCAACAATCGATGCCCACCTCGCCGCCCACCGACGACAGAAAATAGACCATTTTCCGGTCGAATCGCTCGCTGGCCAGCGCCCCGATACCGCCGCGCAAGAGGATGTAGGGCGAGTACCGCCAGGGGTACTGCAAGCCGACGGAGAGGTGCTCGATAAAGACCAGCTCGTTCCTCGTCTCCAGTGCGCGCACCCCGACAGCAGTGGAGAGACCAATCCGCGTGCGTTTGCGGGTGAGATTGAGGTCGATCTCGACCGCACTCAGCGGACCGAAATGATCCCCCTCGCCCATGCTGGTGATCCGATATCCGACCGAGGCCAACGGGGCGCTCATCCCGTACAATCGGCGCTTCGTGGCCAGCGCGCTACCGGATCGGGCCCTGCTCCAGAGGTCGTGGAGCTGATCCCTGTTCTGCAGGTACTGCTCCCTGCGCAGATCGAACTGGGCGCGCAACCGCCGATCCTGCTCCAACGCTCGGGCCCGACGACGGCGTCTTTGCTCCATCAGATAAATCGGTCCCCGCCGCTCCTTGATCACCCGGCTGCGCCGATCCCGATAATCCGCATCGTCGGTCGCTGGCTCAGCCGGTCGGGAGATCGTGACGTCTCGACGCTTGTACTTGACCGATGCCTCGGGTTCTTCAGCTTCCGGCACCTCGGTGAGGGAATCCGTATCGGACTCGGTGTCGGTCTCATCGACCGAGGCATCGACCAGTTGCCCGACGATGGTTAAATCAGATCCGTCATTGGGACAGGTCTCGACGGTATCGGGAAACGGACGACCGCAAACCGGGCAGACGATCTCCGCCGAGATCAAGTCGACGCAAAAAATCACCGACAGGCAGAGAATCAACCCCATCGATCCCAGTTGTACGCCGCGTGTCACCGGTCATTCCTCGTCTGAGCGTCGGGGTTCGAGGCTGCGCAGGAGGAGTTGCATGTCGGGTGCGTAGGGGGCCAGCTCACCCACGATCGTCAACGCACCGAAGCGATGATCATCGGCCTTTTGCACTACGGCGACAAACCAGTGGTTCTCCTTTTGGCCGTAGACCAGCTGCCCCGGATCGCCGGCAGCGCTGAGAAAAGGCTGTGGGGTGTTCATCTCAAAGCCCAGATCGATGCCGTCTTGTTTCAACTGCTCAGCCGCTCTGTCGATGTCCTGCTGCTCCATTACCGCAAACTCGAGCTGCATCCGTGCTTGCGGTCCGCCCTCGACGATCACGAACACCTGGTGGTGCTGGTGCTCATCCCGTTTCCAGGGGGGTGAAAGATAGTGGAAATGAAAGGAACCGCTCCCATCATCGAAGGCGTCCCACAGGGCGTAGGGGTCGCTCCCGTCAACACTGCCACAACTCGCGAACAGCGCCGCGATGGTGAGCACACAGAGTGGACGCCGCATCAGCGCCATGGCAGGGCCTGCGATTCACAGGAGAAGGTCGTCGAGTAAATCTCACCGCTCCATTCGGTGGTCGAATGTTCGTCCCGGCTGTCGTGCCAGACCACGAGGTGGGGATCCCCAACTGCCAACTGAGCCGAGGCGGACCGATTGACGTCATCGGTGAGCCGCCAAGGTTTGGACGCCATCCCCCTCCCCGGATCGATCACCGTCAACCCGATCTCTGCCCGGTCCACATCCCCCCACACCTGCATCGGATCGTATTCCCAGGCTAGCAGGTACACCCCTTCGGCGACGCTGTGATGGAGCGACAGCCTGCCCGCATAGGCATTCTCATCCGCATCGATCGCCGGCCCGACAGAGATGGTATCAGCGGTCGGGCCCACCGCTGCCCCGTGCTCGTCAAGCAAGCGGAACCGAATCGTCTTCATCAAGCCGTCGCGCCAAGCCAAGCCGAGATACTGGCCATCCCACTCCAACGCCAGTGGGCGCAAGGTCGCCCCGTTGTTTTCAACGACCGTCTGATCGCCGGCGACCACACCGGTAAATGCGATTTCCCGGGTGAGGGCCAGCGAATCGATGCCCGCCACGGCGACGACGAATCCGCTGTCCGTGGCCTCGATCACGGGCCAATAGTCCGCTCCACCGCTGTCGATCAATTGCAGTGCCGATCCGGTGATCACACTCTGGGTCGACACATCGAACACCGCGCTCCAGGCGTTGATCTCGGTTGGCTGATCGGTCTCCCACTCGTCACACCAGGTGATCCCGACCAGGTTGGTCGTGCTGTCCAAGGAGCGATAATGGGCTGCTGCCGGGTAAAACGAATCGTCGATCCCCGATCCACTGCCCCCATTCATCGAGATGAGGTATGGGCCGCCCAGCTCGGTGCCGCTTTCGTTCAGCAGACTCAAAAAGATCTCGTGGCTGTCGTTGGTGCTCCCGCTGTGCCACCGCTGATAGACCACCGCATATCCCGCTCCGGCACCGAGCCCCAAGACGGTCGGGTAATTGGCATTTGCGTTATTGGCAATGGGCAACAGAGCGGCCTCCGTCTCCGGTGCGCCGGCGGCATCGAAGGTGGCGTACCACAATCTGGGAAAACCCGCGCTGCAGCGATCCGCCCATACCGCCATGAAGCCATCTCCGTTGCTCGCCACCGAGGGGTAGTAGGAGACGCCGTTGCAGCTGGTCACCCGTTGGGGCGTGCCGAGCTGGGCGCCGTTCTCGCAGAGCAGCCATTCGCACAAATAATCCGACGGACCGGCGCAGATCTCCCCTTCCAGACACAGCTCGACATCGGGATTATAAGCACATTCGTTTTCTTCACAGGAGCCCGCCCCACACTCCCCGATCTGGACGCAGTCGGTATCGTCTTCACAGGCATCGGTGTCCGCGTCGGTGTCCGTGTCCGAATCCGTGTCCGTGTCCGAATCCGTGTCCGTATCCGCGTCCGTGTCCGTATCCGCGTCCGTGTCCGTATCCGTGTCTGTATCCGAATCCGTGTCCGCGTCCGTATCCGTGTCCGCGTCCGTATCCGTGTCCGCGTCTCCATCCGCGTCCGCATCAGTGTCCGTGTCAGTATCGGTATCGGTATCCGCATCGGCGTCGGTATCCGAATCCGTGTCCCCATCCGTGTCGCTGTCGGCATCCCCGTCCCCGGAGCTGGCGTCCACTGCCTCCACACACCAATTGTGGGGGCTGCAGACCATCCCCTCGGGGCACTCTCCATTCGCTCCGCAAGCCAGTTTTCCACTGCGCCAGTTGAAATCGAAACAGGCGACGATCACCAACCCGAGCAACACCACGGTCAGTGCTGTCAGCACTCGCGTCATTAGAACCTCCAGCTCACGACGGTGCTCGCGCCATCCGGAGAGGGGAGCAGGCCGATCTGCGGCACCGACGTGGGCTCAACCCCCGGCCGAGACCGCACCAGCAGCACCACCCCGGTGATGATGAGGGCCAGGCCCGCACCACCGGTGATCCAGCCGCCCAGCTCTAAGCGACGTCCCTGCTGGCTCAAATCGCCATGATGCTGAGGGTCGTACGCGTCATTGTTGTCCTCTGCCGCTCTCATTTCGGCACTGATTTGTCCGGCCCGGATGAGCAGCGCACCGCCGGTGATCAGTCCCGCGGCGCCGACCCCCAGGGTCACCCAACCGGCGGCGGCGAGCTTGGGCCGGGATTTTGGTTGTACTCGGCGCACCACCGGGACCAACATCGGGCCGTCATCTCGGGGTGTCCGATCGACGACCGGTTCGTCCGTCTGCGGTGGGTCCACGGGTGTCTCGGAGGTCGGTGGCGCCGGGGGCAACTGACGCTTCAAGGTCTCGATCTTTTCGACCACCTCGGCGCGATTGGGCACTTCCGCCGGCCAGTCGACGTACCGCTGATAGTCGTCGAGCGCTTCCCTGAGATGGCCCAGATTTTCATGGCACAGGGCCATATTGAAGATGGTGCGAAAGTGGGGAAACGCATTGAACGAGGCTTCATAGGCGCGAAGCGCCTCGGCGAACTCACCGGCGCCGAACAGCTCCTGGCCGCGATCGAACGCCGCCCGTGCGCCTTCGATATCGTCTCCCTGGGCTGCGGCAGGACCGACGAACAGGCCCACTGATGAGGCGATCACCACCGCGGCGATCACCCTCATCACCGGCTGAACACACCGCTGTTTTTGCGATTTCACGCTGCTTTCCTCAATCATCGTGATAGCCATAGTATGGCAGCGGGAGAGGGCGAATCAACCGGGTTTGAAGCTCAAAACGGATTATCCATCGGTTTGTCCAGCGAGCGATCCGTTGTCGGCTGGGCGGTGGGCTTCACTTTCGGCTTGCCCTTGGGTTTTGCACCGGGCTTGCGGTCTGCGGCTCTGGCACGGGCCCTCGACGCTCGGCGGGTGCGCCTGGCTTTTTTGCGGTCGGCGCTCCTGGCCATCAATGGGGCCTGTTTCACCGGAACCAAGTGAAACTCCAGCTCGTGATCCCGATCGGGGACGATGGTGCGCGTCTGGCCTTGGAATTCGCCAGCCTGAATCGACAGTTCGACGGGTGTGGTGCTGAACGGCAGAACGATGTTCTCTTTGCTCACCGGTTTGTCGTTGACCTCGACCGCAGCGTGTGCCGGCACCGTGCGAACGATGAGCCGCACGGTTTGTTTCGGCTGGGCGACCACACCGGAAATATCATCGCCGGCGGCCAGAAAACCAGCGGTCGATTTTCCGGAACCCGCCAGGTGGTGCGGGGCGGACGGCGCGGGGGAGTGCGGATCAGCGGGCGGATCGGGAACGAACAACGTGCCTAACGAAATGACGACCGCCAGGACAAAGGTCACCGCGGCGCCGATCCAGCCCATTCGCCGGGTCAGCAGGCGTCGCCGCAACTTGGCCAAGGGGGTCACCGGCGGCTGAGTGGTCTCAATCGCCATCAGCGTTCCGCTGTTCTCATCGACCGAGGCCCGTTCGACATCGATGGTCGCCAAATGGCGATTGAACTGTTGCGTCTCGCGCACCAGGGGCGGGGGCATGCTCTGGCGCCCCTCGGGAATGCGGTCCCGCACCTGTACCAGGGCCTCGGCAAAATCCAGCGCGCTGGACCAGCGATTTTCCCGATCCCGGGCCAATCCCTTGAGGATCACCGCTTCGAGCTCTTCGTCGATATCGGACCGGCGCCAGGCAAAGGGCTCCACATCGGTGGAAATGATCTCGACGAGCAGGGCATTGTAGTTGGTCGCCGAGTAGGGCAGGGTGCCCAGCAGCATCTCGTAGAAAATCACCCCGGCCGAGAAAATGTCGAGGCGCACGTCGAGGTCCGACTGTCCGCTGGCCTGCTCCGGGGCCATGTAGTACGGGGTACCGAGGATCGATCCGGTCTGGGTCAGCTTGAGGCTGTCCGCCTCGGGCACCGAGAATTTCGAAATGCCGAAATCGAGGATTTTGACCAGGGGTTCGTCCCGGTCGGGCATCCGATGAAAGAAGATATTGTCGCTCTTCAGGTCCCGGTGGATGATCCCGGCCCGATGCGCCGCGTGCAGGGCGGAGAGAATTTGACTCGCCACATTGAAAACGGTCTTCAGTCGGCAGGGACCGGTGCGCTCGATAAACGCCCCGAGGGATTCACCGGTCAGCAGCTCCATCACCAAGAACGGAATCCCCTCGTCGGTCTCCCCCAGGTCGTGCACCTTGATGATGTTGGGATGCCCGATGGCACCGGTAGCCCGAGCTTCCCGATAGAGTCGCTCCACCGGTTCCCGTTTCTGGGCGAACGGGGCGTGCAAAATCTTGACCGCGACATTGTTGCCGATCAGGGTGTGCTCGGCCTTGAAAATGGTGCCCATGCCCCCCTGGCCGATCAACTCGGTGAGCCGATACTTGTTGGCGACTACCGCGCCGATCATCCGTTCGGCCACGTCCACCACCGGCCTTCCTGTGTGGGGACAGTAGACCATGTTGTCTGGATGGGGTTGATCGCAATGTGGACAGATGGCCATAAAATGTTCAGTCACTGCTCTTTGGTATAGACACCAATTCTACCACACTAATTCATTCATCAAGCCGCTGAAACAGTACCGCAATTGCCGCACTCAGCTCAGCGTTACCTATTAATTTTATTCTATTTTTTTTGACCCCCGTCAACCGCGTAAGAGCGCGAGCGGGGGATCGGGCAGGGGCACATGGCGCCGATCGGCAGAATCTGTCCGAAAAACTTGAGTTTTATGCAAAATGACTAGGGAAATCTCAATCCGATCATAAATTCGAAGGCAAAGCCGGTGCCGAATTGGATGCTCTCGGCGATCTTGGCCTCGAGCAGGTTTTGAATCTTTTCATCGCTCATCGGCTCACCGTCGATCTCCGGCAAATCGTCCATATCCAGATTTTCGAGATCTTCGGGGTCGATGTCGTACTCGGCAGCGTATTCCTCTTTGAGCTCTTCCAAATCGAATTCGGTGTTCCCGCGAATTCCGGTGGCGCCGTACATCAGATTGAACTCGAACACCAGGCCCAGATGCCCGAGGAAGTACCAGGTAAACCCGATCGGCACCCGGCCGTAGAGCTCGGCCCCGTATTTGATGTCGTCGCTGATCAGATAGGCCCCGTGAAAGCCGATGCCGAAATGGGGATAGAACCGCTTGATCGCAAAGCGGTAAACAATGCTGGACTGACCGCCCACAGCGACGTAATCGCCCCCCATCCCGCTGCCCGCGCTTTGACTCAAATCGACACTGAGACTGTCCCCGCCGGTCTCGATCGCGGCGAAGGGAATCAGCTCCAAGGCCACGTCGTCCCCGCCGAAATCCAGGTGTGCCTTGACCACGAACGCCTTGCGGGACTCCACGGTCAGCGGCAACCCGTAAATCGTATGCTCTGCCTCGGGAAAAAAGGAAAACCCGAGCTGTGGGGCAAGGGAGAACCAGGAGAACGAGTGATCCTCGTCATCGGCCGATTCATCGGTCAGCTGGGGCTGCACCGGCGCAGAATCGGTCCACATCGGCTCGGATGTGGTGAGCTGCTCGCCTACCGGTGTCTGCGCAGATGCTTCGACAGGGGATTGAGCCGGGGGCAACGGCGTCGGCAGCGGTTCGGTCGCCGGAACCGGTTGGGCCGGGGGTGTCAC
>JANQET010000453.1 GCA_028278265.1 Myxococcota bacterium
GGCTGTTCGAGGATCGCCGGGGCACCGCCGGGTACCTTGCCCTCGCCCCCGTTGAACTTGTCTCGTGCCGCCAACATCATCGCCTGCTTGGCCGTCTCGGAGAGCTTGAACGTTTGGGGGAGCACCTTGTACAGGAACCCCTTCTTGCTCATCAAGATCGCACTCAGCCGGTCGGCCGGGTGAGCCAGAGCGAGACGATGCTTCACCGTGTTTTTCGGAATCGGGTTGCGCTTGACCACCATCGGGTCGATGAGGAGGTGATCGATTTTCGCGTTTTCCAGTGCTTGGACCACCGCCTCCACGTCCCGGCCCTCGAGCAGCTCGCTCAGACCTTTCACCGCCGACGCCTTGATGACGTCGGTGCCGGACGCCTTCACGGCCAGCGCTGCAGGTCCGATACCCACCACGCGACCCAGTCCGGACAACTTCGAATCAAAGCTCGTCGCGCCCATGGTGTCTTCGGTAAAACTACTGCTCGGCGAGTCGGTCTGGCGCACTTTGTACAACACCACAATCGCCAGCACGGCAACGACCAGCACCATAATGATATTGGGGCCTTTTCCCTTTTCAGCAGCCTTGTTCGATTTTTTCTTCTGATTCATTGTCCGCACTCCTCGCGTCGAACGGTTGACCCGCCTGTTTTGGGTGGAGACACCATACAAAAATTAGGGCCCAGCCACAACGGCCGAAAGATCGGGATGGAAAATGGGCTGCGTTAAAACGAGAAAGTGCAGGCTGCGCCGAACCCCGAGTCGGCGGGACTGAGCCAGGGAGTCACCCCGGTCAGGCGGAGTCGCGGTCGATTGGATGCGGCGGTCAACAGGGGCTTGATGCGTTTCATTTTCCCGTGGCCCTTGACCCACCGGACCGTGCCGACGATGCCGAATGCCACCCCGCTCCCCACGCCGGCGATTAAGGCCATGTAGCTCAACGTCTCCCAAGCCTGGGCGGTGACGTCATCCTCGCCCCAGAGAGAATCGGATTTGCTCTTCATCACCAAAAACCCGGTGAGGCCGGCCCCGGCGAACAGGGGCGTGAGCACGCAGAGATTGACGATTCCCCGGTTGCGTTTTTTGCGTGCCAAATTGTATTCATATTCGATGAAGGATTGCTTGTGACGAAGGTGGGAGCGTTTGTAGCGCTTGTAGTCCCGGGCCAGGTTGCGGTTGAGCGCGGTTTCCATCGCCACCAGGTCCGGGTCCTCCTCTGCGGTCTGTTTCTCGGTCTCCTCGACCGGTAGCATGTCGGCGTTGCTCTCCGGTTCGGGTGTGTCTGACGGTGTCGTGCCGTCGGCCGGTGGGCTTGCAGCGGGGGAGAGGCTGAGTCTCACGACTGCCTTGCTCCCCGATACGACCACCACGGTCTTTTCCTCGTCGAGATGATCCTTGAGAGAGACCCGCACCCGATGCTCGCCGGCACCGACCTCGAGCGGCGAAGCCAACGGTGTGGTGCCCACTTTGTTGCCGTCCAGCAGCACGGTCGCACCGGGCAGGTTGGTGTGGACCTCGATCTCCCCGATCATCTTGCTGATCGCGGCGATGTTCTTGCGCACCTCCCCCTTCATCTCCTTGTCCATCGCATCGTTGAAATCGCGGATCATTCGCCGAAAGGCCTTCAGTGCATCGGGATAGCGGTGCAGCGCCTTGTAGCACATTGCCAGGTTGAACAGGGCGCTCTTGGTCGGCAGGATCCCGACCGATGCTTCGAACTCAACGGCCGCACCGCCGAAATCCTCCATCTCCATCATGGCCAAGCCGTTTTCGAAGTGTTTTTTGGCCATCGCTTTTTCATTGGCCCAGGTGGTTGATGAAACAGCAGTGCTAAAAAAAACAGCCAGCACAATGACCATTCGCAACGTGAAACAGAAACGTGGCATGCTCCCTCCCCCGGTTGGGTTATTCAAAGTCGGTCTGAATTCGCGTTCCCCGCGCCCCTTTGACGAGTTTTTTCTTCGTTTGCGTCGTGTCCGGCGAGACGGTCGGTGATGGTGGGGCGCCGCCGGTCGGACTCGAGGGGGGCTGTGGAGTGGTCGACGCCGACGATCGATCGCCGCTCGACTGCTTGGTCTTCTCCTTCTTTCTCCTTTTGCCCCTCTTGGGATTTTTCGATTTGACATCGGTCGGCGTAGGCGTCTGCGCTGTCAACCGTACCTCGAGCTCCCGATCTTCGGATGGAACGAACGAAATCGTACGGGGCTCGAATCCTTCGGCGACGACTTTGAGCTGGGTGATCGTTTGGCCCCGCTGAACCTTGAACGGGTTCTGGGTGACCAGTAAATCGTCGTAGAAGAACCGGGCGTTCGGTGGGGCGCCCTTGATCAGGATGTTCACCGTTGGCGACAGGTTTGTCGGTTCGGCCGGCGCTGGGCTGACCGGAGCGATGGAGGCCGGCACCACTTCCGACGGCACGGAGCGATATTGCCACATGATCGCGGCGACCCCCGCCACCCCCGCGACGAGCACGGCCAGGGCCACGCCGAGCCCGATGACCAGCCGCCGCGATTGCTTTTTCTTTTTGTACTTGGTTCCCGCCCATCCCGTCGGGGTCGCTTCGGAGGTCACCCGGGAGAGCACTTCGGCGGCGATGTCCGTGCCGCTGGGCGAATTGAGGATTTCGCCGAGATTGCCCGCGGCGTAGGTGGTCTTCGTCATGCTCGCCGCCACCCGCGTCAGATGGCTGGAGCGGGCGTCGAAGTCGGCGAGCGCTTTCAAGGCCTCGAGGAAATCGAGCGTCGTTTGAAATCGTTTGTCCGGATCCTTGGCCAGCACCTGGAGCAGGATGGACTCAATCTCGTGGGAGATGTCGGTCTTAATCTCCCGCGGGGGAATGGGATTTTCAGTGAGAATGCTGATGATCAGTTCGGTGAAGCTGTCCCCCTTGAAGGGCAGCTTGCCGGTGAGCATCTCGTAGAGAATCACCCCGGTGGAGTAGACATCTGCCCGATGGTCCAGATCGGATAGTCCCCGGGCCTGTTCGGGCGCCATATAGGCCGGCGTGCCCATCACCGAACCGGTTTGGGTCAACTTGTCCCCGACGCTTTGAGAGAACTTGGAGATACCGAAATCGATCAGCTTGATCTTGGGGGGCTCGCCGGTGCGGTGGGCCAGAAAGATGTTCTCCGGTTTGAGATCCCGGTGGACGATGCCCTTGGCGTGGGCCGCATGCAGGGCCAGCAGCACCGGCTCCATGATGCCGCAGGCAGCGGCCAAATCGAGCGGACCGGTCCGGGCCAGCAGCGCATTGAGACTTTCGCCCTCCAAGAACTCCATCACCAGGTAGGGCTCCCCGTCCGGCGAGATCCCCACGTCCATCACGTCGATGATATTGTCGTGGGCGATCGCGGCCGCGGCCTGGGCTTCCCGGTAGAAGCGTTTGATCACCTCTTCGTTGCCGGCGAACTCGGCGTGCAGGAATTTGACTGCCACCGACTTGCCGATCACCACATGCTGCCCCAGGTATACCGCGCCCATCCCGCCCTTACCGAGCAATCGTATCAGCCGATATTTCCCGTCGAGGGTCAGCCCTTCCAAGTCATTCATCACGGGGTAGCCTCTTGCGCGCGACCGTGGCCGCGTTGCTAATCTAAGTTAACTCTAGCACAGTTTCAACCCGGCTTGAGCCGGCAATAAAATGGGGGTTCAATCCCACATCTGTTGGACCCGTATCTCGCTGAAAATATTTCAAATATATGCCAACTGGGATTTGGAAAAGAAAAAGGGGCGTTGGTGATTGAGCTGCTAGAGGGTCGCGCCGGAATCCGGAGGCACTGAGAGGGGCATTGCCGGTTGTTCCTCGATCGGTTCGAGGATTTCATCGAGCAGTCCTCGACTGAGGTAGAGAAATCCGGCGAGCATCAGGATGAATTGGTAGGGGTGGGTCGGCTGGATTCCGGCCATCCAAATGCAGCCCAATCCGATGCCCACGCGCCTGGACCGGGTGGTCGGCGACCAGCGTTTGGAAGGTAGAATCAGTGTTCCGATCAGCAGCGTGCCGAAGAAGAACGAAACGATGTAGGCGGATACCTGACCCGGAATCGAGAGGGTAATCCCCAAGGAACGGTAGGTTACCAGCGAGAGGACGGAAGTGTTCTTGGTCTGGGCCGCTGCTGCAGCTGCAACTGCTGCAGCGCCGAGGGCGATGATCAGCGCGGGCAGGTGGGGCCGCTTGATGAACTCGACAAGTCGACCCGGACGGATCGCGAAAAAGGCGAAGATGGGCAGTACGACATAGAGCACTTCGGCCACCAAGTAGGCCTTTTTGGGCAACACTTCGAGGATGCCGAAGGGGTGGAGGGAGAGCACGAACCGGCAGACGAGCTCAGTCGCGGCGAGCAGCTGAATGATCCCCAGGACGATGATCATCCGGCGATGACTGCTGTCGATGCGGTGGACTGCGGTCAACACCGTGAGCATCACGGCCACGCCCGTCGTAATCAGATAGCCCACGAAAACGAGCCACGGGTCTACCGGGCGAAATACGGCGACGCAGATCAGGGGCAGGTAGAGGGGGGAGGTCAGCATCAGCACAATGCGAAAGAAAAGAGATGAAAAGCGGGCATTTGCGGCCAGACGGGGGAGGATGACGCAAGTGAGGCACAGGGCCATTATGCCGGTGGCGTTCATCGCCAATCGACCGGACGAGGCGAGGCCGACCAGAAAACCTTCGGTGCCGAGCGTATTGTACCAGCCCAGGGCTGCGGCCATGCGGTTGAAGAGCAGTTCCCAGATGCCGACGATCAGCAAGAACCAGCCGGCCGAGCTGAGATCGATCGGCCCCAAACGGGCCGTTGGTGATCCGGGTTGAGACACCGGGGTCTATGACCTCCACACGATCCAGAATCGCCTTAGTTTCAATAGGTTAATAATGATAATCGTGCACAGAATAATGTAGATCGGAATCACCCAGATGTGATCGCCGGGGAGCTGCCCATCGATCAGCAACCAGGTATCGTGGGTCACCGGCAGATTGAGCCGGGTCTCCAGAAACGACCACAGCTTGGCATAGTTGCGGTCGAGCTCGCTGATTCTCAGCAATTGCCCTTTGAAATTGCTCGGCCACGGGTGTTCGGATGGGTTGACGCGTGGGTCGCGGTACTTTTTCTGTTCATCCGGTTGGGTCCACTGGACCAGCAGCTTGGTCTGACCGGAGAGGGGAAACAGACGCCGACTGTCATCGGCGTTGGGAAACCACCGCCGTCCGTCATTGAAATCGATTGATTTGGTGATCCAGGGGATGCCCTCGACCTTTACGAAGGTGTTGTTTTCCAGTGTGTCGATTTCGATCCCGGCCGCATCGCCGAGATCCCGGGGATCGTTGAATCCCTGCAGCAGGTAGTTGAGCTCGGGATAAAACCAGGTGAGCAATCCGATCGCCAGAGCGATCACGCCCACCATCAACAGCCCGTGGCGAAGCGTCGGCGGTGGGCCGGCCATGGCGAGCAGCTCTTCGTCGAACGAATCGTCGTCTCCCCGGCGGTCGTAGAACTCCCGTTCGGTTTGGCTGAGCTCGTTGTCGTTTAAAGGATCCATGTTTCCCGAAGTTATGTGCAATTATACAACCGATTGCCTGTTTGACCAAGCACGGCGAGCACATGGGCATATATCACTAATCGCCCGCGCTTGTCCAACAAAGGGCAGTCGTGCTAAGCACTCTTCGATGAAACAGATTTGGCTTACTGCAGCGATTGCGCTTGTCTCGGGGTGTGCTGATCCGCCGGACCGCACGACCCCGTCGGGCGCCTTTGCCCGGCTTGCTCCGTGCGTGGATGCCGTCTCGGCGAGGTGCTTGTTCAATGAGCTCGATCGGGACAGCCGCTGGTCGGCACACACCATCCACCGGACGTTGACCGAGTCATTGCAGCTCGTGCGCCGGTCGTTTCCCGAATCACG
This sequence comes from Myxococcota bacterium, assembly GCA_028278265.1. Taxonomy (GTDB): domain Bacteria; phylum Myxococcota_A; class Polyangia; order JAAYKL01; family JAAYKL01; genus JANQET01. Next base: position 5,889 of record JANQET010000453.1, read on the forward strand.
GCATCGATCAATGATGGGTCGGTGGTACGACAAATCCACGACCGCGGACGGAGCGCATCTCTTCGAGCAGATGTGTCGCGACCAACAGTGCCTGGCGCAGTTGGCGCAAGGATTCGGTGCAGTCGTCGACGTTCGCTCGACCAGCGCCACGACAGCAGTTGTCAAAACCACCCGCGGCGCGCTGTTCGAGATGGCTGCTGCTGACGGGAAATGGGGATTTGCAGACCATCGGGAGGCGCTCCAGCAAGCCAAAATCAGGGTGTTGGACCGTCTCGCGCAACTCAAACAGAACGCCGCAGAACTGGAAAACATGAAGCGCGCCGGAACCGATCTGGCCGGTGCAACCGACAGACCACCCGTCCAAAGGGGAAAACAAAAATGAGCCTTGATTTGACCACCGCAGGCCACCAAATCGGCCCGATTCACCAACCCTACACCTGGCGCGACGTCGCCCTCTACGCGATTGGCCTCGGCGGAGGTACCGCTGACCTCAAGTACCTGCTCGACGATCCCCCGCCCCAGGTGCTGCCCACCTACGGAGTGATTCCGGCGTTCGACCCGGTGTTCGAGATTCTCAACCAGACCGGTGCGAACCTGGTCACCCTGCTGCACAGTGCCCAGCGCACAGAGCTGGTCTGTCCGTTCCCCCCCGAGGGGGAGATGGCAACGACTGCCAAAATTCTGGGGATTTGGGACATGAAAGTGGGTGCATTGGTGGTCATCGAGACCGAGACGGCGGTGAATGGTGTCCTCACTGCGCGCACCAGTTGGCAGCTGTTGTTGCGGAAACAGGGGGGATTCGGTGGACCGCGGCCTCCGGCCTTGCTGAGAACCAAACCCCCGGCCGACTGCGAACCCGCATT
>JANQET010000514.1 GCA_028278265.1 Myxococcota bacterium
CCCCCAGCCGCTTTCCCTCGTCACTGCTGAGCGAGCGGCCGGGCATAAAGCCCGGCCCTACGTTTTGGAAATCCATTTTTTCCTTTTACAACACCCTCTCAGGTGGAGAGGGGGAATGGGAGGAGATTTGCCAGCAAGGGCTCTTTTCTCCCTCCGGCTCCCCTCTCCGCTTGACGGAGAGGGGCTGGGGGTGAGGCTCCCGACGGTGGTCGGTGGTGGATGGGTTGGGGTCGTTGGTGTCAGAGCGCGCATAAGAAGGTTATACCATACAAATGTATGGTTAACAACATCGCGCAATTGACTCACCTACCAGTTTGGCTTACCCGTGAAGAACTGTTTTACGATGACTCGCTGTTGGGAGGATCGATGCGCCAGGTGACAGAATTTCTGCAAGCTAATCCCTATCTATTTGCCGGAGCGATTTGTGTCGGTTCGGTGATCGCCGCACTGATTGTCGATTTGATCACCACCCAGGTGTTGATGCGCCTGACGCGCAAGACGCGGACCGTGTTGGACGACCAAATAGTCGGCATCATCCGCCGCCCGCTGTTTTGGACGGTGTTGATGATCGGGATCAGCGTCGCCGTTCGCCCGTTTGACTGGGGAGAGACCGGGCGCTTCGTGGCCAACCGCATCCTGATGACCCTGGTCGTACTGACCTGGATGCAGGCCGGTCTGCGCATCAGTACCTTGATCCTGTCCGCGCTCTCCCGACGGATGGACGACTTCAGGGTGGTCCAACCCCGCACGGTGCCCCTGTTCGACATTCTGGTGAAGACGGTGATCTTCGGTGGGGCGGCCTATGGCATCCTGATCGCCTGGCGGGTCGATGTCACCGCCTGGATGGCCTCGGCCGGCATCCTCGGTATTGCCATCGGCTTTGCCGCCAAGGACACCCTGTCCAATTTGTTTTCGGGAATTTTCATCCTGGCGGATGCCCCGTACAAACTGGGGGATTTCATCGTGCTCGATTCGGGGGAACGGGGGCAGGTGACCGACATCGGCATTCGCTCGACACGCCTGCTGACCCGGGACGACATCCAGATCATCGTGCCCAACGCGGCAATCGCCAACGCCAAGATCGTCAACGAAACCGGCGGTCCCCACGACAAGGAACGGGTGCGGGTCAAAGTCGGCGTGGCCTACGGCAGCGACGTGGATCACGTACGCCGCGTATTGATGAAGGTGGCCGAGCAGAGCAAGTACGTGGTGCCGGATCCCGAACCGAGGGTGCGGTTCAGAGCGTTCGGCGATTCGGCCCTCAACTTCGAGTTGCTCTGCTGGATCGAGGAACCCCTGCTACGCGGGCGCGCCCTGGACGACCTGAACACAGCGACCTACAAACAGTTCAAAAAGGAGAACATTCAAATCCCCTTTCCCCAGCGGGATGTGCATCTGCACCAGGAGTAGTTCTGGGGAATAGAATGGACGAGAGTGGACGTGGTGGACGGAATGGACTGGGATCAGGAGAGGAGATAGAGCGCGGCGACAATCAGACCTAGCAGGAGAGCGCTCCCCCCGATCAGGAGCTGTTTGGCTCTTGCCACGGCGGATTTATCGAACGCCCCCTGTGCTCGGGTGGTCAACTCCAGTTGGCGCTTGGTCTCGTGCGCTCTCTTTCTCGCGGCCAGCACCTGGTTGCGCAGGTCGTCCAACTCGGGAACCGAGGGATTTTCCGCGATGAGCTGTTGCCCTACCTGGGCCCAGGCTTTCTCCACCTTTTGGAATTCGCCGTCCACCTGCTGGCTGACTTTTAAGCTCCGGTCTTGGTGGACCGCTTCGAGTTTTTTTCGTTCGGCCTCGATGCCGTCGATCATCCGGGTCTTTTCGGCGAGCCGCTGAGCGATTTTGGCGACGGTTTCCTGTGCTTCGGCGATTGGGACGTCGTGGCCGGCCAACTCGCTTTGGTTGTTCTCCAACTGGGTCAGCAAGGCGGCCCTTTTCTCATCGAGAGCCATGCTGTCGGCGAGCAGCTGCTGTTGCCTGTCAGGGCTGGTTTTGGGATCCCCGATCAACGCCTTGCACCGTTGAACCTGGCTGTCCAGATTTCTCAGTTCTATTTCCGAGCGCTTGACCTTGGCTTGGCTGCGCCGTTGGTCGGTGAGTTTTTTGTCCAGCGCCTTCTGGGCCAATGCAGCTTCCCGGTGCACCGGCTCGGCAGCTGCCGTCGCTTCGACCAGGCGCGCCCGGAGCGCTTCGAGGGCGGTGCTGTGCTCGTTTTGCAGGCTCAATTGCTCTCGCTCGATCCCCTTGAGCTCCCCCTGGGCGGTGAGCGCTTTGGCGATGAGGGGCTTTATCGCCCCCCCCTCGAGCTTCAACGCCGCGGCCCGACGACCCAACTCGGCGCGATTGGTCAGCAAGGTCCGCTCGGCCGATCCACTGGCGATTTGTGCTTGTTCCAGCTCTTGGGCCAACGCTCTGGTGCGGCGGCGGACGGCGAGCCAGTATCGCACGGTCCCCACAGGACCGGACGGGGGCGGACCGAATCCGGCAAATTCCCGCACTTCGAATTCGTCGATTGCTGCGCTGTACGCATCACCGGTAAGCGGTTGGGCGCGTGGCATTTCGACCACTTCGAGCTGCAATCCCGATCCGTCGCCCTTGGGCTGGGCTGGGGCGCGCGGTGGTTCTGCCGGCTGAGGTGCTGCCGGCGGGGAGGTCTGCTGCAACGCAATTTGTCCCTCTCCCACACTGTGTTGAGGGTCTGGCTGTGGGATCGGTGGGACCGCTTCGGCCTCAGGTACAGTGTTCGGGGCCGGGGCGCCGGAGAGCTCGCCGCCGCAATGGGGACAAGGCCCGCTGCGTTGGGCTGCCGGTCGCCGACAGTGGGGACAGTAGATCATCGCTCGATGGGTTCCTCCGACCTGGTCTCGAGTCAACTCTTAGAGAAATTTTAGCGTACAAATCGGGGTCGAGCCAGGGATCGGTCTGATCGGGTTCGAGGCGGTTTTTTCTTGATTGGCCCGATTCCCGCCCCCACAATTAGAGGGAATGGCTCGTTAAGCGTTGGCGGAGGTGGAATGCAAAAGGAGCAGTTTCTGCGGTATCTACACGGCTCGATTCAGCTGAAGGCCTCGGATATCCATCTGAAGGTGGGGTCGCCTCCCCTGTACCGTATCCAAAAATCGTTGCGACCGGTTCGCGAGGAGCCGTTGACCCCGCAGGACACCCTGGACGCCTGCGCGTTCGTGCTCGAAGGGGACGCCCAAAACACGACGGCAAACGACGTTCGGGACCACGATACCTCGTTCAGTCTGCCGGGTAAGTGCCGCTTTCGGGTCAATATGTTTCGCCAACGGGGATCCCTCTCGCTGGTGCTGCGCATCATCCCGGATCAGATTCCCACCTTCGACGATTTGCTCTTGCCGCCCACGGTGGTGGATCTGGCCGGGTATACCCGCGGGTTGGTGCTGGTCACCGGCGCTGCCGGTACCGGGAAATCGTCCACCCTGGCGGCGATCATCAATCACATCAACCAGACCCGCTCGACCCACATCGTCACCATCGAGGACCCGATAGAGTTTTTACACACGGACAATCAATCGTCGATCTCCCAGCGGGAGGTGGGTACCGATACGATGGACTTCAATCGAGCCCTGCGCGCGGCCCTGCGCCAGGACCCGGACGTGATCCTCGTCGGCGAGATGCGCGATCTGGAGACGATCGATATTGCGCTCAAGGCGGCTGAGACCGGGCATATGGTCTACTCCACAGTGCACACGGCAGATGCGGCCAAAACCGTGGGCCGGCTGATCGCCGTCTTTCCGCCGGAAGAGCAGGAGATGGTGCGCATCCGGTTGGCCGAGAACCTGCGCGCCACCTTGAGCCAGCGCCTGCTGCCCCGGGCCGATGGCCAGGGAATGGTGGTGGGGCTGGAGCTGATGAAGAATACGGGCACCATGGAAGAGCTGATCAAAAACGCGGACAAGACGGCCGGGCTGAAAGACCTGATCGAGCGCAGCCGGGAGCAATACGGCATGATCTCGTTCGACCAGAGTCTGACCGATCTCTACAAGGGCGGGCTGATCACCTTCGAGGTGGCCAAGCGGTTCGCCACCAGCCCAGCGGATTTCGAACGGGCCCTCCATTTCGAATAATGGTGTAGGGGCAATCCCGGCGGTCGTCCTAGCGATATCCCAACAGATAGTCCAAGACGTCAGGGACGGCGGAGCGGGGTTTGACCTTGATCCCGTTGATCCAGACCGAGGGGACGCCTACGCTCGAGGTGCCCTCCATCTCGAGCATCGCCGCCTGGAGCTCTGCTTTGTCCCGCTCGATGACCGCGGTGGTGCTCGCCGCCGCGACATCGATGTCGAATTGGGCCATGTCCAGGATGCCCATCGCTTCGACGGTCTCCCGCACCAGAGCGGGGGGGAGACCGTAATTGGACCCGAAAAAGTTGTCGTGAACCGCCCAGAACTCGTGTTGAATGTGTGCGGCGATCGCCGCGTTGTGGGTGAACCATCTTTCAGCCCCGGCACTACCGAACGGATAGTGGCCGAAGTAGTAGACCACCCGCCCGGCGTAGGCCGGATCCGCAAAGAGCTCGTGAAGAGTGGCCGCCCAGTTCTTGCAGTGGGGACAGTAGAAATACGAGAATCCGGTCATGACGACTTCCGGTGTCACCCCGTTGCCGATGAACGGCCGGCCGGTGTTGTCGAACTTGAATCCGCTACCCGATGCGAACAGCTCGCAGGGATATTCGCCGCAGTAGTACTCTACGGTGTCCGTGTCCCCGTCGCCGGTATCGGTGTCGATGGTGTCGTCGTCATCATCATCGTCATCTTCAATGCAGTCGCCGCCGTCTTCGTCCCCACAGTCGCTGTCACTGTCGTCATCCGCATCGCCGTCGCTGTCTGCGTCTGTATCTGTGTCGGTGTCCGTGTCGGCGTCTGTATCGCCCCCATTGTCACCGTTGCCCGCGTCCCGGTCCAGCAACGATTCCCAGTGATCCACCGGGATCGGTGAGCAGGCCATCAGCACGAGAAGAGCGCCGAGACCCCCAACTGGACAACCCCTTCTGATTCGATGTGATAGATGTTCCATTGGTACAATTTATCATCGGGATTTGTCGATGTGAAGCGGCTCTTTGAATCGACGGGGGAATAATTACATTATTTTCCGATGCAAAAAGAGGAAAAGAGGGTCTCGATTACCCCGTCGACCGGCTTTTTGCCCCACAGCACGGCCAGCGCCTCCATGGCAAAGCGCAGATCCGCGGCGACCAGCTCCAGATCGCCGTTTGAAGTAAGGAGATCCGCTGCGCGGGTCGCATTTTCGAGACAGGAGACCACAGCCGAATGCTGGCGTTGGGTGGTCAGGATGACCGAGGTGTCGTCCACATCGTCGACCAGGGCGTGGTGCAGCTGTTGGCCGAGCTGCTCGATACCGGTGCCGTCCAGGGCCGAGACGGGAACGGTGGCCGCCGAAGGATGGGGCAGATCGGAAAGGGAGCAGGGGCGCCATGTGGGCAAATCCCGTTTGTTGACCGCGATCACCAGCGGGGTTTGCCGGTCGCCCAAGTTCCGGAGCAGGGGGTGGAGCCCGGAGGTGAGTTGATCTCCTCCGGCAGTGCCGTCGATCACTGCCAGGACCAGGTCGGCCTGCGCCGCTGCGGCGATTGTTTTTTCGATGCCCCGGCGTTCGAGGCGATCCGCGCGGGAGCGCATGCCGGCAGTGTCCCAGAAGGTCGTCGGGATACCGCCGACTTCCCCCTGGGCCTCGACCACGTCCCGCGTGGTGCCCGGGGTGTGGTCGACCAGGGCGCGATCCTCATTGACCAAGCGATTGAGCAGGCTGGATTTTCCCGCGTTGGGCGGGCCGACGATGGCAATGCGGGCCCCCCGGGTGAGCCGTGTACCGAGGGCAAACGAGTCCCTCAAACCGGTCAGGCGATCGATTACCCCATCGAGCTGCCGCCTCAGCTCGCGGGTTTCGGTCGTCGGCAGGTCTTCGTCGGGAAAATCGAGACCTGCCTCGATTTGGGCCGCAACCCGGGTCAGCTCGTCGAGCTGCGCTTCGAGGGCGCTTCCCAGCCCTCCCTCTAGTTGGCGCAGCGCGGCGCGG
>JANQET010000074.1 GCA_028278265.1 Myxococcota bacterium
GTCAAATCCTCGATCATCGGCTCCTCCCATGTGTCTTATTGCCGTTGATTGGCCGATAGAGAGCAAATGACATGCCACGTTGGACAAGATCCCGGCGGGGGTTATCGCCTCAGCTGTTCCAGCAACTGCGGCGCGAGGGGAAAATCTCCGTCAATCTCGAGGGTTCGCTGCAGGGCAGCCCGCGCTTCGTCGAGACGCCCCTGACGAGTGAGAGCGACGGCCAAATGGTAATGCACATGCGGCTTGTCCGGGTCCAGTTGGGCAGCGGTGGTGAACAGCGCGACCGCCCGGGACAGCTGACCTGCCGCCAGATGAAGCACGCCGAGGTTGATTCGGGGCGAGGCAAACTCCGGCGCGTGGGCGATGGCGGTGTGATAGCTCTCTTGAGCCAGCTTCGTCTCACCGAGCCGAGCGTGGGCCACACCGAGGTTGTTCCATGCGCGGACAAAGGTGGGCACAATGCGGGTGGCCAAGGCAAAGTGGTCCCGGACCGAATGCCAATCCACCACCCCCCGGTCCAGCTTGGCCCGGGGGATGAGCTCATACCCCCGGTTGTTGTAGAAGTGGGCCACCGCTTCCAGGTCGTTGATCAGGCGAAACGAGAGGTAGTAGCGCAGCCGATAGCCGAAATCCAATGCGGTCAGCCCCTGCTCGGTCCGGGCCACCGCGGTGAGATGTCCGGTTCGGACCACCAGCCGATCATCGTAGGTCATCTCGCCGATCTGCTGGGAAGCCTCGAGATAAAATGCTCCTGAAGTTTGTCGGTGATACCTTCAGCGACATCTGTCCCGGTTGGGTCGATGAGTGCAACTCCGCCCTGCTGCGCCTGCCGGTCTCCTGTTTTATCGCCGAACACGATGGCCAGGTGATCGGGTTCGCCTGCTACGACACCACGGCCAAGGGATTTCTCGGGCCTTTGGGAACGGCACCCGATTTTCGCTGTCAAGGCATCGCCCGAGCGCTGATCGTCAGCGCAATGCATGCGATGGAGAGCGAAGGGTACGGCTACGCGATCATTCCCTGGGTCAGATTTGAGGAGTTTTACCAAAAAGCGGTAGGAGCCGTCAGCATTCCCGATTCCGAGCCGGGGGTCTATCGCCGGCTGGTGGGTCGATAGGGGCCGGGGTAGGGCCGGGGACGGCTCCCTCTGCGCCACAAAACGCCGACAACCAACTTAACCCTCTATCCTACTCCCCGGTACACATCCGTGCTGAGGTATTTTAGGCCGGAATCCACCATCAGTGTGACCACTGTGGCCTCGGGGCCCAACTGCTCGGCCAGGCGTATGGCTGCGATCACGTTGGCGCCGGATGAGGTCCCGGCAAAGAGCCCCTCCTCTTTTGCCAACCGTCGGGCCATCCCCTTGGCCTCGTCAGTGGTCACCGGATAGATTTCATCGACCAGGCCCGGCTCCCACAAGGGGGGTTGGTAGCCGATACCGACCCCTTCGATTTTGTGCGGTCCGGGTTGACCGCCGGTGAGGACGGCCGATTCCCCCGGCTCGACAACAGCCATCTTCAATCGGGGATTGTGGCGCTTGAGCACCGTGGCGATGCCCTGCGACGATGCGGCAGTGCCCACAGAGTGAACGAATCCGTCGATGTTACCGGCGGTCTGTTGCCAGATCTCTTCGGCCAAGGGGTAGTAACCCGCGATACTGTCGCGGTTGCTGAGCTGATCGGTCCAGTAGGTGTGCGGCTGCTGACTGAGCTCTCTGGCGGTTTCGATCATATCCAAAATCAGCTTCTTGGTGGTCAGGCCGCCCTCACTGGGCACCAGGGTGAGCTCGGCGCCAAAGGCGGACATCTGATTCAGCTTGTCCCGGCTGAACGCTTCGGAGGTGACAATCTGCAAGAGATACCCTTTAGCCACGCAAATCAGCGCGAGGGAGATGCCCGTGCTTCCGCCGGTGTATTCCACGATCGTGTCCCCCGGTTTCAGCCGGCCGTCCTCCTCAGCCTGGGCAATCATCGCCTGGGCCGCCCGATCCTTCATGCTGCCGGTGGGGTTTTCCCACTCCAACTTGACAAAGATCTTGGCGCGCCCCGGAGGAACAACGCGGTGCAACTGTACCAACGATGTGTTACCGATAGCCTGCAAAACAGTGCTGTCGAGACCCATGCCCCCTCCTTTCGCAACGCGGTTCCGGGCGAACGGAACGAGTCTACCACGAATTGTTTAGCGGTCGCTTTTCTTGTCGTCAATCATTGACGAATTCAAGGTGCAAACAGCCATAACAAAACAGCGATGAGCAGACCCAGCAAAACGCCGATACCGAGAAGCGGCTGTAGGATGTTGACCGCATAGGATACCGGCACGCGTTTTCGCCACGCGGGCAGTTGGGGAAATTTTGCATGGGGTTCTCGCTGATACCAGTAGGCCACAGAGGTATAATCCGCTCGGATGTCATTTCGAATACCGTGATAAAAGGCGAACTCAATCGCCTTGCCATTTCGCGTTGTCCTTTGTCACCAACCGACTTCACAATAGACGCAGACGACGCGCGCGTCCTGACTGACGTGAATGGCCATATTGAAGAACCAGTCTTTCGGTTCTTCACCGCGAGGACCACGGCTGAAATACAGATCATCATTGCCGGTTTCGAAAATCTTGCTGAGAACATATTTTCGTTTGGGCGCAGACCCCAGTGCCCAACCATCGGCAGTCATCGATAATCGGAACCGATCCAGTATTTCCCTTTTCGACATTCCTGCTCCCCGCTTTTGTTCATACCTGAGTGAGATCCAGCGTCCCCCAAGGCCACGCAGCTCGTCAAACTCAACCCTCTCGAATTCCGGTAGCTCAAAATTCCAAAATTGGGGACCAATGGAGATGGGACTTGATCCAGATCTATCTCGTAACGGTTCCGACTGCTCAGAATTTACTTGAAAGTCTCCGCAACTCGCCACAATCAATACCGTTATCAGTGACAAAATCCTCATATCTTCTCGATAATTCTTCTCTGTGCTGATACTCACTATCCCGAATCTAAATTTTACAGTCAAGATATGGTACAGCCGAAAAGGCCGCCGGACTCGGTTGTAGGCAAACTGGAAAGACCCCTGTTCGACGTTCTATCGAGCCAACTCATTTACAATGAGCACATCTATGGAATTGGAATAATCGAGCTGAGATATCTACGGCTGAAACTCGTACGCCCCCATATCCACCCTGGCTTCCCCATCATCAATTCCATCGACGATTCTCGGGTTGCCGTCCAGGTCGGTGGTGATCTCCGCGGGCACCGCGCTGTTCAGGCCCGTATCGATGCAGGGGGATTCGCTGGACAGATAGAGGGTGGTCCCCACGAACAGCGGCCGCTCGTCGATGTTGCCCTCTCCTTCGAAGCCGCCCTGGATGTCGCTATAGGTGATGCTGAGCTCTGTTGGGCTGTGGAGTCCCATCTGCGGATTCTGCGGTGCCGTATTGCCCCATACGATACAGTTGGTCATGACTAATGACGCGTCTTCAAATGCAAGCGCACCTCCCTCGCGCTCAGACGCATTTGCCTCCAAAGTGCAATTGGTTAAACCCAGTTGGAAGCCTTTCCCAAAAATCCCCCCACCCTCCATTTCGGTGGTGTTGTCTCTAATGATACAGTTGGTCAGGCTAGCAGAGCCACCCAGCTGAACCATTCCTCCGCCCACTTGTGCGATGTTACTGCGCAGCTCGCAATCGGTCAGCGTGATATCTGCTCGTTCGACCCACATTCCACCGCCGTAGTCCATCGCGGTATTGGTCGAAATGGAGCAACCGATCAAAAACGCCGAAGTGTTCTCAATAAACACACCACCGCCCAAGTCGGCCGTATTACCCTCAAAGATGCAGTTGACGAACTCACTTTCACCTGTCGTCACCGATTGGACAACTAATCCGCCCCCTAGCGCGGCAGCATTGGAGGTGAACTCGCAGTCATTCGCGTTAACTATCGATTCACTGTCGGCGTAGATCGCCCCACCCATCTCCGCCGCCTCGTTGTCCTGAAAAATGCAATCAGCCAATGTGACCGACGAATTCAACTGATTGCACATGCCACCGCCGTATACACCAGCTGTATTGGCCTCGAAAAGGCAGTTGGTCACAACGGGTGAGGACCCATCCAAGTTGAACATTCCACCCCCAAACTCGGCGGCTGCGTTGGATTTGAAACTGCAATCGTTCACTGTTGGCGAGGCGCCCACATTGAGCATCCCTCCACCGATACTCTGACGTTCGTATGGATCGCCGTCGGCATTGCCCATGGTGATGGTAAACCCATCGATGGTCGCCCCGTTCACTCCGGTGACCACGTGATAGGCATTGCCGGCCAAATCTTCGTCCCCATCGATGTCACCGCTCAGGATGGTTTCGTTGTCCTCGACATTGCGCTGGCTCCGCGCGATCTCGTCGCCGACAAAGCCGCCGTAAAGGGCCACACCTGACTGAAGCGCGATGGTTGCCGTCCGATCCGAGGCCGCAGGCTCGGTATCGGTGTCCGGCTCGCCGCTGCCCTCTCCTTGGGGCAGGTATGTTCCCGCGGCGACCCAAACTTCGCATCCCCCCTCTGCGGCCGCGTCGAGCCCCGCTTGCACGTGCTCGAAGGCTGTCACCCAAGTGGCGCCATCTGCCGCGGCGTAATCGCCCAAAGTGCCGTTGACATAGACCACACAGCCGGTGCACTCCTCACCAGTAAATCCCGGCGCACAGCCGCAGACCCCGTCGTCACAGACTCCGTTCTCGTCGGCCGCGACGCAGTCCTCGACCAATAGCAGCTTGCCGCACGAGTCGTACGCCTCCACATCGCCGTCGTCGTTGCAGACAAGCTCGGTCGCCGGCACATCGGGCAGACAGCACTGATCCTCCTCCTCGATGCACTGGTCCTCGCCGGTGCATGGGAACCCGGTGGCTTCGCAGGCATCCGCCTCCTCGTCACAGAACTCGGTACCCGTGCAAAACAACCCGTCATCAGGGCAGGGATTGCTACTCTCTGCACAAACATCATTCTCTTCGTCGCACGACTCCGTCCCGTTGCAGAACAGGCCGTCATCAGGACAGGGATTGCCGCTGGAGTCGCACTCATCCGTGGTTTCGTTGCACGTCTCGGTGCCATTGCAAAAATTGCCGTCGCCCCCAGCGCAGGGATCGCCGGTGTGCAGGCAACTGTCACTGTACTCGTCGCAGATTTCATTGCCCGTGCAGAAAAAGCCGTCCGAAGGACATGGGTTCACGTCGCTCGCCCGGCAGGACCCGCCAGAGCAGGTGTCCTTGCCATTGCAGAAAACGCCGTCGTCACACGAGACGCCGTCATTGTCGCTCCAGCTGTCCGTGCTCAGCGCTACCACACACCGCTGGCATCCATTGGCCGGATTGAGCTGAC
>JANQET010000285.1 GCA_028278265.1 Myxococcota bacterium
GATGGTGCCGGGCTTCTGCTGAATCGAGCCGACCGAGGCCTTGGACCGCGGCCAGGGTCACGCCGAGATTCTCGTCGCGAAGGGCCCGTTTCAACGAAAGGTAGGCGTCGGTCCCCAGCACATTGCCGTTCCGTGCCGCTGCAGCGCGCACCTTGGGATCCGGATCCAAGCGCAACGCCTCGGCGAGCAGCTCTGCGACCGCTTCGGTGTCGGCCATCAGCGCCAGACCGCGAATGGCAAACAGGCGCACCCGAGGTGCGGGATCGAGTCGCATCTGACTCAACCGATCGAAATCGATTTTCGAGTACCACGATTGGGCCGCGTATGAGCGAACCGCCTGGTAGTCGCTGTTCATGAAGCGGTCGAGATCATCGTCCGACGGGGAGAGCCGGGATTGCAGCAGGGCGATTTCAGCCAGTTGAGCGCCGGGTTGACGGCCGTTGGTCACCAGGCGTTTGAGGGATTGTTTGCCCGGATCCCCGGCCGTGGCCAGCGCGATCACCATCTCTTCCGGTCGTTCCCCCGAAACCGCTGCCCGCTCGAGCACCAGGGCGGCGAGCGCCTGTTGCAGACGCCGGTCACCCTCAGTCGCATCGACGGCGAGTTTGAACTGTCCCCGATCGAGATGGCGAATCAGGTGGTCGATTCGCGGAGCACACCCCATCCCGACCGCCATTAGCGCGACGATAGACCACCGGACCAGGGATCGGCATCCCATCAGCCCGAACTGGGCGAACCCGAGGAGCCTCCGTCGGTCGAGCGGCACAGAAAGCAGCCGACCATCTGGCCCCACGGATCGTAGCGAATGTTGTAGCGATGAACCGACGCGCCGCAGGCCGGGCATTCCACCTCCTGCTGGGTGGTGGCACTCTCTTCGGGGGGCGCCGGTGGGGTCGATTCGGTGGGGGGGGAATCCATGAACACGGGCACCGGCTTGGGCACCGCGTAGATGCGGATGCTGTCGCGGCGGATGCGCTGGTGGGAGCGCAACTCCAACAGGTGGCGCGTCGTGGCGGCCAGCACTTGCTCGACTTCACCGAAGCGAATCGGTTCACTGAGACGCTGACCGGCGATCCAATCCTTCTTGCCGATAGGGCAAAGCTCGAGGGGATAGGAATCGCTGGTGGACTCCTCGGTAGCGGCGCGGACCACGTCCCTTAGTGTCTGTTCGGCTTTAATCCCCACGAGGAGGTCAATCGATTTCATCGTGTCATCCTCACCGTGTTTGTTGATACCCAAAACCCCATCGCAATGCAACGGTGGAAAACGCCGCTTCCCTGCGGATTTCGTTCAGAAAGGAAGTGATTCGATCCCTCATGTGGTGACCCCGCGAAGGATTTCGAGCAGTTTTTTGGCCTCTCGTTGCAGGGAGAATTTGCGCACGTGTTTTTTGCCCGCTTCGATGATCCGCCGTCGCTCCTTGGGATCGTCCAGACGGGTTATTGCCTCGGCCCATTGAGCGGTGCCGGCAAAATCGTCGATGATGATGCCGCCGTCACCGACCGATTCGAGCAACCCCCCCGTCTTGGAGGCGATGACCGGGACGTGTTTGTACATCGCCTCGAGGGCGACGCGACCGAACGGCTCCTCCCACTGGGAGGGAACGATCAGCGTTCGGGTCATCATGTAAATCGTTTCCACATCAGGGGAGCACCGGGCGTGGACCAGATTTCCCGAGCGACTCAGTGAAATTCCATGGGCTTCGGGATCGATGAACCCTTCGACGAACAAAAACGGGCGATCGGGAAAGCGCTGGGTGACCAATCCGTGGGCCACGCTGAGTCCCTTGTGCGGTGAGGGGTTGAAAAAGGTGATGAACGGTCCGGTGGACGGACCGGAGTTGAACGAACGCCAATCCGGCACCGGGTAGACCACTTCGCACTGGGCGGACCAGAGCTCTTCGATGCGATCGGCCATGAAGCGGCTGTTGGTGATAATCTTGGCCAGTTTTTTTTTGACTTTGTTGAACAGGGGGAGTGTGCCTTCGATGTCGTGCACAAACAATACGGTCGGTAGATCCACCCGGGAGATGGCGTTGATCATTCGTCGCACATCGTCGGCGCTGGCGCTGGGCTCGGGACAGGAGGTGAGCACCACGTCCGGTTTGAACGCCTCGAGCTCGGCGGACAGTTGACGAATGAAGTCGCTGGTCACCAGACAAATGGGCACCCCGTCGGCCACGTATCGCCGGCTCGGCGCCCGGCGGGAGTTTCCCGGCGGCGTAATCCCGAACACCCGCACATCCACCCCCTGCCGTTTGAGCGCGCAGGCGAATTCGTGGTTGGCCAGGTCTGCGCCGTTGACAAAAGTGGGGAACCACCAGCGGTGGTGGGCGATGAGCACCTTGAACGGGGTGCGCGGTTTGGCCCGTTTGATCATTGGGATGGGGGACCGTCGAGGTAGGCCTGATGGACCCGGATCGCCGCTTTGAGACGGCCGAACGGAGCGGCCACTTGAATCCCTTGGACCCTTCCGGCCACCCGGTGCAGGATCTCGATCGCTATTTGCTCCCCCTCTTTGCGCTCTTCACCCCGGCGGTGGGCGTCGGCCATGCGCTCCAACACGATCGGCGGAACCGACACTCCGGGGACCTCGTTGGCGAGAAATTCGGCGTTACGCAGGCTGGAGAGGGGCCAGATGCCGGCGAGAATGGGCACCCGGCTCGCCGCGGGAATGTCATCCAGAAAGGCCAGCAAC
>JANQET010000141.1 GCA_028278265.1 Myxococcota bacterium
CAAGTCGGTCAGTGCCTGGGCCAACGAGCTCGCCGCCGACCCCCACAAGTTGGCGCTGGCAGAACAGACGGTCGCCCCGTTGGCCGATGAGGACATTGACTGTTGGGGGTACGAAAAGTCATCGCTGTTCGACGAAGTGGCCCGGGCCGATGGTCAGCCCCCCAAAAAGGACAAGAAGTGGCAGTGGAACGACTATCGGCTCAAGCGCAAGCTCTTCCTCACCTTGCGCAAGGACATCCAGACCAACCGGTTCGGACGGGCCGTGCGACGGGTAAAGTACTACTGCGATGTGTTGTTGCGGGATAGTTGAGGATTATTTCTTTTTCTTCTTGTTTTTTTCGTCCTCTTCTTCGGCCGGGCAGTCCAGGCATTCGTGGCTCTCGTAGTCCAGCAATCCGTCGGTCTGCATGAATCCGGCACCCGACTGTCGGGTGAAGGTGCCTTTGATTTTGTATTTGTGGCCCTGACGCCAGTCCCACACCACCGGAGGGAGGAAGACCCCTTCGGGCAGCTCCTTGGCGTCCCCTTTCTCCTCGGCCTCCTTCTCCTCTTCCATCTCCTTGAAGCTCTGGGCGTAGCCGACCAACCGCAGGTGCCGCCGTTCCAGTGTTTCGCTGGCTTCGTCGGCCAGGAACAGGTGGGGCATCAAGGTGTGGCAGGTCTGGCCCTCGGGACACTCCGGCTTTTGATAGATTTTGGCGATATACGCCGTCACGCTGACCTGCTGATTGATCGTGGACCGTATCGCCCGACGAAGTCCGTAGACCGAATAGGAGCCATCGGAAAAGGTCTCCGGAGTGCTCGGCTTGGGGATGGTTGGCACGGCCGGTAGGTTGGGCTTGTAGGCGGCGACCTCCTCGGCGGAGATTTTTCTTTCGAAACCCTCTCCACTGCAACTGCAGATAAAGAGTGCCAGGGCCAGTGCGAAAAGCGCGAATAGGGCAATCCGGTTCATGTTCGGGCTCCTTCCTTGAAAATTCTCTTTTTTTTCAATCGCGAAATTTAGCACACCGAGGGTTGTCGGTTCAACGGCCGAAAGCGGACAATGACCAAAATATTGAAAAATTGTTTAAAGTTTTGATTTTACTGCAATTTTAGCTGGGCGATCGAACGGTGCGGCGCGGAAGGAACGGGCCGACCAGCGAGGCCAGTTTGAGGCCGGCGAACCAGATGCAGGTGGTGCGCAGTCCGAGCACCGGCAACCAGATGACCCCGGTGACGAGCGCTCCGAATGCGGCGCCGTAGTGATCCGCTGCTTCGATCGATGCCGCGGCCCGGCGTTCGTCGGTCTGTTGGAAACGGGCCGTGCTGACGAGGAGGATCGGAAACGCCGCCCCGGTGACGATGCCGCCGATCAACGACCAGAGCGGGGTGAGCCAGGGATAGCTGAGCGATGAGCTGAGCACCGGATCGGTCGCCAGCACCAGACCGAGCACGCTCAGGTCGGACAGGGTGCCCCACCGGCGATCCTGGAGATATCGACTGAGGTGGGCCCCTCCGGCCAGGCCGGCCATGAACAGGGCGATCAGCAGCGCCAACCCGGTGTAGAGCTGGCCGGAGACCGCCTGGTACATGTACAGCACCATGACCTCCACGGCCATCCCCACGGCGCCGGTGGTGATCATCGAAAACAGCTGGTCAATCGGTCGCTGGCTGCGAGTCGTCTTGAACAACAACCAGATGAGCAAGGGGAGCGCCAGCCAGACCCAGGACCACTGTTCCGCACGCCCGGTCCAGGTGGGCAGGTTCGTGGCCTGTTCCCCGGAAAGGCTTCGCTCCCACAGCTGCAGGTTGGCCAGGTAGACCAGGGGTCGGGCATCCCGGTTGATCCCAGACGGCCAGCGGTCGAGCTGGGCGACGGTGTCGGCGATGCGGTCCTCGTCGATGAGCCATTCAAAGCGGCGGGCTGAAAAATAGGGGGTCTCGATCCCCCGGCGCGTGAATCGATCGGCCAGCACCCGAGGGGAGGTGGTGAGCACGTCCGGGTGGACCGCGGCGTGGATCGCGGTGTTTAACCCGGAGATGGCGATCACGCGGGGAAAGACGGAGCGCACGGTGTTGAGCTCGAGTGCTGCTGCCCGAGCCGCCTCGGGCGCGAGCTGGTTGGCCCCCCCCGGAGCGAGGACCGTCATCACACCGGTATCGGTCAGGATGCGGCGAATCGCCAAAAAAAACTCCTGGGTGTGGTAGCGGTTGGCTTGAGCGCTTCGAGGCGGGGGTGCGGAGACAATGACCCCATCGAATCTTTCCGCGGTCGTCATTGCGAAGCGGCGTCCGTCATCCTGAATCACGGCGACCCGGCTGTCGGAGAGCGCGGCATGGGTTTCCGACGACCAGAATGGGCGACATAGCTGGTGAACCCGATTGTCGAGATATGTCAATACCACCCGCTCGGGTCGATGGGCCAGCGCGGCGTCGAGGGTGTCGCTCGGTCCCCCTCCGATGAGCAGAATCCGTTTCGGCCGGGGATGTTGGGACAGGGCCAGGTGAATCGGAGCGGCCCGGTCCCAGGGATCGGGAAAGGCGTGGTCCAGTCGGTTGTCGATGTACAGCTGATACTGGTCCTCGTTCCGGCTGATCGTCAGCCGGCCATAGGCGCTCTGGGTACTGGCCACGAACCGGCCCCCTGTGCTCATGTCGTCGAAGGCGCGGATTGCCGTGAGCTGGTCCAGGTGGGACAGGGGGCCCAACAGGGCCAACAGGACGACGGCGTACAGGAGGGTGCTTGCGCGGGTGAACCGACGCCCGCCGGTGCGGTGCACGGCGAGGGGCAACGCAGCACCGGCCAGGCCCAACACGGCGAGGTGAGAGATATGTCCGGCCAGGAAGAAGGCAAAACCCAATCCGCCGACCAGCGCGCCGATCGCCTCTGCGGTGTACAGGCGGCTCACAGGTCCGGTTTGCGGCCCGTCGGCAGTGCGCGCCGCAGCCGTGAAGACGAAGCCGACTGCGAGCCCCCCGCAGGCCAGGCAACCGCCGAGCAGTCCGACCAGTTGGAACAGGGAGGGGTCGCCACCCACCGGGACGGAGATGATTAACCGGTGCATTCTCAAACCGGTGAACGCGGCACCACAGACCACGGGGGAAAGCAGGGCGGAGAGCACCAGGGCCCGATGGGATCCCGGCAGCCGGCCGGCGATGGTGGCCCCCCATCCGACCCCGATGAGCCAGGCGGCGAGGCTGAGTCCGACGACCAGCTCGTTCCCCCCGGCCAAGGTCAGGGCCTCCCGCATGAGCACCACCTGAACCAAGGTGGCGAAGATGCCCAAGGCAAATCCGATCTGCTCGATTTGGTGAACGATCAACCCCACCAGCTGGTTTTAACACAACAGCGTCGAAAGGAGCGGCCGGTACGGCGGATTTGTGTTTGGAGTACGATATAATTACGGGGAATCGTGCGACATGGTAGGTTGTGAGGGGGCCGTGTGTCGGGTATAGTATCTTACAATTGTGCAATTATATAAGAAAGTTCATTTTGTCACCCGGGATGACGCCCTGGTCGCCCGGGCCGAGCAGATACTAGCCCAGGCCAATCTCTCCCTGTTGCGCTCGTCCACCCATCAGGAGATCGAGAGGGAGGTCACCCGACAGGTTCCTCCTCTTGTGCTGCTCGACGCTGAGATCGGCGAGCGCGAGACGATTGAAACCTGCTCCACCCTGAGACAATCGGCCGGCATGACCGAGATGGCGATCCTGGTGCTGGTTGCCACGATGGACGACGAGAACATGGTCGCTTTGCTCAATGCGGGTGCGGACGATGTGGTGGGGCGAGAGCTGAAGCCGCTGAGCTTCAAAGCGCGGGTCTCCTCCCATTTGCGCCGAATCGCCACTGCGCGCGACCTGGCGCGAAACGTCCACGATTCCGAAGTGCTGATCGACATCACCTCCACGCTGATCGCTCCATCCGATATCATGGAGGGGCTCTATCGAACCGCCACGCTGATCGCCGCTGAGTTGACCGTGGAACGCTGTTCGGTCGTGCTCGTGCGACCAGAGGGGGACTATGGGCTGGTGATCGCGTCCAGCGATGATCCCGAAATGCGCAGTTTGCCGATCAATCTCAATCGCTATCCGGAGATCACCCGGGCGGCCGAGCAACAGTCCCCCCTGATCATCGACAATGTGGAACAATCTGCGCTGCTCAGGCACGTGCTGCCCAATCTGAAAGATGTGGGGGTCAAATCGGTGGCCCTCTTTCCGATTACCCAAAAGGATCAGACCGTCGGGGTGATCTTTTTGCGTTTTTTCAACAAGCGCGAAAAGTTCGTTCGCCGGGAAATGGTGTTTTGTCAGACAGTGGCCAACGCCGCGGCGATCGCCCTGCGCAACGTCGAAATTGTCGAGATGCTCAAAGCGAAGACCCTCGAGGTGGAAAAGGTTCAACTGGAGGCGGAGAGCAAGTTGCTCCGGTTGCAGCGCTACGAGGAGTTTTTCAAGAGCGCCGCCGACGGTATGGTCGTGCTCGAGCAGTCCCAAAAGATGATCTTCGCCAACCCGGAAGCGGCGGTGATCCTGGGCATGGCCGAGGCCGAGCTCCACGGACGGCCGTTTGCCGATTGCCTGAGCCCGAGCGAGGTGGGTCGGTTCGAGCGCTTGCTCGATGAGTTCACCCATGGCAAAGTGCGCCGCCGGGTCGACTTCAATATTCGCGGCGATGCCCCACGGGACCAAATCGTATCGATCTCCGCAGCGAGCCTACTCGACGAAGAGGGGATGACCCTGCTGATCATGCGCGATGTCACCGAAGAGCGAATGGTCGCCCGGCGGCTCGTCGAAGCGCAGAAACGGCTCGTCGAAGGGGAGAAACGGATGGCCATGGTGGAGGTGGCGGGAACCGCGGCCCACGAGCTGAACAATCCCTTGACCTCGATTTTCACCAGCCTGGCCATGGCCCGGCGGCAGATGCGGGTTGATGAAAAGATCGAAGAGAGGATATTAGACAATATTGAGAAGGAGACCGATAGAATGGCCTCGATCATTCGGCGCTTGAGCAAAATCACCGAGTACTCCACCACGAGCTACGTGGGCGACGCTCGAATCATCGACCTGGAAAAGGCCTGCCCCGTCGATCCGGATGAAGAGAGATGAGCAGGGAATCTTCGATACCGTATCCCGGTCCGTATGTCTTTGGCTTGGAGCACGTGCCCCTGCCGGCGGTGGCCTGCGATCCCATCGGCAATATCCTCTGGGCCAACGATCATTTCACCGAGTCCATCGGGCAGGATGTGGCCCGGTTGAACAAGCATCTGTCCGAAATCGTCGAACTGGATGACGGGGAAACCTCCTGGCCGACCCTCGAGTCGGTGGCCAGTGAGGGGGCTCTGCCGCTCAAAGTGCGGTTCGCGACCCACAACTACACCATGCACGTAGGCCCTGT
Source organism: Myxococcota bacterium (assembly GCA_028278265.1). GTDB lineage: Bacteria > Myxococcota_A > Polyangia > JAAYKL01 > JAAYKL01 > JANQET01. The sequence continues at coordinate 5,378 of JANQET010000141.1, forward strand.
GGGGGAGCTCTTCGGTTGTGTTTTCGCTCCGCGCGGACGGCCCGATCGGCCCAGTTTCATCGGCACCAAAGACGGTGAGGACGTTCGCCCATCCAAGTTACCCCCCACCGGGGCCAAGCTGCTCGGCGCGTTCATTTTTCTCTCCCGCGAGTTGAATTTGACCATGCGCGAAGAGGAGCTGATTCAAATCTTCGTCAAGAACTACGAGGATCTCTTTCCCGGACGATTGCTCTGCATTCAGCTCGTCGATCCCGAAAACGTGACCCTGACCCAGGTGTACGCCAACGGCCGGCTCAAGGAGCACATGCGCAACCGGGTTCACCTTTCCCGAGAGGCTTGTGAGGAACACGGCCTGCTGGAAGAGGACCGGCAGAAATTCTTTGAAGACGACAAAGTGCGCATCACGGATGAGCACGAATTGATCTTCACCGACGGCAAGATGGGATTCGACCTGCCCTTGTTCGACGGGAGCTCCCTGTTCGGCGTGCTGCATTTCGAGTACCTGCAGGCCGACTGGCCGATGAACATCGATCGTCCGCTGGTCATTCCCCTGGCGCATCAAATGAGCGCGGCGCTGCGCAATGCCCGACTGATGTCGGCGACGGTTCAGCTCAAGGACTACCTGGCCAAGCTGCTCGATCGGGCCAACGCACCGGTGGTGGTGATCGATCGGGATCGCCGCATCAACGTGGTCAATCAAGCATTCGAGCGGCAAACCGGCCACGATCGGTCGAATATCGTCGGGTCTGATATCATGTCGCTCATTCCGGACACAGAGCAAGCGATGCTGTTGCCGGTGGTGATCAACGCGATGCGCGGTGAGTCCACCTCCAACATCGAGATGCGCATTCCCCGCCTGCAACGGGATGGGGTGGCCCATATCGCCTTCAACACCGCCTCGTTGATGTCGTCGTTCGGCGAAGTGGAGGGGGTGATTTTCGTCGGCCAGGATCTGACGGAGATTCGGGCGTTGCAGAACCAGGTGATCCACTCCGAAAAGCTGGCCACCTTGGGCCAGGTGGCCGCCGGGGTGGCCCACGAGCTGAACAATCCGTTGACCTCGATTATGGTCTACGGGAGCTACCTGGCAAAGAAGTTGGAGGGCCAGATCGACGAGACCGATTCGAACCGGCTCAAGCGCATCGTCGAGGCCGCGGGCCGGATTCAATCATTCAGTCGGGATCTGGTTACCTATGCGCGTCCATCCGGGGAAGAGCCGGTGCTGATCGACATTCCCGAGCTACTCGACCGGGCGCTCTCTTTTTGCGAGCACCTGATCAGCGAAGCCGGGGTCGAAATCAATCAGGCAATCGATCAAAACTTGAACAAGGTGTACGGCATCAGGGGCCAGCTCGAGCAGGTGTTCGTCAATCTGTTGACCAATGCGTGTAACGCGTCGGTCGATACGGGGAGCGCGATCGATCTTCAGGCGATGCCGTTCGATGAGGAGCGAATTCAGATCGTGATACGAGACTCGGGCTGCGGCATTCCCGACGAGCACCTGGACAAGGTGTTCGAGCCGTTTTTCACGACCAAGCCCGAAGGACAGGGCACCGGTTTGGGGCTTTCCATCGTGCGCAACATCCTGGTCAACCACAACGCCGAGATCGAGGTCGAGAGCGAATTGGGCGAGGGCACGACGTTTAGGATTACGATGTACACCGGCTGAGCACCTCCCTTTTTGTTCGGCAAATACCATTTGAACGATTGACACTCTACCCTTTGCACTCGTAGAGTTCTGACCTTCCGGCGCAGGAATGGAGCGCCCTAATTGAACAGAACGAAAAGGACAGGCTATGAAACTTAAACGGTTGGATACAGAAGATTTGGAGATCATCCTCGGTACGCTGAAAGAGTTTGCCGAGCGGGAGATGCCGTTTGAAAAGAGGGTCAAGTGGGACCACGAGGACGTCTGCCCGGAGGATGTGGTGCGCAAGATGATGGGCCCGGACGTGGGCTTGCACCTGGTGTTCATCCCCGACGAGTACGAGGGGATGGGCGGGGGTGCCTACGATGTGTACCGGCTCAGCTGCGAGTTCGCCAAAATCGATCTCGGCTTGGCCACCTCGATGCTCGCCGTGGCCCTGGGCACCGACCCGATCCGCGTCGGCGCGACCCACGAGCAGAAGCTCAAGTGGATGAACAGTATCGCCAACCAAGGGCTGCTGGTCGCCTACGGCGTGACCGAACCGGAGGCCGGCTCCAATTTGGAGAGCTTGAAGACCAAGGCCGAGCGGATCACCGACGAGAGCGGCAAGGTGACCCATTACAAACTCAACGGGGTCAAACAATTCATCTCCAATGGCTCGATTGCCGACCTGTACACCATTTTGGCCAACGCACCGGATGGCCCGACCTTTTTTGTCGTCGAAAAGGGCACTGAGGGTTTCGAAGCGGGTAAGCAGGAGATCAAACACGGGATTCGGTTGTCCAACACGGCCCAGGTGATCCTCGAAGACGTGGTCGTTCCCGCCGAGAATCTGGTCGGTGTGAAGGAGGGGTTGGGGCTCAAGCAGGCCAATGAGGTGTTCGGTTTCACCCGGTTGATGGTCGCCGCCTTTGGCTTGGGGGGCGGGATTTCGGCCCTGGAGCGGGCCATCGCCTACTCCAAGGAGCGCAAGCAGTTCGGCACATTCTTGTATGAAAAACAGGGGTATACCCACAAGCTGCTCGTGCCCAACAGCGTCCGCCTCGCCGCGGCCCAGGCCTATATCGAGCACGTGGCCGAGCTGCTCGACTCCAGTGAGGCGGATCTGCAGGTGGAAGGGGCGATCGCCAAGCTGTACGCCACCGAATCGGGCAACAAGGCAGCCGAGGATGCGATACAGGCCCACGGTGGGTATGGCTATTGCGTTGAGTACGAAGTTGAAAAGATCAAGCGGGACATCCGTATTCTGACCATTTACGAGGGAACCTCAGAAATCCTGCAGAACATCATCGGCGTGTTTCGCATGCGGCAAAACGTCAAGAGCAAGGGCAAATTCTACAACGGGATGGCCGATGAGGTGGCCGGGCTGGAGCAGGTCGGGGGTGCGCGAGTCGCCCGGGCCGCCCGCTTCCTGTCCGAGTGTGCCATCCTCGCCTTCCGCTCCAAGCTGACCCGGCAGCAACACGCGGTGTTTCAGCTGGCCCTGGCCATGGCCGATGTGGAGACCGCCTGGGCGTTGTGCAAGAAGGCGGCACAGAGCAATGACGAGCTGCTCGCCGCCCAATCCCGGTTGCACGCGGCCCAAGTCGCGTTGGATGTGCCCAATCGCCTGCTCACCACCTTCAGCGGCGCCGGCGTGCTCGATGGAGAGAAGCTGGCCGCGCTGGTCGAGAAAGCCGATCTGAGTCGCGGCATCGCCGACCAGGCCGAATCGTTGGTCGACATGAATCGGGTCGCCGAGCTGATCACACAATAATCCTCGTCACAGATACCGTTGCATCAGATCCCGCAAGCGCAACCCGGTGTAGTATTTCGTAAACTGCAAGGCCGGTTTGAGCCCGTCCAACAGCCAGGGCCACAGAAGGGCCTGTCGATATCGCATCGACAGATCAGCATAGCGGAGTCCTCCCTCGTCGGGCACCAGGAAGCGCAGGGCGGATTGTACCGCTTTGGGGGGGGCGATCCGTGGGGCAAAGGGGGCAATTTCGAGCTCGGGTGCACGGCGGTGGAGTAGGGATAGACAGAGCCAGACCGCCCTCGAACACTGCCATTTTCGGGCGCGGCCCGTCACGACCTCCAGGGAGACCCCACCATAGCGCAACAACATCTCCAAATCGTCCAGGGTGCGCCCGGGATCGACGAATTGATGGGTCGTTTCGTGAATGACGGCGTACAGAAAATGGTCGTCATCGGCCAGTCGTCGACAGGGCACTGCCTCGAAGGTCGAGGCCACTGACCGGTCCCAGAGGGCTTGGAGGTCGATCGGGTGGCGCTCGGGCTGGATCAATTGCCGATGGGGTTCGAACAGGATCTGCCGCCGGTCGTCGATGGGCAGCAGGTAACCGGTTTCATAAAAATCAGCTGCCGTGGCCTCCCGATTGTGCAGGCGAATCCGGCGAAATCCGAGTCCCTCAAGGAGCTCACCAACCGCGTGAAAATCGGCCGGTTTGACCAAAAAATCCACGTCTGCGAGCACTCCCCGGTCGAAATCGGGGGGGTAAACTCCGGTGAGCAAGTGGGCGCCTTTTAGCGGTGCTACGTCGATACGATGCTCATTGGAGAGTTTGAGGAAATTGCGAAAATAATGGAATAGGATGACATGTTGTGGATTGATCATCGTAGTACAAATTCTATAGCGATCTTAAGAAAATCTGCTACATTTCGTTCATGCGAGTTCTTATCACCGGAGGCGCCGGGTTCATCGGGTCTCACCTTTCAGAGAAAATGTTGGAGCTGGGTCACGAGGTTGTCTGCCTCGATGATTTCAATGATTTTTACGATCCGGAAATCAAGCACCGCAACATCGAAAAAGCCCTTTCGAGCAGCCGCTACACCTTGGTCAAGGGAAGTATTCTCGATCGCCACCTGTTGGACAAGGTTTTTGCCGATGGTTTCGACGCCGTGGCCCATTTGGCGGCCTATGCCGGGGTACGACCGTCGATCGAGCGACCGGCTGTCTATCAGCGGGTCAATGTGGAGGGAACGGTCAATCTGCTCGAGCGCTGCCGTATGTGCAACGTGCCGAAGTTCGTCTTTGCCTCCTCCTCTTCGGTGTACGGCGGGCGGACCGATGTACCGTTCAGCGAGACCGACAACGTCACTCGACCGATTTCGCCCTATGCGGCGACCAAACTGTCCGGTGAGGCCCTGTGCTACACCTACCACCATCTGTTCGGCATCAACGTTCATGCGTTGCGCTTTTTCACGGTCTACGGACCCCGGCAGCGGCCGGAGATGGCGATTCATCTGTTTGCCAATCACATCCTGCGGGGTGAACCGATTCCCCAGTTCGGGGACGGCCGATCCGCCCGGGATTATACCTACATCGATGACATCATCGACGGCACGATCGCCTCGATTGACAAGTGTCGGGGGTTTGAGGTGATCAACCTGGGCGGGTCCAATCCCACCGCCCTGTGCGATCTCACCCAGATGATCGCTTCGCGGCTCAAAATGACGCTCAACATCGAACAGTTGCCCCAACAACCGGGCGATGTGCACATCACGTACGCGGACATCGCGCTGGCCAAAAAACTGTTGGGATATACGCCCAAGGTGAGCATTCAAGAGGGGATTGATCGCTTCTGCACCTGGCTAGAAGAAAAGAGCGCGAACCCCAATTGGGAGGAGCCTATCGCTACCTTGTCCCAGTAATCATTAGCTCGTCGCACCGCCCACTGTAATTGAGGAAACTTTAATTGTCGGTAATCCCAAACCGACCGGTACCCCCTGTCCGTCCTTGCCGCAGGTCCAGGTGCCCTGGTCGATGGCCTTGTCGTTGCCGACCATGGTCACCTTGGTCAGGCTGTCCGGCCCGTTGCCGATGAGGTTGACGTCCTTGATCGGCGCGGTCAGCTTGCCCTCCTCGATCAGGTATCCGGTTTTGACATAGAAGCTGTAGTCCCCGGCGCCGATGGCCACCTCTCCGTTGGAGAAATCGACCGCGTAGAGTCCCCGTTGCACTGACCCGATAATCTCCTGGGGATCGTGGGGGCCGCTCTCCATCGTGGTCACGCGCATGCGGGGCAAGGGAGGGTGGCGAAAATCCTGACGCCGGCCGTTGCCCGTGGGGGCGACCGAGAAGTGGGCGGCGCTCACCCGGTCGTGGAGAAAGGAGGCCAGGCGGCCATTTTCCACCAGCACGGTTCGCTGTCCCGGACATCCCTCGTCGTCCACATTGAGTGCTCCGCGAGCGTTTTGTACCAGCCCGGTATCGACGATGGTGACAAACGGCTCGGCGACCGGCTGGCCCATCATCGATGAAAACACTGAGGTCTCCTTGCGAATGAAATCCGCCTCGAATCCGTGTCCCAGCGCCTCGTGGAGCAAAATGCCCGAGCTGGCCGGAGCGAGGACCACCGGCATCTCACCGGGAGGCGGGGTGACCGCGTCGAACAGCACCAATGTGCGCGCAATGGTCTGTTCGGCGATCTCGTCGAGGAGCTCGTCCGTGTAGAAGGTGAAGCCCTGGCGGGAGCTGCGGGAGAACATATTGCTCTGTCGCTGGCCCTGTTTTTCGGCTGTGCAGGTGGCGTAGAGGATGGTCATCGGGCGTACATCTTCGACGATGATCCCGTCCGAGTTGGCGATGAGCACGGTTTCGTCTTCAGAGGCGAAGTAGACCCCGGCCTTGATGACCAGCGGATCACCCGCCTGGATGCGTTCACCGAGGGATTGGACCAGATCGATCTTCTGCTTGGGGGGGACACCCCCCCAAACCCACTGGTTTTCATAGAATTGGGGGATCTCGATTGTGTTCAACGAGTTGGGCCCATTCGATCCCTTTCCGCTGGCGATCGAAGCGGCGGTCTTGGCCGCCTGGAACAATCGGTCCGAGGAGAGATCTTCGGTAAAGGCATAGCCGGTTTGATCCCCGTTCAGCGCGCGAATACCGGCACCCAGATCGACCTGGGTGACCGCCCGATTGACCTGGCCGTCCTCGAAACCGATATGATCGCCGGTCTTGTGTTGGATGAACAGCTCGGCGAAATCGGCGCCGTTATCCAGGGCGCTCGTCAATGTACGGGTGATCAGGTCGTTGTCTACACCGAATTGGGTTGCAAAGTAGTGGTTGGCCACGGCTCACCTGTTTGAGGGTTGGGTGTTAGGGAAAACTCGTATCCGTGTCGAGCCCGGAGTCCGAGTCGGTATCGAAGCCGGTATCCGAGTCCGTATCAGTGTCCGCGTCGGTATCGGTATCCGCATCGCTATCCGCATCGCTATCCGAATCCGCATCTGAGTCGGAATCCGTATCAGTATCCGTATCGGTATCGCTGTCCCCATCGGCATCGGTGTCGCTGTCCCCATCGGCATCGGTGTCGCTGTCTGCATCCGTGTCCCCATCGGCATCGGTGTCGCTGTCTGCATCCGTGTCTCCATCGGCATCGCTGTCGCTATCCCCGTCGACGTCTGAATCCGCATCCGCGTCGGTATCCGTGTCCGCATCGGCGTCTGCATCCGAGTCGGTGTCGGCATCGCTGTCCCCGTCCCCGTCCGCATCCGAGTCCCCATCCGCGTCAGCGTCCGCGTCGCCGCCAGAGTCATCATCGTCTTCTTCGGGTGGGGGACTGATTGGACCGACGAGGCACCCACAAACCGTGAGCAGCCCGATAGTTAAAAGTACTGAGCAAGGCAAGGATATTAGGCGTGACAAGGTGACCTCCTATGAATAATCCAGGGTCGTCTCAGATCAGTACCCGCATCATGACAAGTGGTCCAACTTCCGTCCGTCAGATTGCGTGCTGTATTTTGTCGCTTCCGGCCAATCGAATCAAGGGCAATCCACGTCTATTCGCCGATGAGATGCAACACCACTTGCCGGGTGTGGGGACGGCGGCGGTGCTCGTAGAGGTAGACCCCTTGCCAAGTTCCCAGGGCGGGGCGGCTGTTGACGATGGGCACATTGATTTGGGTTTGGGTCAACACTGTGCGGATGTGCGCCGGCATGTCGTCCGCCCCTTCCATCGTGTGGCGGTACAGCGATGGATTTTGCGGGACGAGGCGCTCGAAGAAGTCGTTGAGGTCTTCGAGTACATCGGGATCGGCGTTTTCCTGAATGACGAGCGAGGCCGAGGTGTGCCGCAGGAACAAGGTCAGCAGTCCGGTCGTGATATCGCAGGTGCGCGTCCAGGCGGTGATCTCCCGGGTGATGTTGTACAGTCCGGCGCCGTTTCGGCTGACGATTTCGATGGTCTTTTGAGCTTGATGCATTGACGTCCTTCTCGACGCGGTGTCTAGGAGATTGCCTTCTTGAAGCTGATCACCGCCCGTTGTTCGCCGACGACAATCAGCACGTCGCCGAGGATGAATGGTCGATTGGGGTCCGGGGCGAGGCGCTCCACCCCTTCGGGGGCATGGTGGCGAATACCCACGACGTTGAGTCCCGCGGTGGCCCGTAAATCGAGGGTGCGCAGGGTTTGCCCGGCCAGAAATTTGGTGACCCGAATCGGCTCGACGATGTGGCCTTCGGGCACCTCGATGAAATCCGCCTCCTCGGGCTGACCCTGGGGCACGAATTTGAGACCGATGCCCCGATCTTTGAGAATTTCGTATTCGAAAAAGACCATGATGTCATGGCGGGTGATGCTGCCGGCGAGTCGGTTTTCTTCGTCCACCACGGGCAGCATCTCCACGTCCCGGCGGGAGATGTGGGTCATCGCCACGTCGAGGGTGTCATCCAGTTTGGCGGCGATGATCGGTGCCCGCATCACGTCGAGTGCCACGACGAGGTTTTCATCCAGGTCTTGCTCGAGAAAGGCGGACTTGAGCTGGCGCAGGGTCAGCTCGCCGAGCAGCTTGCCCTGCTCGTCGACCACGTATTGATGGGCCATCGAGCCGGATAGGGCGGTCTTCATCACCTCCTTGAGCGGTGTGGCCGGTCCGAGGGTGTCGGGGAACGGACGGAGGATGCGCCGCACCTTCGTGGTGCGCATCAGCTCGGCTTCGGACGAGGCACGCAGCCGTACCCCCTGGCGGGCGAGCTTGGTGGTGAAGATGGAGGTATGGAGTATCCGGCTGGCCAACACGGTGGCGATGATACACGACAGCATCAGCGGCAGGATGATGGTGTAGTTGGAGGTGAGCTCGAACAGAATCAGAATTGCCGTGATCGGGGCGTGGGTGGCCCCGGCGACCACCGCGCCCATGCCGACGAGCGCATAGGCCCCCGAGTGGGCGGTTTGACCGGGCAGCAGCATTTCGACGAGCATGCCGAAGGCACCGCCCAGGCAAGCGCCGAGCATCAGCGAGGGGGCGAAGATACCCCCTGAACCACCTGAGCCCAACGTGGTGCCGGTGGCGATGATTTTGACGATGACCAAGATCGCCAGGATCCATAAGGTGCCGGTGCCCTGCAGGGCGACATTGATCGTTTCGTAGCCCACCCCGAGGACCTGGGGGAAGACGAGGGCCATGCAGCCCACGAGTGCTCCGCCGATCATCGCGGTGGACCAACCGGGCAGGGGGACCTTCTCCCAAATGTCCTCGAACCAACAGGTGCCCTTGTTGAAGGCCACGGCCACGACGCCGGCGAGGACACCCAGCACGATGTAAAGGGGGAGCTCGATCACCGACACCAGGGTGTATTCGGGGACATTCAAAAAGGCCGGTTCGTCGCCGAACATCAGCCGGGCCACGATGGTGCCCATCACTGACGAGACGACCAGTGGGCTGAAGATGCTGACCGAGGCCGAGCCGATGATCACTTCGATGGCCAGGATCACGCCGGCCATCGGTGCATTGAAGGTGGCCGCCATACCCGCAGCGGCCCCGCAGCCGAGCAGGATGACCAGGCGATTGCCCTCGAAACCGAGCAGTTGACCGATGGAGGAACCGAGTCCGGCACCGATTTGAACGATCGGACCTTCGCGACCGACCGAGCCGCCGGTGCCGATGGTGATCGCCGAGGCCAAAATCTTGATCGACATCACCCGTCGGCGGATACGGCCGCCTTTGTTCGAGACCGCGTTCATCACCTCGGGGATGCCGTGCCCCTTGGCTTCGTGGGACAAGAAGTGAACCACTGGACCGGCCACCAGACCGCCGATCGCCGGAGGGAGCACTTTGGCGTACCAGGGCAATGCCGCCAGCGCCTCCAAGGTCATTCCGTTGGGAAAGGCCAGCTCGCCGATGCCCTCGATCATCCAGCGGAACAAAATGGCGCCGAAGCCGCCGAGAATGCCGACTACTGCGGCCAGGACGAGGAGATAGACGTTTTCCCCGCCGAGTAACCGCTCGAGTTTATTGCTAAATCGAACCATCGGGTTCGTTCTGTTTTCGACCACGGGTTCCTCCCTCGACCAGGGAATCTTATAGGAGTGTCAATCTGAGATGGCAAGTCATCAATTGAGTAAAAGGGATCGGAATCGTAATGTGTGAAACGGTGCCGAGAGCCCCCTCCCTTACCCTCCCCCCAGCCCTCATAAGCGCTAACTTAAGCCGTGTTGTGCATTCCGCGCCCCAATGGGGTGCCCCATACCCAGCCCAGGGCAACGCCCTGGGGCTAACAGAACAACCGAGATTGGAGCCCTGAAAGGGCGTTCCAAAGGCGATTTGC
>JANQET010000029.1 GCA_028278265.1 Myxococcota bacterium
CATGACCCAGAGCCACTCCACCCTGGGCCACCCGCTGACCCCCCTGCGTCCCCAGTTGCGCGCGATGGGCCTGCCCCAAGCCCGCGCCCTGTCCCACCAGCGACACGGCCGGCGGACTCGCTACGCCGGGATGGTGATCTGCCGCCAGCGCCCCTCCACGGCGAGCGGGGTGACCTTCATGACCCTCGAAGACGAAACCGGCTTCGTGAACCTGGTGATCTGGAAAGATGTGTTCAAGAAGCACAACCTCATCGTGAAGACCGCCACCTTTCTCGGGGTGACCGGAACGCTGCAAATCCAGGACAACGTGACCCATCTAATCGCCGAGCAACTGTGGATCCCCCAACTCGAGCTGCAACCCCAGGTCAATAAAAGTCGAGATTTTCATTAGAGGAGAGCCCCCTCCCCCGGCCCTCCCCCGCCGGGGGAGGGTGAGGGAATTAGAGTTACCCTGGTTCCCTCTCCCGTTCCCTTCCTGTTCCCTCCCCCGCCGGGGGAGGGCTAGGGAGGGGGCTCTTCACAAAACACCCAAATAATCTAGATAAAAAGTTCATATATTTTTCGCAAAGGGAAATTTCGGCACTACCGGTAACCAGTATCAATATAAAATTATTAGACAATTTAAGTTATTTCCGCTACTGCCAATTGCAAAAATAAAAAAGGAATGAATTGTAATGTTTTGTAATAGTCAAACCACTTATAGATGATTAACTTGAGACTATGGAGGACCGAAGGAGATTAAAATGACCCAGCCAAAACAAACTAAAAAAAATCCAAGCAATACGGCACATATCGACCGACCCACTACTGCTAACCCAAAGGGCACCACGAGAATTATCCGCGTACCTGAAGTGTCACGCCGATCCCGCATCGCAAAACCGAGCCCGACTCACCGGCAAAAAAGCAGAACCCGCGAGCGTATCGCCTTGGGCGTTGTCAGCGCTTTTGCCGTGGTGGCGGTGGGTTGGATGTTCCTCACCCCCGCGCGATCCACCGGGCAACGCCCTGAGGAAAAAGCCGAGGGAACACTGGGCTACCTGCAACAGCGGGTGTTGGCCCTGGAGAGCTACATCGACGGCCTTTCGGAGATCCTCTCCCAGTCCGCAGACGTCGACCAACCGCCACCCCCGGCCGATAACGAGCTGTCGTTCGCCCGCTCGATGACCCCGGTGGCTGAAGAGGCAACGCAAAAGAAACACAAACGGATCCGCAAACAATCGTCAGCCTCGTCTTCGAAGGTGGCCGACCGACGCGCCAAGCTGCGACGAGCCGCAAAAAAATCGTCGACGATCGAGAAAGACGAAGTGGAAATCGCCCCAGAATCCGCGACCACAAGCGACATCATCGACCCCGCAGTGTTAAAAGATCCCGACGTCGAGGAGGTCGTCTTCCCTCTGCTCGAGAGCCCCATGGAAACCCATGAAGCGACAGTGGAGGAACGAGTCACGGCCCGTCAGCGAGAAGACTCTCAACGGCTCCACCGGCTCACAGAGCAAGCGAACGCCAAAGAATTTGACTTGGATAGCTTGCTCGAAAATGCGGAGGTACATCCCTCAAAGAAGATCAACAACCCCTACACCCCGGCACGACGCCTCGGTCCCCACGCGGATCGCACACGGGGGACGAAACAGCTCGCGGCGAACAGTGCAGCCACGCCTCAAACGCCGGCCAAAAAATTTGTCGATTCGGCGATCCAGTCGATCGCCCCGGCCATCAAAAAATGTGGTGACGGCGTCGGTGGCAACATCAACATGGTGCTGGCGTTCTCCGGCAAGACCGGGCGGGTCGTCCACGCACAACCGGCCAAGAGCGATGTCTACGCCGGCACGTTTGTCGGGCAATGCGCGGCCAAGCGCGCCTCCCTGGCCAAGGTACCCAAGTTCAAAAAACGGATTATGATCATCGAACACCCGTTCAAGATCTGAAGGTATCCCCGTCTTGGCTCAAGTGGGATTTCCGCGAGAACCCGGGCAGGATGATCGTGAATACCGAGCCCTTGCCCAACTGACTGTCCACCGTGATCTTGCCGTCGTGCTCTTGGACGATGCGGGAGGCCACCGACAACCCGAGACCCCGTTCATCCCAATCCCGCTTGGTGGTAAAGAACGGATCAAATATTTTGCTCAGGTTCTCCTTTGGCATGCCCACGCCGGTATCTTCGATTTCGAGCTTAATCGCCCCCCCCTCGATGGAATTGGTTCTCAGCATCAACTTGCCCCCTTCGGGCATCGCGTTTTTGGCATTGGTGATGATGTGCAACACCGCCTGCTGTAGCTGAACCGAATCGCAGGGCACCCCGGGCAGATCTTCGTTGAACGATTGGGACACCTCGATATGTCGCTCCTCGAGCTGAGTCTCGGCCATCTTCAGCGCTCCGGTGACCACCCAGTTGAGATCGGTGGTGCCGTAGTTGCGCTTGTTGGCACTTTGAGAAAACTTCATCAATTCGGAGATAATCGACTGAATTCGTTTGGCCTGATCGGCAATGCTGTTCAGCGACGACAGGGACTCGTCCTCCGGACCGGCCTTGCGCAACAACAGCTGAGCATAGCCCAGAATGCCGGTCAGGGGATTGCTGATTTCATGGGCAATTCCCGCCGCCAATTCACCGACCGCGCCGAGCTTCTGGGACAACACGATTTGTTCTTGCGCCTCTTTGAGCTCCCTGGTTCGCTCTTCGACCTTCTTTTGCAGGGTGGCGTTCCAGACGATGATCTCCGCGTTCTTCTCCTTGATCATCTCAAAGGAGGTCTTGAGCTGTTTGGCCATCTGGTTGAACGATTCGGCGAGCTGTCCGATCTCGTCCTTGCTGTGCACGACGATACGTTGGTCGAAATCCTCCTTGGCCAGCCGCTCCGCACTTTGCGCCAGATCCCTCACCGGTCCGGTCACCCCCCTTGAGAAAAGCAGCCCGCCGAACAGGGCCAGGGCGATACCCAACCCGACCCAAATCAGGATATAGGTGCGCATGCGGTTGACCGACACCAGGGCGTCCTCGGTGGGTTGGGCCACGACCAATCCCCACTGCACCACGGGTATCCAGGCAAAGGCGCCGGTCATTTCCCGACCCGAGTCTTCGCGATAGTGTCCGTGTACCGCGTCCTCCCGGGCCATCTCGGTCGGAATGATCGCCAAATCGGCCAAGGAGACCAGGGCCCTCGCCGTGGGCTCGTTCCGGTGATAGACCACTCGCTTTTCCCGATCGACGACAAATGCGGCGGTGCGCTCGGAGGGAATCACGCTTTCGATGGTATCGATGATCTGCTCCAGGGAGAGCTCGACCGCCAAGACCCAACTGCCGTCCACCTTTTCTAGTGGAATCCGCACCGCCAGAGCGATCCGCGGGCCCCTCGATTTGGCCGAGTAATACGGTGGACCGAAAACCGCGTTGTTCTTCAGTGCCGCGACAAACGGGATGTGCAAGCCGAACAGGGCCAGATCCTCCTCGGTCATTCCCGGACCACCAGCCGACGGTGCTCGGGAGGCAGAGCGGGATTGAAACACCGGATCGGCCAGCTGCTCCCCGTTCTCGTCCAACAACACCGCGCCGTTGACGAACTCGAACTGGCGACAGACGATGCGCACCGCGTCGGCCAAATCCTCACGCGGGAACTCCTCAAAGGGAATCAACTCACTGGACAGCTGCACGGCCTTTACCGCGTCTGCAAAGAAATTGTCGATCGTCTGGGCGATGAGCGTGGCGCTGGTGCGGTGAAACTCGTCGATCTTGGCGGTCATCTCCTTTTGGCTGGAATAGGTCGAAAGAGCACCGGCCACAGCAGCGGGAAACACTGCAACGATGAGCAGTAACAGGATCACTTTGCGATTAAACGTCATACCAACCGGCCTCGAGAGCGGATCGAAAACCCAATTCTTATTCACATTAAGCATGAAATAAAACCGTCTCAGGTCAATCCGAGCCGAGTCGTCGCCGCAGCAGATTCGTCCGGAGCCGCTCGGGTCAGACGCCGAGGATGTAGACCCTGACCGCAGAGGTGCCGTCGCCCACGGCGAGAAACAGCTTGGGCTTGCCGCCGTCGTCGACGATCAGCGAGTCAAAAATCCGCGTATTGGTGGCCTGGCCCAGACCGTGACCGGCGATGGGGGAGCAACTGTCCGGGTACTGTTCGGCTGAGCACCCCCCTTGCCCTTCGAAATCATCCCGGGCCATCGCCCAGGGGTCGCCTGTTCTGAACAGGGCAAAACCCTCGGCGGTATTGTTGAAGCCCAGATAGAGGAAGTCGGCATTGGCCTCAAGCAGGGTGATGCGGGTGTTGGCACTGTTGTTGAACTGGGTCAGGGTTCCTGCCGAGTTGGGAGCGACGAGTTGCCAATCCCCGGGATCGCAGTCAACCGCGGTCGCCGGCGTCGGACCGGAGACGATGTCAGGCATGCAGGCCCACAACTGGGGACCATCATCGGTGTTGCGGGCCACGAACAACCGGCCGCCAAAGGGGACCATTGCCGGCACGGCTTTGTCCGCCGGTTCCAGCTCCGCCGTTTTGTCGGTCTCCAAAGAGGGATGGTTACCGTAGGCAGCAGCAACGGGGGTCACTTCAATCCAGTGGGTATCGAAATCATCGTAATTGAGCGGATCCAGAACCGTGGCGCGCACGATTCCGCCGTTGTTGGCGACGTAGAGCCGATCGTTGAAATCGGCGATGACATCGATAATCGAGGTACTCGCCGAGCCCCCCACGCCGGGAAGATCCGTGCCGTCCAAATTACAGGCGTCGTCGATCCAGGGGTCACAAGGACTCCCATCGTTGCCGAACAGATACACTCCCGGTGGGGAGGGGAGATCCAGCACGAGAATCAGATAGGGACGGTTCCCACCGGTATCGGGAAAGCCGATGTACAACTGATCATTAAAGACGTGCATCGCCGAGATCCCGCGGGTGTTGGGGCCCAACAGATTGTTCATATCGAGATAGGAGAATTCCAACACCGAACCGGCGTCTTGAGTCAGGTAAACATAGTCCAAATCCCCGGGCCCACGGGCGCCGCCGACCACCAACCAGGGCACGCCGCCCAGCGTTCCGGAGGCGAACAGGCCGCGACCGTTCTCATTATCCGGTCCACACTGGGCGGTGTTGGGGGTGCAGCCGGCTCGTCCGATCGAGGGATAGGGAGGACACGGCGCCCCACAACTGTTGCGATGGGAATTGCCGAAAACATCCTCAAAGAACGAAAACGATGAGGATTGAATATCGGTACCGTCGGGCAACATGTTCATCGCCCCGGTGCCGTCCTGCCGAGGACCCAGCCACACCCGACCGGCGTGCTCAAAGACGAAGGAGAACGCAGTGCCGTCGCCAAAGGGATCGAGAATACCCCAGAAATCGACGCAACTGTCGGCGAGCTCGTCACACAGCTGACTTGGACAGCTATCCCCCCAACCCAGACAGACCCCCAAGGTACAGAGATCTGTCTCCGTGCAGAATTCGCCGTCATCGCAAGGGTTGAAGTTGTAAACGCCAGCGCACTCATGCGCCGAGCACCATTCGTCGGTGCACTCGTTGCCATCGTCACAATCGGTGTCCGCGCAGCACTCGCCCGTCTCGCATTGCCCGGCACAGCACACCCCCGAATCCGTGTCACAGGGGGTCATGTCCGTGAGATGTTGATCCGTCGGACAGGCACTGCCGATACCGTCACAGAACTCGGCGACATCGCATTCCCCCTCGGCCACGCGACAGACGGTGGTCGAGGGAGCGACATCATCAGCGGGGCAATCCGCACTGGTCCCGTCGCAAGTTTCAGGGGTGTCACAATCATCGATCGATGGCCGGCAGAGATATCCGGGGGATTCGAAGTCGTGGTTCTGATCACAGGCGCCGGTCTCGTCGCACCGCGCCGCAGCACAGTTGTCGGGAGTCTGGTCCGCGCAGGGATCACCGGCAGGCTGATGGACATCGCTGGGACAGTACCCCGTAAGACCGTCACAGCGCTCTTCGACGTCACACTCACCAACCGCGATTCGACAGACCGTCGTCGCCGGCTCAATAGCATCCGCCGGACAATCCGCCAGTGCTCCGTCGCAGTATTCGGCAACATCACAGAGATCCACCGCCGGGCGACACGCGACCGACGGCGGGGTCAACAAATCGTCCGGGCAAATCTTGGTCAGACCGTCACAAAATTCGGCGAGATCACACTCCCCGGCCGTGGATCGACAGACCGCGCCCTCCGGCCGAATCGCATCTTCCGGGCAGGCACCGCTCCCACCGTCACAAAATTCGGCCACATCACACTCCCCCTCCTGGGGACGGCAGGTATAGCTCTCCGGTTCGACCGCATAAAACTGGTTGCAGTTGCCCTTGCCGTCGCAGCGCGCATCGTTGCAATCAGCGGGCGTCTCGTCGAAACAGGCCTCTCCCGCCGCGGTCACGTCGTCTGCTGGGCAATCCGCCGAACTCCCGTCACAGCGCTCCTCGACATCACAGGAATCGACCGCAGGGCGACAGACGGTGGTATCGGGTCTCACTTGATCCGGAGGACAAACACTCGACAAACCGTCGCAACGCTCGGTCAGGTCGCAGGCACCAGCTACCGCGCGACAGATGTGCGTATCGGGGCGCAATTGGTCTGGCGGGCAGTCCGCCCCTTGTCCATCACAGAACTCCGCCACGTCGCAGCTGCCGTTGGCTGGCCGGCAGAGCTGCTGCGCGGAATGCAGACCGTGTTGTTGATCGCACGTTCCGGCACCATCGCATTGGGCAATTCCGCAGTCATCGGGGAATTGATCCGTGCAGGCCGCACCGACCGGAACCGATCCGCAGCTGCCCTGACCATCACAGGCACCGGTTCGGCACTCCATTCCATCCGGGCATTCCTCTTTCAAATCCACACCGGCCGGCTGATTGGCGCACTGGCCGCCCGCCGCACACACCTGGCAGAGGGGGCAATCCCCATCGTGATCGAGTGCGTCGACGCAGTCCCCCTGATCGTCACAGGCCAGACAGATCCCGCAGTCCGATCCCGCCGGCAACGGTTGATGTTGGCACCCCTGCTGCGGATCACACTGATCGAACGTACAGCGGATTTGATCGTCGCAATCTTCGTCGTCTTCACAATGGGGCAACACGCGGTAGGCGGACTGCAGGGTACCGCTCAGCTCGTACGGTGTGGTGACCCGCACGTGGTACACTCCCAAGGGCACATCTGCGGGCACCATTGCCGTAAGGTTTTGGGGATCGACATAGCTGACCTGGGCCAGGGGGATCCCTGCGCTGTCGGCCGGGGCATCGGAGGCTATCAAGTACGCGTGAAACTGCTCGTTGACCTCGAACTCACGCTGGTCGCCCGTTAGCCGACGGGCAATTTTGACGATGAAGTTCTCTCCACTGATCGCGATCGGAACCGCAGCGCCAACCAGGTGCTCGGCCGGTGTGATCGAGCTCAAGTTCGGCGGTGGTGGGACTTCCGCCTCCGGTTCCGTCGTCGAGCAAGCGCTCCCCCAGCCAACTGCGCAGACCAAGGCCCAGCAGGTGACACGGGCGAGCAAATTACCGTCATTGTTCATCAATTGCTCTGTCACCGCCCCATACCGGTGACCGCTCCACGCCCTTTCTATAGATACTGTTCGACAAAAACGGGCCGATCTTAAATCGCCATTTGGCTATTCCGTCGTTAATGATTTGTCGTTGCGGACGATTACTAGAAATGTGATGCCACTGCTGCACCCGACAAACCGGTTCGTCCTCCTGCTCGTGCTCAGTGGGGCGATTGTCTCCCTGTCACCCGCGCGCGCCGCGGCTCAAACCAACGCTCCGGTGATCGAGCTGACCATCGACCCCCCCAAGCTCGTGCTGGGCCGAACCCCCCACGCCGAAGTGACAGCGGTGATCAAAGGAGTGGAGTCGCACCGAAGCGCCGATATTCACATCGATTTCGCCGTCAATACCGGGGAGCTGACCGAGCATCAACAGATCACCCCGACGACAGTCAAAGCGCGGTACATCCCCCCCACTGACTATTTTCCACAGTATGCCATTGTCTCGGCCAAGGCACAGGTCGGCGACCAAACCGTGAGAAACTGGATTGTGGTGCCCCTGTGGGGGGTGGGTGAAGTCACTGTCAAGTCGTTGCCCCTGAGCATGGTCACGCTGAAAGTGGGTGACGAATCGTTCGGACCGTTCAAAGCCAATCGCCGGGGCCGGGTTAAGATCCCGATCGTTGTACCGCCGGGCATTCGCACGGGGACGGTGGGAAAACAGGTGATCGACCTCAAGGTGCCGCGCTTCAACCGCATCGCCGTCCTCCCCGAGCAGCGAACGCTGGTCGCCGGTGATCGGGAACGGACGAGAATCTACTTCTATATCGTCGACGAAACCGGGCGACCCGTCCCTGACGCGCGTCTCGATATCCGCGCCAACCGCGGGTCCTTGTCCAGCGTCCGGGAGATCAATCGCGGGGTGTACATGAGCGAGTTTCTCCCCCCCGATGAAATCGGCAACGGGACCGCTTCGGTGGTTGCCCAACTCGAAGATGACGACGCTTCCCAACGCACGATCGCCTTTTCGATCGGATCGGGGGCACCGGCCGAGGTTGACATCCAGCTCACCCCGGAGGAATTTGTCGCCGGCACGGCAGAACCGATTGAACTGTCCTTTCGCGTGACCGATACCCAGGGACATCCCACCCGGGCTGAGCTGGACATTCAAACCGACATCGGCCGATTGGGTACTGCCCAACTGGTTGAACAAGGCCATTATCGCACAACCCTGACCCTCCCCGATTCGTTCGCCGGCAGGAACAGGGCCACGCTGACCATCGCTACCGGACCGGAAAATCAGCCAGTACACCGCCAAGTCTCGATCCCCCTGCGGCCCTCAGCCCCGGCAAGCGTTCAGATTTCCACCCTGTCCCAGCCGGTCGCAGGGGATGGTCGCACGACGGTTTACATTCCAGTCGCCGTCCAAGATGAGTTCGGCAACCCGGTGACCCGACCGGTGCTCGCGGCCTCCTGCACCTCCGGCGCGGTGCCGGACCGGATCGAAGCCACCGATGGACAGTACGTCATTCCGTTTACACCGCCCAAAGTCGATGGCCCCGAGCACGCGGAGCTCACCGTGAAAATCGACGAAGTGGTCTCGAGTATGGCGATTGAGCTGATCCGCCCGGGATACCGACTGGCCATCACCCCACAGGTGGGTTACCTAACCAATTTCAGCCGATTGCACAGTCCCCTTTTTCTCGCCGAGGCAGATGTGGGCTTGTTCGATCTGTTGCCCGGCCTCCATGTCTACATCGACGCCGGGTACTACTTTTCCAAAAAGGAACTGAACACCGTTGATGCCCGCGCCGCCCTGTATGCGTTGCCGTTGAGTGGGCTCGTCGGTTACCAGCTGGCAATCAATTCCCGCCTCAGCCTGACCGGCGCCGTGGGAGCAGGAGCGGTTTTCCTCTGGAACCGAACGACGATCACCGACGGGGCGACGATCGCGGACCGGGCGACCGTCTTCGCCTTTCCCGCGATGGTGGGAGTGAACTACAAACTCGGCCCCGGCGCGCTCACCGCAAGGATTCGCTACCTCTACGCCAAGGCGACCGACATCGAAGAACTGCAAGGGCAGATAGGGGGGGTGGCCCTGATCGTGGGCTATCGCTACGCCCTGCTCTAACCCGCTACTTCATCACTTGAAGTTGAAAAAGGGAACCGCGAGCCACCGCGATGTAGCCGGCGATGTAGAGAAAATCCACGCATCGCTCGGCCCAGCCCAACTTGTACTGGGTGAGGTAGAAGAACAAAATATCCGACAGCAGCACACAGGTGAAGCCCAGCGAAATCGGCAGCCACACCTTGAGCACGCTGCCGCCCCTGAACTTCAAGCCCACTCGAATCATCACGACGCAGGGTGCCAGCAAACTGAAACCACCAATGGTGTAGGTGGCATTGAAAAATGTCTCCAACCAGGGGGTGCTCGCTTCGAACATCGGCACCAGCGTCGATGAAACAGAGAGCAGGAACGCCGCCAGTACCACCACCGCAGGCCACCAAAATTTCCATCCGCGCCCCAACGGCAGGCCGCTGCGAAAGGCGCGAACACAGAACATCACCGCCGCCGGTAGGCAGAACAGGTAAAACGCGAAAAAGAAGAAGTCCGCCGCCGAGGGGTAGACGATGGGCACATTGCGCAGAATCTGATAGTAGGCTAGGACGCTCTGGCCCAGGGCGTACATGGTCAATCCGAGAGACCAGATCAACCAGGACCGGCGCTGGAGATCGGTCTTGCCATAGGCGCGGTGGGCGACAAATCCGAAGGCCGCTGCGATGATCAGGCAGACCAACTTGATCACCGAGTTTGTCTTCAGGGTCACCGGTGAGGTGTACCACGGTCCAAAACAACTGATCGCTCCCCAGATCAACAGCAGAATCCCAATCGGCGTGGCGATGCGCAGTGCGTTCAACGGTGGTTGTCCTACTGTTTTCCCAAGTTGGCAATTTCGGAAGTAAGCGCCTCGGCTTTCACTTGGCCGACAAAAATGCGCAGCCCCGGCTCGATCTTTGCCGCCAGCGCGGGTAGGTGCCTCGAGCTGATTTCGTCGAGGCTGATCTTCTTCTCCTTGGTGAACATCTTAATCGATGCCCAGGCCATGTTATCGCCCAGGTAGGGAGCGAGCACCTCGATAATCTTTTTAACGAGCGGATTTTGGGTTTCCAACGGTTGCCTCGTCTAGGCTTTGCCTCAAAAGTTGAGTTTGAAGAATAATGGACATCACGTCAATCCCGCCGGTCGATCGGAAATCCCTGCCATTAATGCAGAGATTTTCCACTCCGGATCAGATTTCGACCGGTTGGTCGAGCACCAGTGCGCGGACAAACCTCACCGGCGGCGACCCATTGGCCAGCACGGCGTCGTGATACTTTTTCAGTGAGAACCGGTCACCCCAAGCCTTCTCCACATCGCGACGAAGATCCGCGTGTTCCAGATATCCGACGAAGTAGGTCGACAGCTGGGTCGAGGTCAGCTGGGCCCGCGTCCACTTGCCCGCCGCTTCCCGTTCTTCCTGGAACGTGTCCTCGGTCATGATCTTCATCGCCTCCTGCTCGGTCATCCCCTCGGTGTGAACCGCTTGATCGATTAGCGCATTGGAGACCGCCCGTAGGTACCATTTGTGCACGATCAGCTTCATCAACGGATCCCCATCGAGGAATCCCTGCCGGCGCATGACCTGTTCGGTGTAAACCGCCCACCCCTCGATGAACACCCCCGATGACAGCACGGCGCGCAGCTTCGACGGATATTTGTTGGAGTGGGCCAACTGCAGAAAATGTCCCGGCATCGCTTCGTGGATCGTCAAATTGTAGATCGAGCGGAGATTGTACTCCCGCAAGTAGGAGCGCACCTGCTTCGGCGTCCAATCCTCGGGCATCGGTGAGACCGCGTAAAAGGTCTTCTGTCCCACATCGAGGGGTCCCGGTGAATCGCAATAGGCCAGCGCGATGCCCCGCCGGAATTCGGGCATGACGATGATATCAATGGGGTCACTCGGTATTGTCACCAGATCCTTTTGGCGCACAAAATCGGTCGTCTTTTGCAGTGTCTGCTTGGCGGTCTCGATAATCTTGTCTTTGTCGGGTACCTCTTGGTAGGCCCGTTCCAACGCGGCCCGAATCGTTTTGTTCATCTCCTCTTCAGTGGGGATTTTCGCCGGATCGGCCGACTTCCCCTTCTCGGCCACCAACGATCGGGCAATCCGGTACATCTCGCCACGGGTGCGCTTGATCTCCCACAACGCCCGTTTCTTGATCTCCTGTCGGGTCAATTTCGCGTTGAGGGTGTGGGCCAATTTCCGGTCGAACAGGTTCGGCCCGAGCCGAAAATCCCCCTTGGCGCCGGGCACGACCTTCTCCTCCAGCCACTGCTGGTGTTCTTCCACGGCCTGACGTGCGCCGTCGATGGCCCGCTGCAGCCGTTGTTTTTTCCGGGGCTCGAGCTCCTCGTGCAGCGGGGTCACCATGTTGTCGATCACGCTCAACACCCCACGGTTCTGTTTGACCGCCGTCTGCGCGTGCACCTCGGGGACTTTTTCGATCTCCAGGGTCGCCCGAATCTGCTCGAACAGGGCGGGATACTTTTCCAACCGATCGGTCACTCGCTCGAGGCGCTCGGCCACCGGGGCAAAATCGCGCGCCATCAGGTTGTAGACACCGCTACCGGCCAATCCGGTGTAGTTCATCGGATTCCAAGCCCACTCCCGCAGAGTTTTCACCGACCAGACCGATGCGTTGAGCTTCGCCCGCAGCAGCTGGTAATCGATTTGATGGTTTTTTTCGAGCTTACGGGGATCAATCCCCTTCAGCTTTCGCAGCATGCCGAGGTAAAAGGCCATCTTCTGCGCCCTCGCTTGGACGGTGATCTGGTCCACCTCACTGTCGAAGCGATGATCGCCCAACCCGGTGGCGTAGATCGGCGACAGAGCGGGATACTTGTCCAGGTACTCCCGACCCAATTGTTCGAAAGCCTGGTTTTGATCCACTGCTTCTTTTTTCACTTCCTCGGCGCTTCGAGGTGTTGGGTCGGGAGTGTCCCCCTGTTTCGGCTCTTTTCCGGTCGACGCTTTTCTTTCGCCGCCGCATCCGGCCAGCGCAAGCAACAATACCAGTCCCGCGATTCGTCCCTTGATCATTTGTCCGTCCTTTCGCCTGTCGGTTTGCCTTTGTCGTTCCACAGATCCAATCACCCAAACCGACACGAGGTAAACTCGATGATCCTGCCGATAAACTCGAGTCGGACGGTATCGCCCTTCTCCAAAACCCGCAAGTCGTTCTGTTCACCTGGTCTGCAAAGGGGTAATATCTGAGGAATCGGCGCTGCGGCCCGCTTGATATCTCAACCGTTGTCCCGGTTGAAGTACGCTAGATCAAGACACGGCCGAGATTGAGGACAGCGGTGCTTCCACGGGGTTCCTTGCCGATCAATCCGCAACCACAAGATCCACCGTCCCCTTGATCTCCATCGTCATCATCGTCATTGTCGCTGTCCCCATCCCCATCACTATCGCCATCAGCGTCCCCATCACTATCGCCATCAGCGTCCCCATCCCCATCACCGTCGCTGTCGCTGTCCCCATCCGAGTCCGCGTCTGAATCTGAGTCAGAGTCAGAGTCGCTGTCCGAATCTGCGTCCGAGTCTGCGTCCGAGTCTGCGTCCGAATCGGTATCCGAATCCGTGTCCGTATCCCCGTCCGAATCCGTGTCCGCATCGCCACCACTGTATTCGACGTAGGTGGCGTTGTGTCCCACACGGCTGATGCCGTAGGCCAAGCGAATATAGCCGTTTTCACCCCAGCTCCCGCCCCACGAATTCTTAATCAGAAACGCACCGTCGTCGTCGTTCCACCCCATGATCACGACGATATGGTTGGTTTGTTGGCAGTGGGTGGTCCACACCCCTCCGGTATACCCCCCCCAGTTGGCACAAATGTCCGTGCCCACCGGGCCCAGATCATAGACCGCCTGTTTGATCTCTTCGGTCGTGGAGTTGTGATCATAACTGGGATAGGCGTTATCAGGGACACCATCGATGTATCCCCAATCGTCGATGACATAGGGATGGGAGTAGGGGGTGTCGCACGCTTCGTCGGTTGCGGTATACGGGAACTCGGATTCGAGCACGGCGCCGGGACCGGAATCCCCCGGCGGGGTATAGTCGAACAGGCAGGGATAGCCCCACCAGCCCCCGCCGCAGCCGAAATTGTTGGAATTGCAGGAGACGACGTACTGTTCGGAAAGATCGATCTCCTCCCCGTGCGCGGCCGCCAGGTGGCCTTCGAACACGCCGATGGTGCCAAAGGCCCAACAGCTCCCACAACTGCCCTGATTCTTAACGCTGCTGGCCATTCCCTCATCCCGCCAATCAAAACGGACCGGCAGTTGGGAGATCCGCGGATTATCATCCCGCTGAAGTTTGACCCGCTTGATCACCCGGCGCCGATAGTCACCGCTGAACGGACCGGCCGCTTCGACGTGCAGGGAGAAGGTGTGCAGCGGTCGGTTTTCCCAAGGGCGGGTGTAGGATAACTTCAGCGAGCTCTTGCCCCCGGTCCGCGCAGCAAACCGCAACAGTCGGGTCGCCGGGGAGCCCGGCACCACTTCGCCCCGATGATATTGCCGGTAGCGATACTCCGGCTGAATGTTTCCTCGCTCATCAGTTACACCCGATAAGTCTGTCAACTTGGATTCGTCTACGTGGGAAACCGTCCACAGATAGCCGGTGGAGGGAGTGCCGGGTAGCTGGATGACCAATAGCGTCGACTGCCCGAGGGAAACGGTCCGGTCATCGAACGAACCGTCCACCAAGAGCTCATCGACCCCTGACCCCGCTCGCGCTTGAACCGACAGCAACATCCAACAGGCCGTCAAAACGCTCAGCCCCGTCCAGAATCGAATGGTAGACCTTTGCACGGTATCTCCTCCTTGTTACGGGTCACTGCCCATCGACACTTTCACCCCGATAAAAAATTATCGGATATCGGAGCAAAATTTTTCTAGAATGGTTTCGGCCACAGAGCGAAAATGTTGGCATATTGTTCTTTTTCCGCCGACCTTGGCAAAGTCTGAGACCTATAGTAATGCTTCAGCCAATATTCGAGTGAAGCCCCCTTGAACCGGGGTAAAAACAGGTGACCTTTGGCGCACTCAGGAGCAAAGATGAAATTCGAAGAGGCAATCATCACGGCAATCGAGTTGGAGAAGAAAATCCGCGGCTTGTACACCAATGCAATGAATTCGACCGATGACC
>JANQET010000152.1 GCA_028278265.1 Myxococcota bacterium
TCGAAATTCGCGCCAAGGAACACCAAAAACAGGGGCGTCGGTGTATTCGCACCACGGTTGCCGATCAGGGCATCGGAATATCCGAAGAGCTCCAGCCGCGGGTGTTTGACCCGTTTTACACGACAAAATCCCAAAAACAGGGAACCGGGTTGGGGTTGTCGGTTAGCCACGGGTTGGTTCACGACCACGGCGGCGAGCTGTTGGTGGAGAGTCTGCCCGGAGAGCTAACCCAATTTCATATGGATCTGTGTATTGAGGTGCCCCACCGTTCCACCGGGTAGCCGATATTTCGATCACGATTGTCTCGTCGGTCGTCTCATTGCCTGTCTTGTGAGACATTTTTTCGTTTTCGGCCCTGGGCGACGAACCAGTGCCGACCGTGAAGAAGAGAGCGTCAGGACACGTGGTTTCGATGTTGTGACGCGCAAAACCGGTTATCTGTCTAGTCTGGTACGAGGTTTGCTTTCTAAATAACAGCATTCAGGCGTGGTGTGTAGCCCCGTGAAAATGAGACATCGAGCCTGAAGGTTAAATGTTCGATATTGTTGAAATATGATTCAAGTATTGACTGAGAATAAAAAATTAGTATTAAAGTACCTGTTTACTGATTTGTAACGAGAGTTATGTTTGTCACAAATGAGCACAGTGCCGGGAAGGTCATCATGAAACGCGTTAACGAAAAACAAGCTGTGGTTTCGGACGGTTATGACGAGTTTTCGCCCCATCGCGCCATACTCCCCAAACGGAACAACGGGCTGGCGAGCCGTTATTTCACCGAGATCGCCAAATACGACCGGTTTCAAGGGGACGAGGATGTGATCGCGGCTAAGGAGATCGCCGAACTGGAAATGACCCTTTGGCAAGTCGTGTTGGATAACCCCAAGTCGGTCGCGGGGATCACCCGCTCGATTCAGCGAACCGTCAAGCGGGACGAAACCTATGAAGATACCGAAGAAATCTGCGCCATGCTCAGTACGCTTCGCTCTTGCGCGTCGCGCATCAACAAAACCAAAAAGGGAAGGAATGTCTACAAGGAGCTGGTACTGAAGCTCGCTTGCCAGTTGTATGAGCTCGATCTCAATCGGGATTTGATCGCATTGGCCAAAAACGAATTATTGTGGTCCACCTCTGCTGAAAACCCGAAAAACAATCGGGAGATGGTGACCCAGATCGCCGAGATGACCGATGCCGCAGCCCGAGTGGAGATGGCCAAACACCGCTTCATTCAGTCCCACCTGAGCCTGGTTGTCGCCATCGCGCGGCGGCAGTTCAAGGGGCAGATGCCGCTGCTGGATATGATTCAGGAGGGCAATTTGGGGTTGCTCAAAGCGGTGGATCGCTACGACTATCGCAAGGGATTCAAGTTCGTTACCTATGCCTCCTGGTGGATTCGGGCGACGATCAGCCGCGCCCTGACCGACAAGCGTCAGGCGATCCGCGTGCCCGCCAATACCTACCACGCCAAAACACGGCTGGACCGAATCTCCCAGACCATCCTGACCCAGCACGGTCGCCTCCCCACCCAGTCGGAGCTGGAGCAGGAATCCGGGCTGACTCAGGAGAGCCTGGCTCGGATTCGCGAGGTCGGATCGGTCACGATCCATTCCCTCGATCAAAAAGTGCCCAATACCGAGGACTACACTTACGTCGAGTTGCTCGAGGACAAGAACGCAGAGAACCCGGGAGAAGCGGCGTTGCGCAATATTTGGTCCGACCGGGTTCGGCATCTGTTGGACACGCTCACGCCGTTGGAGAAGATCGTGATCTATCGGCGGTTCGGATTGGAAAACGGCCGAGAGATGACCCTCAAGGAGGTCGGTGAGAGTGTCAACCTATCCCGGGAGCGCATCCGGCAGCTCCAAAACAGCGCCCTCGACAAACTGAAGCGCCAGCTCCCGTTGAGCGCGGCGTAATTCCCCACAGCCCATCAGCACAAATTCACTTGACTTTTTTTATTAAAAAGGCAATCAAGTACCAAATTATACCAAAAGAGGAGCGATGCGATGTTCAAGCGACAGGTGGCCGGCTTTATCTCAGTTTGGGCGGTACTGGTCTTCGTCGGCGCCACAGCGGGTGCACAGGAGGCACCGGCGGATGAAAATCCGTTGGCCTTCGGCAATCCGGACGGTGTCTGGGGGCAGTTCAAGTTGCACTATCGCCTGCGGCCCGAGTTTCGCCAAAACGCTGACCTGAATTCATCCGAGGATGACAAGCGGTTGGTGGGGTTTCAACGGGCTCGGATTGGGTTGGCGGTGAATTACGCTTCCTGGCTCAAATCGTTTGTCCAGTTCCAAGACGTGCGTACCCTGGGCTATCTCAACTCCTCGGTGGCCTACGGGGGCAACACCGATCTCCATCAGGCCTGGGTGCAGTTTGCCCTGGCCGACGAAAAATTGACCTTGAGAATCGGCCGTCAGCACCTGGTCTACGGGGATCAGCGCCTGATCGGGCACCTCGAATGGGCCAACGTTCCGCGGTTGTTCGACGCGGCCGTGCTGCGGGTCAACTACCCGATCGGCTGGCTCGATCTGTTCGTCTCGGTCTTCTCGTCGGATCTCCAGGGGGATCTGATCGATCACGTCACCCTCTTTTTCGGGGCCTACAACGCGCTGCATCTATTGGATAAGAAAGTCGTCTGGGAGCAGTACATTCTCGGCCTGGTCGATGGCAACGACGCCCGCCCGCCGGGACAGTTGTTCGATCCGACCGATACCACGGCCGCTAGTCCCGAACGGGGCATCGGCACGGTGGGCACCAGGGCCCGCTACCAGGGGGATGCCCTCTCCGGCGGGCTGGAGGTGGCGTATCAGTTCGGCCAATTCAATTCCGAGGCCGAGGTGAAACAGCGCGCCCTCGCGCTCCACGCCGACGTGAAGTACGTCATACCGGTGGCCACCAAACCGTACGTGCGCGTTGAGGGGAATTACGCCACCGGCGACGATGACGATCCGAGCGATCACGAGGGGTTCGTCAACCTCTTCCCCACCAATCACCTGCACTACGGTTACATGGATCTGGTCAATTGGTCCAACGCGGTGAATTTCAGTCTGGGAGCCGGGTTCGCTCCGGCGGCGTGGCTCAAGGTCAGCTTGGACTATTGGTTGCTCGCCCGGGCGTCCGAACACGCCGCCTGGACCAACGCCGGGGGTAAGCCCCTGCTCACACCGGCTCAGGCGGCCGGGAGCAGCCACGCCGAAGACAAGCTGCTCGGGCACGAGATTGATCTGACGGCCAAGCTCCCGATCAACAAGTATCTCAAAGTGGTCACCGGTTTCAGCGTGTTCCTCCCTGCGGGCTACGCCAAGGCCAAGGGGGACGATCCGCAGATCTGGACCTTTGCCATGCTCGTATTGAACTTCTAGCCTTGACTCCCCGCGTGGATCGCTTTTTATAAAGTGAACCTTCATCAAAGCGAGAACCCGATGCCCCCAAATTTGACCGATCGATATTCGCGGCAACTCCTGCTCAATGAAATAGGCGAACAGGGTCAACAGCGATTGGCCGAGAGCTCGGCGCTCATTGTGGGCTGCGGGGCGCTGGGATCGACGATCGCCCAATCCCTCGTGCGGGCCGGGGTGGGACGGGTGCGCCTCGTCGACCGGGACGTGGTCGAGCTCTCCAATCTGCACCGGCAAATCCTTTACGACGAATGGGATGCAGCGGCAAAGGTGCCCAAGGCAAAAGCGGCGCTGGCCCGGCTCTCCCGTATCAATTCGTCGACCCAGCTCGAAGCCGAGGTGGCCAGTTATTCACCGCACAACGCCGAGTCCCTGAGTGCCGATGTGTCGATCGTTCTCGACGGAACGGACAACCTGGAGGCGCGGTACATCATCAACGATGCCTGCGTCAAACAGGGCAAGCCGTGGGTCTACGGCGGCGCCGTGGGGACAGGGGGCGTGATGCTGCCGATCGTGCCCGAACAGGGTCCATGTCTGCGGTGCCTGTTTGAGGAGCCCCCCCCGGCAGGGAGCGTGCCCACCTGTGACACGGTCGGCGTACTGGGCACGGCCCCGATCCTGATTGGCGCCTTGCAGGCGACCGCGGCGCTCAAACTGTTGGTCGGTGATCGAAGCCAGGTAGGTTGGCTGACCCAGTTGGATCTGTGGACCGGACATCACTCCCGGGTGCGCACCAAGCGGCGAGAAGCGTGTCCCACCTGTCAGCAACGGCAGTTTGAATTTCTCACCGCCGGCGGAGTGGCCTGGGTCACAACGCTATGCGGCCGGAATGCGGTGCAGATCTCCCCGGCCAAGCCTGCTGCCGTCGATTTGAAGCAGGTTCAACGAGGGCTGCAAAAGGTCACCGAGGCCCACTACAACGGGCTGTTGCTCACGGCGACGATCGAGGGCCACGAAGTGATTATTTTTCCCGACGGGCGGGCGATTATCAAGGGCACGACAGACGAGATTGCGGCCAAAGCGCTGTACGATCGGTATATCGGGGTATGAGTCAGGCTGGGATGAGGGAGTCAATGCGGGCGCCCGGACGAAGCGATCCCCCCTTGACCACCTTGCAGAAGATCCCGTCAGTGGGCATGACACAGGTACCGGCGGCGTAGTAGATTGGGCAGCGGGTGTGGCATTCTTTGCCGATTTGAGTGACTTCCAGCTCCACTTCTCCGATAATCAATTTGGTCCCCACCGGCAGTGCGGTCAGCTCGATACCCTCGGTGAGGATGTTCTCGCCGAAATCCCCGGGGCCCACCTTGGCCCCCTTGTCCCTCATTAGCTGGGCACTCTCATTGGCCAGCAGACTGACCTGTCGATGCCAGTCACCCCCGTGGGCATCCCCTTCGACCCCGTACCCCTCGACGATTTCGACCACCTCGACCGGCGTTTTCTGCACCCCCTTGGTCTCACTGGTGCACACGTTCAATACTGTCGCTGACATGACATCTTCCTCGCATATCCCCGGCGCCCGGGGCGACCGCTAGCCGCAGTAATCCTTTCAGAATCCGCAAATCCTGTCCACTGTTTTATCGGATCGTGAGCAGCATCCAGTCGTCGTTCACCGCCCCTTCGAGCATGTTCTCCACGGTGAGATTCCAACCGACAAATCCGCTGAACACGCCCCCGGGGGATTGCTCGGCCGTGGGGGCCAGGGGAGCGCCGGTGTCTGCGTGGTGGTTCTCGTGCATGGAGCCCCAACGCCGAGTGTCGTCGAGCACCAGCTCCCCGAGAATGCCGGCCAGGGTAGCGGCCTGTTCGTCAAACCCGTCGCTTTCGGTTGATGATCTCCCAGACAAACAATCCACACACCGGCATGTACGCGGTGACGAGAAGGAGACCGCTCCAATCGTCGGTCCCTCCGGTGTGAGTCGATGTCGAGATGAGGGCCAAGTGAGGATAGTACAGCAGGGCGCTGCCGCTCAAGGCGAGCAGCCACCACCGAGGGCGAAAGCAGAGCCACGGCAGGAACCAGCAGATATACCACGGGTTCTGCACCGGGCTGAGCAGGTAGGCACCGGCGAGAATGAACAGTCCGGCTCGGACCAGCTGCGGTTGAGCCGACCCGGTCTTCAGGGCGAGCACCGCGGTGAGCGCCATCATGCCCAGTCCGAAGAGGACGCGGGTGATGGTCGGCGCACCGGCAGCAGTGACCAGGGAGATAAGCCATTGGACCAGCGCAAACGGCCCGGCGTTCATCTCCCACAGTCGGGCATAGGCCGCCGTTCCTCCGAACAGTCGGCTGCCCGCATCGGCGAACGGCAGGTAGAGGGCGGCCAATCCGCCGGCAAAGACGAGCAGAGCGCCGGCCACCGAGCCCCACCCGCG
The DNA here is from genome assembly GCA_028278265.1 of Myxococcota bacterium. Taxonomy (GTDB): domain Bacteria; phylum Myxococcota_A; class Polyangia; order JAAYKL01; family JAAYKL01; genus JANQET01. The sequence continues at coordinate 5,775 of JANQET010000152.1, forward strand.
CAGACGGAAGGTCCACGCGATGAAGAGGGGCAGCAGCAGCAAGGGGTAGAGCTTGGATCCGACCGCCAGGGCCAGTACCAGAAAGGAGGGGAACCACTGTTTTCGGAGCAGGGCGTAGAAGGCGAGCAGGGTCAGCGCGACGGTGAGTGATTCCATGTGGCCTGTGCCGGCAATCTCTTTGAGCACCAGGGGATGCCAGGCATAGATCAGGCCGAACAGTGGGTTGAGGCGCAACTGACGGAGGATTGCGACGACGAGACAGATCGCGAGGATCTCGAAAACACAAAAAACGAGTTTGAAACAGGTGATCAATCCGGTTGAGCTGGGGGAGATCAGATACGCACCGGCAAAGACCACCTGGGCCAGGGGCGGGTAAATCGTCGGAATATGGGGATAGTTGATCTGCTGGAACAGGGCCCGCTCCACGTTGTCCTCGAACCACAACTCATTGAGCCGATCGAGGGTGGCCATCTGCCGGTCCGCGGCGAGCCTGTCCGCAGCAGCGTCACCCAGTTGATCAAAGGGGGGCAGCACGACCTCCTGGGGAGCGTGGCGATACGGATTGAGGCCGTGGGCCGTGACCTTGCCGTCCCAGATGTATCGGTAGAGGTCGTCGTCGAACAGGGGGAGGCTGAACAGGGACACCACTCTCAGCGCCACGGCGAAACCGATCATGTGGGCTGCCGTAAACCGGGGTGCGGCGATCCCCGCTCCCCTGACCGCGCCGAAGTAGGCGGCCACTGCCACCAGTTGGATACCCGTGAAACCGAGCACTGCCGGCCAGTGAGCTGGATCTTGTGGCACATCGACCCAACGGCTGAGTAGGGTCACCGCGGCCGTGGCGGTGAGGAGCACCGCCCCGATGGGCACGAGGGGGGCGGTGAGGATCGATCGCAACTGGGATGCGGGGGGAGCCGTGATCATTTGGACCGGATTAGCTCGAAATTGCCTCCGATTTGTTTGGTGCCGGTGGGATTGGTCAGGCTGTCGGTCAGGGTGCCGTCAAAGCTGCCCAACACCTGACCGCCGTTGATATCGTTGAACGTGGGGACGATGACCACCCCGTGCAGGGAAAACTCCTCCCAATAGGTGTGATCGATCCCCCAGGTCGCGTCCGTGGTTTCGAACCTGATCTCCGTCACCGTGTCCTCAATCGTTACGTTTCCCCCGGCGGTCGAATCGAAGATGACGATCAGATCCCCCCCCATCTCGCCGGTGGTTTCGTGAAAGACCGTGCTGCGAAAGTAATACTCTTTGGGGATCTCGTCATCGAATACAGCGAGCCAAGCATAGGAGGGGGTAAGGTAGACGTTGCCATCGACAACCACACTGGCCCGAAAGAAGTAGCGGGTGTCCACCGTTTTGGCGGACTGCTCGAACGTGCACCTGGGGTTGTCCGGATCGACTGTCCCGCTGATCGCCCCTCTGGCTTCCGCCATGGTCCGACCCTCCCTTTCGGCCAGTTTTTCGAAGTATTCAACAGAGATGTTGTTGCCCCATTCCACATCGACGCCCCGCGTGAATCCGGAGAATGCCCGAGCGCCGTTGTTCATGAAGGCATCGTGCAGGCCGTTGTCCCGGTAGCTGTAGCAGACGAGCAGAAAAACGTAGCGGGCCATCCAGTGAGCCGAATCGGCGCTGGGCTCGGCGCTGTAGTGCTCGAAAAAAGCCGGTGTCATGGTGAGCCAGAGTTTTCCTTTGTACGCCTTGGTCACCAGCCGGTCGGCCTTGAAATCCGCTGCGTACAGGGACCAAGTGGTGGGTGTCTTGTACTCTCCGCTGAGAATATGGCTGACCTTCTTGGCCCCCTTTTTCAGCCGGGTTCTGCCCCCGTGGGAGATCACCGTGAAGTGGACCGCCGGTGGCAAGAAACCCATGATCGCCGCCTGGAATGCGGCAATGTTCGCCTCCTCATCGATCAACGGGGGAAACATCGGACCGAACCCGGGGACCTCATAAAAATCGCTCAAGGCGTAAATCTGATCGTGGGTGGCGTTTTCCGTGTAGAAGGGGCTGAGCAGCCAGGCCATCATCCCGGTCGCCTTGGGGCGATCGGCCGCGTTCGCAGATAACCCCTGAATGGATTCCCGACCGCTGAAGTCGAACTGTTGCGTGGTGGTGTTGTTGAAGGAGTTTTCGGTCAGCACGCCGCTGGTCAATCCCGAAGCGTGAAAAAACCAAATCGTCTTTTCGTCCTCTTCGACACCCGCCTCGGTGACCGCCTCCTGTTCCAGCAGCCACGAGACGGTCTGTTCCCGCGCCTCGGCCAAGCTGGCAGCGGATTGCTTGAACAGGGTGTACTGGGCCTCGGCTTGAAGGGCTATCTCCCCCGCCTCTTCGAAATCGCTCTCGTCAACGCTCCCCGGACCGCCGTCCCCTTCAGGGGAAACTTCAGACGAGCATTGAAGACAGGGCAACAGAAAAAAAGCAAAAACCAAACCGGTCGATTTTCCCATCCCGATATCCTTTGTTAGAGCGGCCTTTCCCGATGAAACCATAAATCGACTATAGCACCAGCCCAGCGGGCCAACGCCCAACATTTTGGAGATGATCGCCAAAATTTCGCAGGGGTTCAATCGGAATGATCCTTCAGGACGATCGGTCAAAAAAGGGTGATTGGTTTAGAAATCAGCTAGTTATACGTCCCCTTGTCATTTCGCCGGAGTCAGATCGCCCCGATCGAAAGACAGACCATGATCACCAGCGCATAGCCGTTGATCTCTGTGAATGCTCGGCGATAGGGACGCTTTTCAGGCGCGTTGCGGCGCAGCATTTTCAGCGCTGCCAGGCCCAACCACAGGGATGCGGACAACATGACCACCCGCCAGCCCAGGGGAAGCAGCTCACCGGCCAGCGCGGGAAACACGGCTCCGGCCACCGCCGTGCCCCAGAGCCAGGCGGTGGTGATGCGACCCAGCTGCGCACCGGAAAAATGGTCGCTGAGCGCTGGAAGCCCTGCGCGCCTGTACTCCTCGGCCCGGTTCAGTTGTAACAACCAAAAATGGGGAATCTGCCAAATGAAAAAAAAGGAGGCCAGCAAGAGACAGAACGGATGGAGCGGATGCCCGTTACCCCCGACCCATCCGATCACCGGCGGGAGCGCGCCGATCAGCGATCCGGGCACCACGGCAAAAGCGGTCCATCGTTTCAGGTAGTAGTAAACGATGTTGTACCAAACCACCGCTGCCCCACCGAGCCCCAACGCAACGATGGGTTGATCTTCTAGTGAGGCGAGAAAATAGAGCCCAAACAGGATGAGCAATCCGGCGACAAAAAACGCGTTTGCCTTGCTGATGCGGCCGGAGGGAATCGGGCGGTGTGCGGTGCGGTTCATCCGGCTATCGATGGACGCATCCTGAACGTGGTTCATCGCCGCCGAACCGCAGGCGAGCAACAAGGTGCCCAAAATGGTGAACACCATCTGCTCGGTCACTCGGTGCGCGGCCCACAGGTACCCGGTGACAGTGCTGACCATCACCACCGCGGTGATGCGTATTTTGGTCAGCTCCAGCAGCACGGAGCCCCAGCCGAGTATGCTATTTCGGTGTTGCTTCGGCATCTCTCGCTTGCTCTGCGGCAGCCTCCTCGGAGAGGATCTCCATTGCCCGCTCCACGGAAATGGTCTCGCCGGGTCCGGTGATCTTGTCGAGCTCGAACTCCTTGATCAGCGCGTCGTAGCTCTCCTGAGTGTCGTGCTGAAGTGCACCGGTCTGAAAGGCCCGCACATAGTGCGCCAGGGCGACCCGTTCCCACGGGGTCAGATTGGGAAAGGAGCGCATCTGGGTGTCCTCGATGCCGTCGATCAGGGTTTTGAAAATATCGCTGACCCGGGTGCCGTTTTTCCAATCCTTGTCCGATTGGAAATTGCGCGCCTCTCCGGGAAGTCCGGACCCGTCGCCCGCCTCTCCGTGACAAGAGGCGCAATAGGTACCGAACAGTTTGGTCGAGTCGATGTTCAAATCCTCCTTGCCAAAGGCCGGATGCTTGGGATTCTCAAACCCGGAAAACTCCAGTGGCTTGTACCGCTTGGCGATTTGTCCTTTGACCCACGCCCGGTACGCGTCGTTTGACACCACCCGCAGCGTGGAGCGCATCTTGGCGTGATCCTTGCCACAGTACTCGGCGCAAAAGATGTTGAACTCCCCTTCCCGCTCGGCCTTGAACCACAGATAGGTCTCCCGGCCCGGGACCGCATCCTCCTTGACGCGAAAGTCGGGCAGATAAAACGAATGGAGCACATCGTCAACAGGTGCGGTGATCAACGCCTTGACCGCCCTGTTGACCGGGACGACCATCTCCGATGCGGTGATCTTCTCCTCGGGATAGGCGAACTCCCAGGCCCATTGCCTGCCGGTCACCTGAACGATCATCGCGTCGTCCGGGGGCTGGCGCATCATTCCGAATCCCTCGTAGGCCACAAAGAACATCCAGGTCACGATGATCGTGGGGATTACAATCCAGGTGATCTCGAGCAGCCGATGCCCTTCGATATTGACCACCCGTTTGCTCTTCTTGCGGCTGTACTTGATGACAAACCACACCATCACGACGGTGATCCCGAGCAACATCAAACCGGTTGCAATGCCGACCAGCAAAAACGCGTGATCGACCTCTCTTGCTATTTCTGAAACTCCGCTATTCATGGTTACTCATCTGTTCGCGTAGTCCACCATGGTCAGACCAAAGAAAATGCCATAGGTAAAGATGAAGGCTAGGATCATGAACATCACGATCCGCCGTTCGTAGCGCAAATGCATAAAGTAGAGCACCACCAGGGTGACCTTCACCGTGGCGATCATGACCGCGGTCAGGATCGGAATATTCTTCATGTCGATGTACGACACCCCGACCGTCACACCGGTGAGCAGAATCAGGGCGAACCACACCAAAAAATAGACGCGGTACGGGACCAACTGATGGTCGTTGTTTAGTGACATCCCTTCACCCTCTGTCAGCGGCCGATGAGGTAGAACATTGGAAAGAGATAGATCCAGACCAAGTCCACCAGATGCCAGTACAAGCCCACGTTTTCGATGAACGAAAATTTCGTTTTGTGCACACCTCCGGTTTGCACTTTGCGCATCGCGATGAGAATCAGCACCGCACCGATTGCCACGTGAAGTCCGTGCAGTCCCGTCATCGTGTAGTAGAGCCCGTAAAAGAGCTGGTCCCCCTGGGCCCGGTTCACCATCAGCTCGGATTTTGGATAGATACCCAAATGAATCTTGTGCGACCATTCGAAGTACTTGATGATCAGGAACACCGCGGCAAAGACCAGGGTCATCAACATCAAGTTGAGCGACAGCCGCTTGTTCCCCCGTTGGAGCGCCGCAATCGCCAGCGCCATGGTGAGGCTGCTGGTCAACAACACAACGGTGTTGATCGCCCCCATGATCCGGTTCAGCTCGGAGGAGCAGTCCAGAAAGTCTCCGGTGTTTGTGCTGAGATAAACAAAAAATGCGATGAACAAGGCACCGAACAACAGGGCTTCGGTGAACAGAAAGGTCCACATGCCGATCTTGTTGGCCATCGGGTCGTAATGCCCGTGCTCCGCGTGCTCGTGCATCTCGGCGCTGTGATTAGCCATCGCTGACCTCGACCGGGTATTCGTAGGCCCCTCGACTCGTGTCCGGCTCTCCGGTGAAATTCAAAGTGGGCGGTGGTGAGGGCACGGTCCACTCCAGGGTGGCCCCCTGCCAGGGATTGGCCGGGGCGATCTTGCCTTTTGAGATGGACCGCACCAGGTTGATGATCATGATCAGGATTGACGTGGCTAAAATGACCGCTCCGATGGTGGAGAGGCGATGGTAGATCGTGTACTCGGGCAGGTAGTCCGCATACCGTCGGGGCATCCCGGCCGTGCCGGCAAAAAACAGCGGCATGTAGGTGAGATTGAACCCGATGAAAAAGCCGATGCAGGTCCCGATCGCAATTCGTTCATTGACCATTCGGCCGAATATCTTGGGCCACCAGTAGTGGCACGCGGCAAACAGAATCACCACGGCTCCGCCGAAGATCGTGTAGTGGAAATGGGCGGGCACCCATGAGGTGTCGTGCAGATGGATGTCAATGGACAATGAGGCGTTGAACAGACCGGTGAGCCCGCCGATGCTGAACAGAAAGATGAACATCAAGCACCACATCATCGGAGAGCGGAGCTCGATGGATCCTTTGTAGAGGGTGGCGAGCCAGTTGAACACCTTCACCCCGCTCGGCACGGCGACAAAGAAAGTGAGAAACGAAAACACGATGCGCGCTTCGTCCACCATGCCCGAGGTGAACATGTGGTGGGCCCAGACCAAGGAGCCGATGCCCGCGATGGCGATCGATGAATAGGCGATCGTCTTGTACCCGAAAATGGTGCGGCGGGCAAAGGTCGGAATGATCTCCGAGACGACCCCCATGGCCGGCAGGATCATCACGTACACCGCCGGGTGGGAGTAGATCCAGAACAGGTGTTCGAACAGGATGGGATCACCCCCGGCCGCCGGATCGAAGATCGCCACTCCGACAAATTTTTCGAACACCAGCAACAGCAGGGTTATCCCCACGACCGGGGTGGCCAGAATCTGGATCCAGCCCGTGGCGTAGAGGGACCAGACAAACAGCGGCATGTCAAAGAATCCCATGCCCTTGACCCGCATGCGATGGGTCGTGGCGATGAAATTGATCCCGGTCAGGATCGATGACCAGCCGATGATGAACGCCGCTAAAATGGGCACCAAGACATTGAGATCGGTCTTCTGGCTGTACGGTACGTAAAAGGTCCAGCCCGTGTCGATGCCGCCCAGGGTTACCGAGAACAACGCGATCAGCGCGCCGACGACGAAACAATACCAAGAGAGTAGATTCAACCTGGGGAACACCACGTCCTTGGCCCCGATCATAATCGGCAAAAAGAAGTTGCCAAAGACCGCCGGAATGCCAGGGATGATAAACAGAAAAATCATCACCACCCCGTGGAGGGTGAGCAGCCGATTGTAGATGTCGCTCTCGAACAGCTGTTCACCGGGAGAGAACAGCTCGAGCCGAAAGGTCACCGCCATCCCCATCGCGGCCACGAAAAGGGAGATCATGACCACGAAATACATCAGGCCGATGCGCTTGTGATCGGTCGTCGTGAGCCACGACCAGATGCCTTTTGAAGCGCGAATATAGTCCGGAACCGGCGATGATGAAGCTGCGGTCTTCACTTGGGTGTTCATCGCGATTTCTCCTCTACCCTATGCGCCCCTTCAACGAGATCCTTGCGCCGCTTCCCCGGTTTCGCGATGACGACGAACACGATGAACAGCGCGACAAACACGAGGGTGACACCGAGAATGATTCGGTTGATCTGCAGCGTATAGGTATGGCTCTCGGGCTTGAACGCGTAACACAATCGCTGTATTCGCTTCATGAATGAGCGGGCCCGCCCCATCGATGCGTCGACAACGGCGAGCTCGAAGTCGGCCGGGTTGAAGCGGGTCCCCTGAAGGTATCGCGCCACCATGCCGTTGCTGCCGAGAAAGGTCAGCGTGGCGCCGTGCACGTAATCCTGACCGTTTTTGTCCCGCACGTAGTTGAACCCGACCGTTTTGGCGAGCCGGCGTATGGTCGCTTCGTCTCCGGTGAAAAAGCGCCATGCGTCTTTGGCGATCGGTTTGCGGGTCATCGAGGAGATCATGTTGTGCTGCTTCATCCGGGCCAGGTCGGCCCCCTCCTGCGGATCGAAGCTGATGGTGATCAATCGATAGTCCTCGCCCGCGACCAGGTCGCTCTTTTGTACGACGCTCGCCAGGTCCTGGAGCAGGGGGGTGCAGATTCCCGGACAGCGAAAGTAGACCAGGGTCAACACCACCGGAATATCAAACAAGCTTCCCAATACCACCGGCTTGCCCTGTTCGTCGCGAAAAACCAGTTCGTCGATGGGCACCATCGCGCTCAATTTTTCCTCGATGCCAACCGTCTGTGGGGTCTGCTCCCCTGTGGCCGACGTCGCCGCGGTGACGAGACCGAAACACAATCCCCAGACGACCACTGAACGCGCCTTGCGATCTGCTAAAGTTGAAACCATATCGATTTTTCCAGCAATGGATCCCCCACTGCGATTGCTTTGTGTTTGCCCAAAAACGAGCCGATGGTGAGCAGAAACACGCCACTGCAGAACAGCACAGGGCCGATTTCCTGCCACCCGACGGTGGGTTCGCTCTCGTGGATTTGCGGCATGATCAGCCAATAGAGATCGAGCAACTGACCGAACAGAATCACAATCGACATCGCGATCAGCCGGCTGCGCAGGGTTTTGGCCCGGCGTGAGAGCAGCAACATGAACGGGATGACGAAGCGAACCAGCGCCAGTAACACGGTGACGTTCAGCCAACCGCCCTCCACCCGTTGGACCATGTAAAAGCTCTCTTCGGGCATATTGGCGTACCAGATGAGAAAGTACTGACTAAAGGCGATGTAGCCCCAAAACACCGTGAAAGCGAACATCAGGGTGCCCAGGTTGTAGATGTGATTGTCGTTGATGATCCCCTGTCCCAGCCGCCCCGAATCGATCATCTTGTACGCGGAGAGGGTGATCGCCGCCAACGCGCTGACGATCATGCCCGAGAAGATATACACCCCGAACATGGTGCTGTACCATAATGGGGACTGACTCATCAGCCAGTCGATGCCGGCGAAGGTAATGGTGAACGCAAAGAGAATGACAAAGGGCGCCGACAGTTTTCGCATCAGCAAAGTGGAGCGCTCATCCCCCGTGGTGTTGTCCTGCTTGATGGATCGGCCGACGAAAAACTTGCCGAAGAGGAACCAGATGGCGAAGAACAACACCGCCCGCAGGGTGAAGAACGGCAAGTTGAGATAGGGGGCCTTACCGTGAACGATATGGTCTGCCGCCACCTCAGGGGTCAGCCAGGGAAACATGCCCGTTTCGTGGCCCACATAGGCGATGATCAACAGCGGCAAAAAGAGGATCGCGACCAAGCCGATGCGAGAGGCGAAAAGCTCCATCACCCGCCGGAGCACCACGGACCACACCGCGCTCGTCAGGTGATGGAGGGCGACGAGTAACAGGCTGCCCAGGCAGACGGTCCAAACGAACGAAAATCCCAAGAGATAGCCGTGCGCCAGCCGGCCGAGGCTATCGGTAAACACCAACCCCAAGGCGCTCAGCAATGCACCGAGCACGGCCAAGGCGCCCCCGGCGCGCAACACCGTCACACTGCGGGCAGGGGCCGGAATCGTCTGAATTAAACTCGATATTGTGCCTTGCGTGCTCATTTGGCGAGATCTTTCGGCTCGGGGTTCATCGCCCGCTGCAGCGCCCGAATGTAGTGAATGGTCATCCACCGCTCGGTCGGATCGAGCTTGTCAGCGTAGGAGGGCATCTTCTGGTATCCCTGGGTGATGAAATGATACACCGCCCCATCGGTAAACTCCCGCGCCCTGTCCGTGTGGAACGATGGCGGCGCGGGGAAGCGGTCTGCGCCGACGGCCGGTCCGTCCGCTTGGCCTTTGTTCCCGTGGCACGTGATGCAAAAGATGTCGTAGAGCTCCTTGCCCTCGGCGAACGCCTCTGGGGTTCGCGGGACCGGGTTGGTCCACAGGGCTCCCACCTGTTTGGCTGCCCGCAATTCCAAGTCGACCTTGGGTGCCTTGCCCGGCGCGTCAACCCCGGCGTCGGCTGTCTGCTCGTCGGCTTGCTGCTTGCCGAATTCGGTGAAGGGATAGGTCTCACCGCCGTGTCGCGGCACCGTGCCCGGAACGGCGATTCGTTCGGTCTGTAGCTGTTGCCCGTAGATGCGGCCGTAGGTTCCCTGGGTTTTGGCCTTGGGTTGGGCAGCCATGTCGTTGAAAAATTCGATAAACGGGAGCCCCACGATTACGACCGGAATGAAAAACGCGGCGAGCACCGTGCCCACGAGCGTGGCCTTGAACATCAACGGAGACCAGGGGAGTTGAAGGTTTTGTAATTTTTCTTTGATCATATCGTTGGCTCGTCGTCGGTGTTTTCAAAGAGATGCCGAATGTCGGTACACCCGGCCGCCTCGAGCAAGGGTCGACACGTCTGTTCGATATACTCCTCGTCCGCGGATTCCAATACGATGGCCAGCCGATCGCCGGTGACTTCCTTCATTAACCCGGAGTCGTGCAGGGGTGAGTGCCACCGCAGCAATTTGCAGTACACCACCACCGAGACCAACGTGGCCAGGGCAGCGAACAAAATAAAGAGCTCGAAATAAATGGGCACGAATGCCTGCCAGCTGAACAGCGGTTTGCCGCCGACCCGCAAGGGGTAGTGGACGGCGTTCAATCCGCCGGTGAGCACTACCGCGCTGACAAAACCGGTGAACGCAGCGATGATCGTAATGGTGGGAATCGGAGAGTCCTTGAGCCCCATCGCCTGTTCGAGTCCGTGTACCGGGTACGGCGTATGGCAATCCCAGGCGCGGTGCCCGGAATCCCTGACCTTCTTCGCCGCTGCGATGAGGGTGTTGGGATCATCGAACATCCCGACCAATCCCACCTTTTTCTGTCCGGACTCAATCATGGGCACCTCCGTGGGAAGGTTGGGCGCCCGGCACCACACCCTTGATCTCTGCCGCGGAAACCGCCGGTAAAAACCGGACAAACAGCAGGACCAGCGTCAAGAACAGGCCGAAGCTGCCGATGAACAGGCCCGCATCAACCCAGGTCGGTGTGAAATGCCCCCACGACGCGGGTAGGAAATCCCGGTGCAGGCTGGTGACGATGATCACGAAACGCTCGAACCACATGCCCACGTTGACCAGCAGCACGATCGGATACATCAGGATCGGTGATCGTCGGATCTTCTTGATCCACAGCAGCTGCGGCACGAGCACATTGCAGGTCAGCATGGTCCAGTAGGCCCAGGCGTACGGCCCCATCGCTCGGTTGATGAACACGAATTTCTCGTACACCGCCCCGCTGTACCAGGCGGTGAAGAACTCCATCGCGTAGGCGTACCCCACCATCAATGAGGTGGCGATGACGATTTTGTTCATCGAATTGAGGTGATGGCGGGTAATGATGTGCTCCAGGTGAAACATCTTGCGCATCAGGATGACCAACGTGGCCACCATGGCAAATCCGCTGAAGACCGCACCGGCGACGAAGTACGGGGGGAAGATGGTCGTATGCCACCCCGGCAGCACGGCCGAGGCAAAGTCGAACGATACGATGGAATGGACCGAGACCACCAACGGGGTCGACAGCCCGGCGAACAGCAAGTAGGCCTTTTCGTAGTGAACCCAGGCCCGGTGGCTCCCCTTCCAACCGAGGGACAGAATTCCGTAGACGAACTTGCGAACCTTGTTCACCGCGCGATCCCGAGCAGTGGCCAGATCGGGAATCAGCCCCAGGAACCAGAACATCACCGAGACGGACAAGTAGGTGGCCAGCGCGAAAACGTCCCACAACAGGGGCGAGCGAAAATTGGGATAGACCCCCTGTCCATTGGGATAGGGGAGCACCCAAAATATCGTCAGCCACGGCCTGCCGGAGTGCAGCACGGGAAAGATCACCGCGCAGATCACCGCAAAGACCGTCATCGCCTCGGCAAACCGGGCGATGCCTGTCCGCCATTTTTGTCGCAGCAAAAACAGAATCGCCGAGATGAGTGTCCCCGCGTGGCCGATGCCGATCCAGAAGACGAAGTTGGTAATCCCCCAACCCCAGACCACCGGGTTGTTGTTGCCCCAGGTGCCGATGCCCACCTGCAGGGTGTGGATCAGCAGCGCCACGAACAGCACCAGCATCGATCCGGTGATGCTGATCGCTATCCACCAGCGAACCGTGGGGAACGACTCCGTCGGCTTGAAGATGGCCTCATCCAACGTTTTTGAATCGACCTCTTTGGTAAAAAGAGGTGCCGGCGCCAAGATGGAACTCTGCCGACTCACCGGTCACTCCTCTCTTTTTTCTTGTCGCCCGGGGGCCTGGTGCCGGGGTTTCGCACCCGCGCCAGGTAGGAGACGTTGGGCCGGACGTTGAGCTCTTCCAGCACGCGGTACGCCCGCGCCTTACCCCGCTGGATTACGATTTTACTTTTCGAATCGTTCACATCACCGAAGTGAATCGCCTGCGCCGGACAGGCTTGCTGACAGGCGGTCTGCACGCTGCCGTCCTCGAGGGGCTGATCGGCGTTCTTGGCGGCGAACTTGGCGGCATTGATCCGTTGTACGCAGAACGTGCACTTCTC
>JANQET010000162.1 GCA_028278265.1 Myxococcota bacterium
GAGCAGGGTGAGTGCTTGAATGCCGTAGCAGGACAATTGGGGAAGCCAGAGAAACTTGCGCAGGTTCCAGTTGGTGCGGGGGAAATCTTCGGCCGAGTAGCGTTTGCCCTGTTCGATGACCGCAACTCGGTAACCCTTTTCGGCGAGCCGCAGAGCAGAGACCGATCCACCGAACCCCGAGCCGATGACGATGTAATCAAAGTTCATCTGACAAGTTTAGATCGTTCAAACCAATTGGGCCATTTGAGAATGGCATATTTGCAGGGTGGGGGTAGTGTGGCGATTGCTTGATTATGCAACAACAGCTCTTGTGCAATATTACATTGATATAAAATAAATTTGTCAGAATAGGAAGTTAGACGTTTTGTACTTTACATTTAACCGCGGGTTTAATATTCTCTGGGATGCATAAAATACCAGAATTAGAGGAAAAGTAACTACAAGAAACCAAAACAGCTGAATTCATAACTCTGCGAAAGGAGCATCGCATGTCATCGAAAAAGACCCTCTTGGCCATGGTGATCACACTGCTGGTGATTCCCGCTGTCGCCACATTAAACAGCGGCGACGACAAGGGCCAGATTGCGCAACCGCCCACCCTCCAACCATCCGCGGTCAGTGGTGATCAGGTCGCGGCCGGAGGCGGGGCCGAAACGGTCTGCGACTCAACCGCAGAGAACGAATACCATGACATCACCATCGGAGAGTTCAAGGATACCAAGTTGCCGGTCGACTACCGTTCGGCCAGCCGACGGGTTCAAAAGATTTACGAAAAGGATGCCTTTTTCATCAAAGTGCATTTTTCCAAGTTCAAACTGGTGCCCGGGGACTACGTCACCGTTTCCAATTCAACAGGTACAGAAAAGTACACCTATTATACAGATCCGACGGTTGAGCGCTCGGCCAAGAATTCCCAGTTCACTTTCGACGAGCGGGCGCGGTTTTGGTCGATGTCGGTGATGGGGGACACGGCTATCGTAGAGCTGCACAAGGCGAGGAAACGGCGTCTGTCCAAGTCCGAATTAAAACGGTACGGCGTGGTGATCGACCGATATACAAGGGGATTGTCTGCCGAAGAGGTACGGGAGAGAAATCCCCAGATGAGGTCGATCTGTGGTCAGGATGACATGGAGGATGCGGAGTGCTACTCAGAGACCCATCCGTTGGTCTACGAGCAGTCATGGGCAGTGCCGGTGCTGGCCCGGCAAGGGGGATCGAAATTCTGTTCCACCTGGCGGATCGGTTCGGCCAACCACATGATGACCAACAACCATTGCATCGACTCTCAGAGCGATGTCAACGGGATCGAGGCGTGGTTCGGCTACCAATACACCGAGTGCGACGGCAATCAGCTGGAAGAGGTGGTCAAGGTTGCCGGGGACGATTTCGTCACCACTGACAGCAGTTTGGATTTCACCCTCTACACCCTCAATCCCAGCGTGGATGTCTCCGAGTACGGCTACTTGTTGCCCGATACGCGCAAACCGGCCAACGGCGAAAAACTCTACATCATCCAGCACCCGAGCACTGTACCGACCATGGTTGGGCTCGAAAGCGATTCGGACTCCGGCGGATTGTGCCAGGTCGCCAGTGTGGGCAGCCGAGCAGTCTCTTATCGATGTGACACCAAGCCGGGCAGCTCGGGCTCGGCAGTGCTGTCAGCCGAGACGAACAAGGTGATCGCCATTCACAACTTGGGCGGTTGCCCCAGTGGCACCAACAGTGGCCGTCGCATGGAGCTGATTTGGCCGATCATCGATGACTATGTCCCCACCTCGGGATGCACCATCGACAGCCCGGTCGAAGGGGAGCAGTGGGATCAACAGTTCGAGTACACCATCGCCTGGCAGTTCGCCGATATGGACACGGTCGATATCGCGCTGTACCAGGGGGACACCCAGGCGGTGGAGATCGCTTCGGGAGTGGACGCGGCCGATCAGACCATCAATTGGGTGGTCCCGGCTGATCAGGCGGTCGGTGATGATTACACCATTCGTATCACCGACACGGAAACCGATTCCTTATTCTGCGAAAAAGCGATCGAGATTACCGATCCCGGACTGATCGACGAGTTCCCCTACGTACAGAACTTCGACACCTTTGATGACGGCACCACCGAGCTCAGCGAGTACTGGAAACAGCTGCGCAACGACGAGCTGGAGTGGAACGTCCAATCCGGACCGGTGGACATCGAAGACGGCGAGGTGGAGGACGCCACCGGACCCGACGGGGATCACACCGGCAGCGACGGAAACTACCTCTACGTCGAAGCGTCCAATGACAATTCACCGGACAAGCTGGCCACCAACGTCACCCCGATCTTTGATCTGTCCGGTCTCAAGCAACCCGAGCTGTCGTTCTGGTTCCACATGTTCAGCGACAATGAGGGCGAAGATCAGATGGGTGATCTGTGGATGGACTTCTGGTCGGACGGTACCTGGGAAGAGGGGGTGGTACACCTCAGCGAGAACCAGGGAGACGAGTGGCAGCGCTCGGTGGTCGAGCTGGCCGATTGGCTCGATAACCCGATCCGGGTCCGTTTCCGCGGTCAAACCGGTAGTGGTTGGGCCAGCGACATCTGTATTGATGATTTCGTGATCAATGATGTGCCGGCCTTTACCACCAACCCGGTGACCGAGGTCACGGTGGACGAAGCCTACGAATACGAAATCGAAGCAGAGGATGACGATCTCTCGAGCTTGCGGTTCGAGGTCGACGGGCCGGATTTCCTCACCTTGGACGACAACGAGGATGGCACTGCAGTGCTCTCGGGCACCCCGGCTGAGGGGGATGTGGGTGAGCACGATGTGACCCTCAAATTGACCGACGGACTGATCATCGATCCGGTGGAGCAGACGTTCACCGTGGAGGTGGTCGAGGCCGGCGGCGACTCCGACAGTGACGGCGATGGGGACGGGGATGGAGACAGTGACGGCGACAGTGACGGGGACAGCGACGGAGACGGAGATGGGGATTCCGATGCTGACGACGATGATGATGACGACAGCGCCTCATCTGATGATGGGGGATGCGGGTGTCAGGTCGCAACGCGGCGTTCCGGGTTGATCACTTGGCTCGGTCTCCTGCTGAAGTAGCGCCTCTCGCGACGACTAACCGATCGATTTTCTGATAATTGAATATTGCGGCAGGGCCAGCGGCAGCTCGAGCACGCCGTGTGTGACCTGCGGGCTCTTCTCACCGTCCGCAGTTGTCAGGATTCCCGGAAGGATTTCGGGGTGGATCGAGCCGTCCGGTTGGAGAACCTCCACCTGATCCGAGGCGCAGATTTTATTGCGCACCTGCAGGAGGGATCGCCCGTTGTCGAGCTGCTCGGTCACCTCTCCGAGGAATAGGGAGGTGGCCGTGGGGCTGCCAATCGTATAGTCGTAGTCGTCGGGTGTCACCGAACCCTTGATGAATCCTCTGGAGTACCCCCGGTTGCTCACCCGGCCCAAGAGGCCGAGTGCGGTTGCCTCTTCGATCGGATCCCCATCGAGCAGGCGGCGGTAGAGCGAAACCACTTGGGCGATGTAGTGGATCGATTTCATCCGGCCTTCGATCTTCAACGAGGTGATACCCAGCTCGTGGAGTTTTTTGGTATGGGAGACCAACGCCAAATCTTTGCTGTTGAAAAAGTAGGTGCCCCGTTCGTCCTCTTCGACCGGGTGGGTTACCCCGGGCCGCTTCTCCTCGATCAGTTGGTAGTGCCAGCGGCAGGGTTGGGTGCAGGCGCCCCGGTTGGCGCTCCGGCTCGCCAGATAGTCGCTGATCGCGCACCGTCCGGAATAGGAAAAACAGACCGCCCCGTGAATGAACACCTCCAGCTGGAGTCCGGACGGTTCGACCGCTTCTCGGATTCGCGCGATCTGGTCAAAAGAGAGCTCCCGGGCCAGGTTCACCCGGGAGGCGCCCAGCTCCCGGTAGACCAGTGCAGTGGTGGCACTCAAGGTGTTGGCCTGGGTGCTGATGTGCACAGGTGTGGATAGGCCGATTTTTTTCAGGGCAGCGAGCAGACCCAGGTCGGCGACGATGAGGCCGTCGACGCCGCTCGCCTCGAGTGCTTTGGCGCATTCGAGCAGTGGCGCGTAGTCGTCGTCAAAAGGAAAGATGTTGAGGGTGCAGTAGCCCCTCTTGCCCCGTCGGTGAAGGTAGTCGAGACCGCGGGCGGCCTCCTCGAGGGTCAGGTTGCCGGCAAAGCTGCGCAGGGAATATTGCTTGAGACCGAAGTACACCGCATCGGCACCGTAGTTGGCGGCAAAGATCAGTTTTTCCAGGGTGCCGGCAGGTGCGAGAAGTTCGGCCATCGTTCCCTGCTACTTCCAGTGACCCTTCACAAAATCTTCGGTCTCGGGCAGGCCCCCCTGGAGGACGAGGTACCCGTTGTGGGGTTCCCGCTCGGTGATTTCGCAGTTGATCGGTTGGCGCATCATTCGCAGCACCTCCCCGTGATCGTCGGTGTGGCCCAGCACCCATCCGAGCTTCATCAGCGCAGTTTCGGGAATCATGTTGTCCAACGGCACCACCCCGGCGTCCAGCAAATCCCGGCCCGTGTCGTAGACGTACATCTGGGCGTAACCCCAGAGGGTTTGGACCGTCATTACCACGTGAACCCCCTTCTCAACCGCTTTTTTCAGCGCCGGATAAAGGGGTTTGTTGACGTGGCCCAGGCCGGTGCCCGCGATGACGATGCCCCGATATCCCTTGTCGACCAGCGCTTCGATCAGGTTCGGTTTCATGCCCGGGTAGTAGTAGACGATGGTGACATTGTCGTCATAGACCGGATCGATCTGGATTTGGCGCGCGGGATCCCGGCGCAGGTAGTCGTCGGTCAGCGGTTGAAATTCGTCGCGGCTGACGCGGCAGAGGGGAATCGCGCCGATGGTGCGAAACGTGCTGCGATACGACGAGTGCATCTTGCGGCAACGGGTCCCCCGGTGAAGTAAACCGTACTGATCGGAAGTGGGACCGAACATGCAAATCTGCACCTCGGCGATTGAGCCGTAGCCCGCCGCCTTGACCGCGTGGATCAGGTTGAGCGCCGCATCGCTGGATGGCCGATCCGAGCTGCGTTGGCTGCCCACGAGCACGATCGGCACTGGGCTCTGCTGCACCATGAAGCTGAGCACCGCCGCGGTGTGTCCCATGGTGTCTGTCCCATGACCGATGACGATGCCGTCGGCGCCGGCCTCGATCTCATCGCCGATGGCCTGGGCCAGCGCGGCGTATTGAGGCCAGCCCATGTTCTCGGAGAACACACCGAAGATCTTCTTGGTCGTCAGGTTGGCGATGTCGGCCAACTCGGGAACGGCCCCGTAGAGCTCACCGGGGGTGAACGCCGGTATCACCGCGCCGGTGCGGTAGTCAAGGCGCGAGGCGATGGTGCCGCCGGTCCCCAGCAATGTCACATTGGGCAACGCCGGGTCACTGGGGAACTCTTTTTCGGGTATTTTATAGACCGCCTTCTTGTAGCCCAGCTCCTCGATCGAGGACACCCGGTCCACGTGAATGCCGACGTTGTAGCCGGTCTTTTGCTTGAGCACCAGGTGCAGATCGTCGAAGTTCTCACTGCGCGGTAGGATCACCCCTTCGAACACGCTGCCCGCGGTATTGACAATGCGCACATCGCTCCAGACGGTCACCTTCCACTCGGAGAGGCATTGGCGCGCTCGACCCCGATATCCTTTGAGTGCTTCGTTGTTGTCGTTCATGCCGGTTCCTCCACGGTTGCTTTGAGTGCCCGGGCCACCTCTTTCGCGCTGATTTTTCCACGAAGCTGGTTCATCGCCAAGCCCATCAGAAATCGAAACCGCTGTGCCGGAGTGCCGTCGGGGTGGTCGGGCTGTCGATAGCGGGCCAGGGCCGCCACGGTCTCGCGCCAATCGGCCGGGGACGCCAGGCCCAACCGGTCGATGGCCCCTTGAACGGTTTGCTGAGGGTCTTCAGCGAGCAAGGAGACGATTGGTTTCCACGCTTCGAACAGAACGGGATTTTGCGCCGCGCGACGGAAGACCTCGCACCATGTTTCGGTTGAAATTCGATCGACCGGAACCCCTCCGCGCCGAAGCCCCTTGAGCCGTTCGCCGAAAAAGAAGCAGGCCTGCCGCAAATCCGCCGCGCCCTGCTCGACCACCTGATCGACGAGTCGCGCCCCGCCCCGCCGGATCAAGAAGAAGGTTGTGGATTGGGGGACGCCGACGGCGGTGTATCGCTCCTCGCGGATCCACGGTGGCTCGGGCAAGTGGCGCCTCAACGCCTCGACCCGTTCTCCGGTCACCCGTTGGGGAGGGCTGTCCGTGTCCGGGTACATGCGATCCGGTCCGGGGAGGATCCGTTCGAAGTCGGTGGAGCCGTCGACAAAGGGCTGCCGGGTCTCCTGGGGTACCCCCAAGGTGGCATCCCCGTAGCGCAGGCGAATCTCCTCGGCTGCAGTGATGGTGTCCCCTTCTGCGCCCCACACCACAACCATGGCATCGTCCGGGCCGCAGCCCATTTTTTTCTTCAGTCGCTTCAACTCCCGGCTGGCACCCTTGTAATCCGGCCATTTCTCACTGTGCAGGAGGATCGGTTCCTGATCCAAACAGGCGATCACCCGCACTCGGCCGGCCAACTCATGGGCAAAGGTGTGCCCGGGCTGACCGGGCCAGCGGAGGGTGCCGGCCAACCGGGGCAAGCGAATCGCGCGGACACAGAACCGGCTGCCCAGCATTTCGAAACCGGGACGCCGTTTGTCGTCATCGATGAACCGCTGCCAATTCTCTCGCTTCAACACGTCGAGGGAGGACTGGGCGACCATCTCGGTGATGTCGCAGTGCTCGACGGCCACTTTTTCCGGGTCGGTGAAGCCCCGCCGATGGAGCTCGTCCCGCAGGGCCAGCAGATTGACCTGACGTACTGCTTCGCCGTGCACCAGAGCCGGTGCCCAGCCGGCCTGGGGAACCCCTTTTATCTCCACCCGACTGCCCCCGCGCACGGACACGTTCACGTCCTGGCGGGTGGCCCCCATGCCCACCCGCGCATG
>JANQET010000165.1 GCA_028278265.1 Myxococcota bacterium
GGTAAACTGAAAAAAGCCGCTGCGATGAGCCGATTCTGCGCTCCCTCGACCCAAGGTTGTATGGCGTGCAAACGGGTTGCCGCCGGAACGAGGAGAGGCTAAATGACGTACCGGATAATTGTCGCGATTTCTGTCGCTGGTCTGTTAGGGGTCGGGTGTTTCGATGTGCAAGACGGATCGACCGGCGACATATTGAATTCACTATCAGATGAAGGGGAGGGGGATCTGCCGGTGATCACGGAATGTCAGCCGATATCGGAGGAGTTCGATGACGCCAAAAGCGGACAGGCCTGTACGTTTCCCGCGGGATGCGGCTGGAAAGAGGATTGGTGGAATCCCGAAGGGGATCCGCGCCATCAAATCAGCCGGGAGATGAGCTGTCTCAAGGGTTCGGCTGTCGTCACCGAGACCTTTGTTCTGAGGCATCAGCCGCCGTTGGACGATGCCCTCTGGACAGACTGCACCGCCCTGATGAACGGGAGAACCGGAGAATCTTGTGACGGAGAATTCACCTGTTTGCGAGCAGGACCTGCCGACTGTTTGGAGATGGTGTTCTGCGGCCCGTCGACCCATCTGTGGCGAAACGAGCTCTGCGATGACCGATTGCAGAAGATCAATACTGATCAAGATGTCATCAGCAGCTGTGAAGAAATAGCGGACAGCGTGCCCAATGATCCCTGCGAGGGAGAGTTTCTCTGTGCCGAGGGCGTCCCCCTTGAGCCCTGCGATGACCAGGTTGGCTACTGCGTTGACCGGGAGTTGGGTCCGGCGGTGGTCTATCATTGGTGTGACGGCAAAGTGTTGCATGTTCTGGACGACACATTTTACCATTCCTAGAGAATCCCCGCCCAATTTCACTCGGGTTGAGACCGATATTTTTCCCTTTCAGTTGGGTCACGCAGCCGCTTTTTCAGAACAGAAAAAGCGAACATTGTGGCACTGAAAATCAATTAACAGAAGATGTTGGTTTGGATTGTCCTTAATCTTGCGGGGAATTAACAAGGAGAGATGGAATGAATCGACAGATGATTGGAGTGGTTTGTCTGATGCTCGGTTGGGTCATCGGCGGGTGTCAGGAGGAGAGTGATCCCCTGAAGGTGAACAGCCGCGCGCGTGATCAAGTTCAACCATCGGATCTTCCCGAACGGTATACTGTGACGCTGATCACCGGCGACCGGCTCGAGGTGTCCAAGGGGACCAATGGATCTTGGGTGGTGGTGGTGGACCAGGCGCCGAGACCAACGGGTCAGGTGGCCTTCACCCGATTTCGCGATCAAAAAACGGGGACCTTCGTCATCCCCGCGGACGTGAAGCACCTGGTGCCCCGGGTGCTGGATGCGCAGTTTTTCAACATCGATTATCTCATCGAGAACAAGATGGACGATGCCCATCAAAACGTCGTCTCCGCGATCGTCACGGTGGAGGATTCCTCGGCTCTGCAGCGAACGGCGACGGGCGCTGCACTTCAGTATCGCCGGCTGCCCGCAGCGACCGGGATGGGCACGATTACGATGGCCAAGAATCAGCTGCGCGGGCGAACCGGTGTCCTGTGGCAGGCTGCTGGTCAACGGTCCGGGCTGGCCATCGGTGGGGTGAAGAAAATTCGGCCCAACCGGGTGTTCCAGGCGGTGCTCGATCAGGCGGTTCCAGCAGTGGGCGGTGATGTGGCCCATCAGACGCACGGACTTTACGGCCAGGGGGTCAATGTGGCGGTGCTCGACACCGGTGTGGACAGCACCCATCCGGATTTCTTTTTTGAGGACGGCACGTCCAAGTTGGCCGTGGACGAGAATATGACTTGTTTCACCACCGACGATCCCTGGATCTGTGAAGACACACCATTGGACCTCGACGGCCACGGGACCCATGTCTCGAGCACGGCTGTCGGCACCGGCGCGGCGAGCGACGGGCTGTACCAGCGGGTGGCCCCCGAGGCTTGGCTGATGAACGTCAAGGTGCTCAACAGCAATGGGTTCGGCCTGGAGAGCGACATCATTCAGGGGATCTTCGTCGCGGCGTTGGGCACCAACGGCGTTCGTGGCGATGAGCCGGAGATCGAAGCGGATATCATTTCGATGAGCTTGGGCGGACCGATGGTCGTCGATGTCGAGGACCCGGTGATCACGGCGGTCAATCAGGTGGTCAACGAATATGGAGTGATTGTGGTGGCTGCCGCGGGCAATGACTATGATGCGTTTACCATCGCAAGCCCGGGCGGTGCCGAAGGGGCTCTTACGGTGGGGGCGAGCAGCAAGACGGAGCCGTTTTCGGTCGCCGGTTTCTCCAGCCGTGGCCCTACCCTGGGCACTTTTTCCCTCAAACCGGATCTGGTCGCCCCGGGGGAAGAGATTGTGGCGGCCTGTTCCGGGTCATCGAATTATTTTCAATGCGATCCACAGGTGCCCTATTTGGCCTTCTCCGGCACCAGCATGGCCACACCGGTGGTTGCCGGTGGGGCGGCCCTGATGGTGGAACAAGCCAGGGCAGCGGGCCGGGTCTTGAGCCCACAATCGCTCAAGGATCGGCTGCTCTCCACCAGCGAGTCGGTATCAGCCACCTGGGAGCCGGATCAGCCGGCCAGTGTTTTCGCCCAGGGAGCGGGACGGATGAAGCTCGATCGCGCCCTGACCGTGGGGCTCGTCTTTTCACCGGCCAGGTTGAGTCCGGGGATGTTCCCCCATGATGTTGCTGGATGGCACCGTAGCGTGCAACTGACCAACGACACCGACCAGACAAAAATGATCGACCTAACGGTGACCCTCTCATCGGATGGTGAATCCTATGACGAAACCGTGACCCTGACCCCCAGCCAGGTGAGCCTGGCCCCCGGCGAATCGGCTGAGGTGCTGGTCGAAGCGGATCTGCAGGGGCTACCCGAGCCCAGGATGTGGCAGATGTTTGACGGTCGGATCATCGCCAGTGAGAACGAACAACCGATCGCCCAGAGCATTTTCGGCTTTACCCGGGAGGGCGAACTGTTCCTGCTGGATATTCAAACCATCGGCTTGGACGGGGATCCGGTGCTCTGGCCCAATTTGTTCATCTATGAAGCCGAGCAACCCGATGGACCCTATTTTTATCCGTGGGATCACTATCCCGATGCTGACGGTCATCTGCGGCTGCAGGTACCGTCGGGAATTTACAACCTGAGCATGGAGTTGTTTGAGTTCGCCGATGAGATTGATGCTCACTTCCGGATCATGCACTTCGAGCTCGAGGTCGATGAGGCGGCGGCGAGTGTGGTATTGGACGCCCGGTTGGCCGAACCGGTGGTCCTCGACTTCGCGGCCGATCCATTGGCCACGGCGACCAAGGAGTTCAACACCACTTGGCAGTATGTCTGGCCCGATCATGGAAACATCACCTCTTTCGGTTCTTCTGCATTCGGCCAGCTGTACGTGCATAGCAACAAAGCACCGACCATCGGTTCATTCGGGGTGATCAATCATTGGGTCCTGGGACGCGAACCGTTGGACCAGAGTGAGGTACTCTACAACTGGGTCGAGACCCGCGATCGAGATGAGGCCTATGAGCTTCGGGTCAGCGAGGCGGATTTGCTCGAGGCCGGCGTGGCGGATGTCCACTACCACTCCGAGTGGTCCGGTGTGGGTTCCAGCGCCGGTTGGGTCTGTCCGACCGACGCGATCAATTTTCCCTACTACTGCGATTTCATCATGGCTTGGGTCTATCCCCAGCCCATGCCCAAAGTGTTTCGCCAATATTACACGCCACTGGTTGGGGCCTATGGAGGTGTGTTTGAACCATTGGAGATGGAGCTTCATCTCTGGGACAATGAGTTCACAGTCGTCGATGATGTCTTTTTGTGGGGCAAGGTCTGGCAACCCGGTGAAGGCCAAACCGTGCGCTGGGGCCACCGGCCGATGAAGCCCGCCTACGGTGAGGTTGAGCGAATCGACAACACCCTGACCCTCCGGGGGTATTCGTTCGAAGATCCCTATGGGCACGTCAGCACGGATTATATCGGGTGGCCTGACGGGTTGGGCCTGAAGGTATCGGTCAATGGTGAGCAGACTGCGCAATTCGACGACATTTACTCTGTGGAAGTGGATGTGCCTGCCGAACCCGCGATCGTCGGGTTGACGCTGGACAGTCGGAGCAGCCCGGCGTTGACGGACTATCCAGTGGAGACCTCGAGCTCGATCAGTTTCATCACCACAGGGGACGATCAGGCGGCCCTGCCGATTCCCAACACCCGATACGAGGTCGAGGGAATCAATGAATTCAACCGGGTCGAATGCCAGGGCAACGACACTTGCCAATTGAAGTTTTCGGTAAACATCGAATCGACTGTTGAAACCGATGCCCCCCTGGCATTCTTCGGTTGGATTTGGTTGTCGACCCATGATGGCCAGAGTTGGTTCTCGCCGGAGCGGGTGTACAAGTACGGTAGCGCGTTGAAGGTTGACGCCTCACTCACCCTGGCCGACGAGGATCCCACGGCAGTCAGCGTGAAGTTGTTCGCCTTCACCAGCGATGGAATGCTGATCACCGAAACCGTCAAGCGCGCCTTTTTGCTCGAACGTAGCGACTCGTCAGCGACACCGTTGTAGTTTTCAGAAACGGGCAAGTCCGGTGGGTTGTGCGGGTCGGTGCAGACCCGCTTACTCCTTGGCCGATGCTTCAGTGGTGAGCAGGCGGCATTGGCCAAATTCGAGCTCAGCCTCTTTTTTTCTGCCGAGTTTGTTGTAGAGCTTGGCCAGGGTGCAGTGCACCTGGGGATGGAAGGGGTTGATTGCGTTGGCCCGTTCGAACTGTTCGACAGCCTCGGCGTTTTGATTGAGCGCGGCGAAGGCGGTGCCGAGTTGAACGAAGACAGTGGAGTGGGCCGGGTAGAGCTCGATCATTTGGGGCAGGAGCTCGGTTACGGCCTTGGCCTCACCGAGTTCGAGTAGGCAAGCGGCGAGGCGATCGCTGATTTCCGGCGATGGCGAGGTGGCGGCTTGTTTGGCTTTTTGATACTCGATGACCGCGGCGCGCACGTGACTCCTCAGGCGCAACAAATCCCCGATTCGCAGGTGTTGGCGCACCTCGGCTTTGAGCAGCGACTCCGACTCGCTCTTGTCGGTGGTCTTGCCGCGGATGAACCGCTTCTTCATCAATCCGACCGCCGGCACTGGGGTCTGTCGCTTCCCACTGACGCTCTGCTGCCACCAGCGATAGTGGCGCTGCAAGGTGGATTGGGAGAGCTGGGTGAAGGCGTTGAGCACTGTCGCACCCCGGCCCACTTTGTCCAGCAGCGATTTGATCCATGACGGTTCGAAGCGTTCGTCCAAATAGCGGATGAAACTGAGCACCTGGGCGTAGGCCAACGCTGCGTCCTCCTGGTTGGGCAGCGCGGCGACCGACGGGTGAAATTTTCTCAGCGGAATCAGCCGCCGCTCCTTGGCCGCGCGGTCCAGTAGGTAGGCCTCTTCGGGGGTGAGGTCGGTGCCCGAGTCGCTGCGCCAGCGCCGCTCCATCAGTTTGGCGATGCCCTCGTGTAACCAGACCGGCGCTCGGTTGTAGGAAGCCCGGGTGATGGCGATGTGGGTCAGCTCGTGGGCCAGGGTATCGAGCCAGGGATAGCCGGTGGAGAGCTTGCGCGGCGTAATGATCATGATGCGACCGTACTTGGAAACCCCCACCGTGCCGGTGCGCTCGATCTGTTCGGTGGTCAGTCCGGAGGCCTCGGCCAGGGAGGGCACGTCCGGCATGAACACCACCTCGAGGGGGGCGTCGAAGGACACCCCCAGCTCGGTGCTCAATACGCGCAGCTGGGAGTTCAGTGCGTGGTCGGCATAGGGCACCAACAGCGCGTCGGGGCCCTGGGCGTAGCGAAACACAAACCCGCCGTTCGTTCCCCGTGTGGTCTCGAAGCCGAACAGCACCCGCTCGGTGCGGCTCACCCGATCCCGGAGAATTTTCCAATCGATCTCCGCCTTGGCCCCCTCGATCGCCCGACGCAACGCCTTTTGCGCCTTGGCGTATTGACCTTCGAAAAACAACAGCTTGCCCCGTAGATATTGGGCCCGGGGCAGCTTTTTCGTCGCCTGGTCGAGCGCGTTGAAATTGGTGCGGGCTTGGGCCAGGCGCAGCGCGCCGATTTGTCGGTCGATATCATCAAGGGGTCCGCACCACCCCGAAACGGAAATGGCCACCAGGGCCAATCCGAGCACGCCGCTAATGAACCAGTGTTTCATAGTACTGCCTAATGGCCTCTTGATATCGCGTGGGCAGCTCCCCGCGCATGGCGTCGAGAATGTCCTCGCGAAACTCCGGCGGCACTTGATAGTCGTCCGGATCGGGAATCTCTATTCGCTGGCGAAAGACCACCGGTTGGCTGGAGAGCGGGGTGGACTCACCGCCCCGTTTCAAGTCCTCGCGCAACCGCGCCAGGCTGTCCAGTGCCGCGGACTGGTCCCCCAACGCCATTCGAATCTGTTTCTCCTCCAGTTCGGCGACCGCATCCGCCATTCGCGAGGCAACCGTGCGCAACGTCCCCAGCGCCTGGGTGGCCAAAAAGCGGGTCTCCTCCCCCTGCCGGTTGATCCAGGTGCGCAAC
This sequence comes from Myxococcota bacterium, assembly GCA_028278265.1. Taxonomy (GTDB): domain Bacteria; phylum Myxococcota_A; class Polyangia; order JAAYKL01; family JAAYKL01; genus JANQET01. The sequence continues at coordinate 6,563 of JANQET010000165.1, forward strand.
TTCTTGGTCTGAAACAGCACATGCCGCTGTTTGGTGGATTGGCTCTTGATGCGGCGGCGGTCTTTCTCGGGCAACAGCTGGGCCGGCTTGGGGTAGGCGTTGGACAATTCGCTGCTCAAGCGGCCGACCAAGCGGGTCACCTCGCGCACCGGCGGGGGGGTGCGCTTGCCCTCATCCATGTGCCAGCTCTCGGCGAGCAGGACCACTTCGTCGGCGATCTGCTGGGTTTCGTCGAGATCCCCCTGACCGAGCGCCAGCTCCAGCTCGCGCACCCCGACCCGGAGCTGTACCAACTGCTCCCGGTGCTGCTTCGACTTGACCTTGTCGAGTTGACCCAGGGTGCGGCGGATGCGGCGAACCCGGTGCAACTGCTGTTTCACCAGCGGATCGATTCGACCGCGCATCACTTCGACCAGCCGTTCCTGGTAACGCCTCATCACGGCGATGGTTTCCCGCCGAAGTTGGAGTTGTTGGGCTTCGATGCGCATCACCCGCTCCAGCAGGTCGCCGATGAACTGCTCCCCCTCACCGAATCGCTCGGTCCGAAACGACATCAAGTTGCTCTCCAAGCCCGCCATCATGCGCCCCAGATCGGTCTCCATGCGTTTGACCAGCTGTCGCGCCGCCTTGAGATCTCCGGCGGCCAGCAGCGCTTTGAGCCGCTCGAGGGAACCGAGCAGATCGACCCTCATCACTGCCGACGGATTTAAAAAGATGTCCTGCACCTTGCCCCGAATCGTATCGATCTCCATGCCCAACTGGCGCAACGCCTCCTCCATCCGTTCGATGGCATCGAGCACAGCGCGGCGAGCGGACTCCGATCGGGTGCGGCTGAACCGGCCGAGCAGCTCCCCGATGTCCGAGCGAAATTGTTCCAGCGCATCGCTGGTCCCTACCAACTTGGAGAACTGCTGGTCGATGATCAAATCGTCGATGCGGATGATCGCCCGCTCGAGCATGCGCACTGTCACTTGGTTTACGCTTTGACGCTTGCGCAGGTTGTCGGCGGGGGCTTCGTAGAGCCGCGCTTCGAAAAGCAGTTGATTGGAGAGCTCCTCGCGTATTTTGGCAAAGGCCTGACCGATTCGGGGCGGGGCCAGGGCGTCGTGGTTCAAGGTGTGGATCAGGCGGGCGGTTTTGCCCAACACATCTTCGGTCTGTCGGCGCACTTCGGTGAACCGTTTCTTGATGACGGTGTCGGATTCCCGCTGTTTCGCCGAGGCGCCCTCGAGGCGCTTGGCCAGCAGATCGACCAGGGCATCCAGGGTTCTCGATTGCTCTTTGAGCGCATTGAGGTGGCGCGTGACCGGGGTCATGATTTTGACCGTCAGCGGTTCGGATCGACCGGGTTTTGGACCCAGGATGGCGTCATCGTCGAACGCTTCCAACTCGAGCTGTACTTCACTCTCGTCGTTGATGTTGACGCTTTCGGGGCTCCAGCGATAGCTGGTCTTCAACCGGCGCACCCGGTCGGCCAACCGAACGACGGTTTTGCGCACCTGCAGGGTCGTCCCTGCGCGAAGGACGAGATCGATTCGGCTCAACCCGTGGTCGTCCTCGGCGTCGAAATCCAGGCTCAACTCCGCCTGCTCGTCGATCTGGACCTGCCCTGTGGGGCGCAACAGTCGAATCAGCGGCGGGGGATCGGTTTGAATGTCGATTTTGCGGGAGGGCCCCTCGACCATCAAATCCTCGGTGCCGAGGGCAAATTCGAACGTGCCCCCCTTATCGACGATGAAACTGCCCCGCACGTCGCCGCTGCTCTCGACGGTGAGGGGTCGGCGTTCGTTGTCCGGTAGCTCGATCACGCCGTTGACCGCGTTGGGGATCAGCGAACGGCCTTCGATGACCACCGTGGTGCCCAAGGGTGCGCTGAATCCCCCTGAGGTGGCGTCCAACCGCCGTTCCGGGCGAAACAGATATTCCGGGTAGCGCAGGGTGAGGGTCAAGTCCCCCACCACCGGCGCCCGCGCAGTCATCCGGCGGGTGATGGAATCCGGTGGCTGGGGATCCCGCCAGAGGGAGCCGAGACCCGTTTCGATCACCCCCGGTGCGAACCAGTAGACTCCCACGGCGATCGCTGTGGCCAGGACAAACGCGACAGCCGGTCCGATGAGGCGTTGCAAGGGAAAGATCTGGGCCGGTGGAACCGCGGTCAGCTGGGTGCCGACGAGGTGGAAATGCCGCGCAGCGAGCGCTTCGGAAAAGGGAAACCTCCCCGGTGCCGAGACCCAACTGCCGGCCAGTTGGCTGGCCGAGAGGATATCAGAGGCCCGTTCGGGGAGGATCTGGCCGATGCGCTTGGCCACAAATTCTAAATTCACCAATGATTTCAAAGGCCAAAGCAGGGTCAAAAAACTCAAAAAAACCATCCCCGCCACCACCACCGACCAGCCGAGCACACGCCATAGGGTGCCTCCCCACCAACCCAGGGCAAAGACGAATCCGATGGACAGCAGCAAACTGCCGGCAATCGTCCAACCCAGGCCGCTCAGTAGCATCACCCGCTGCCCGAATCGCTGTAGGTTGAGCAGGGTCTCGAGCACCTGGTGTGCATTTCGTGAGGCTGATGTATTGTTCTTTTCCACCCGCATCAACTATAACTCTTAACTGATTTATGCGAAAACAGTATAGCAAATTGGAGTACACCGATGACCATTGAACAGCAATTGACCACTCAACTCAAAGAGGCGATGCGCGCCAAGAACAAGCGGGAGGTCGATGTTCTGAGGATGATCAAGGCCCGCGCGATGGAGGCCAAGGTGGCGCCGGGCTTTGAGGGCGAAACGGATGATGCGTTTTGGCTCGATGTGGTCATTCGCTACGTCAAACAGCAAAAAAAGGCGCTCTTTGAATTCGAGAAGGCCGGGGATCAGGGAGCCGAGCAGGCGGAGCAGGTTCGATTCGAAATCGATTACCTCGCCCCCTTCATGCCCAGTGTGTTAGGAGAAGCCGAGGTGCGCGAGGCCGTGCGCCAAGCGATCGCAACTCTGGGCGTGACCGATGCCAAGATGGCCGGTCGGGTGACCGGCGCCGTGGTCAAGGAATACCGAGACCGGGTCGATCCACAGGTGGTCAAGCGCATCGCCACGGAGGAGCTCTCCTCCTGAGCGCGACGAGGCGACACATCGACGAATGGCAAAGAGTACAGAAAACGAACTTCCCGAGTTGATTCCCCGGCGCATCGTTGCTCTCGGTGCGGGAAAGGGGGGCATCGGCACTAGCATGATCGCGACCAATCTGGCCGTGTTTTTGGCCCAGATCGGCAAGCGGGTGGTGCTGATCGATGCCAATCCCCTCAACGCCGGACTGCACGCCTGGTTGGGCATGGACCGCCCGACCCGCACGATCAGCGATCCCCTGCTGCGGCGGGTCAATCGCATCGAAGACGCCCTAGTGGAGACCAAGGTCACCGGGTTGAGCCTGCTCGGGGGCTCGGCCGATCTCCTCGGCGGAATCGACATTCAGTCGAACAATTACGAATGGTTGGTCGATCAGGTGAAGAATCTCGAGTCCGATTTCGTGTTGATCGACCTCGCCTCGGGGCTGCACCCTCTGGCCCTCGACCTGTTCAGTGAGGCGGATGTCTCGTTGGCCGTGACGATGGCTATGCCAGATGCGGTGGAGGCGACTTACCGCTACCTGGTCGCAGCCTTCATCCACAAACTCAAAAAGAATGACTCGCTCAAGGACTCCTCGCTGAGCCTGCTCAACAATATGGCGATTCGACCCGGCAGCTCGGTCAGCGCGCGGGAGATTATTGCCGGCCTGGACGACATCGAGCCCGGGTTGGCCGAGGAGGCGCGAACCCTCATCTCGTCGTATCATCCCCAATTAATCGTCAATCAGACGCGGATCAAAATCGATGAGGGATTGGGCGAAGCGATGGTCTCCGCGGCCAAGCGCTGGATCGGTATCGTGCCGCGATTGTTGGGGACGATCGAATGGGACGACAACGTCTGGTTGTCCGGGCGACGGGGCATTCCCCTGCTGATCGATTTTCCCCAGAGCCGCGCCTGCCGGGGACTGGAACGGATCGTCCGCCGCCTGCTCAGCCAGGATTTTCAAGAGCTGTTGGAGCCCACGGCACCGCCGCCGCCGACCGAGCGGCAGAACCTCTACGAGCTGCTCGAGATCTATCCCGGTGCCTCGGAAGAGGAGATTCGCCGGGCCTTCAAATGGATTCGCGATCACTTCGCCTCTGACGACTTGGCGGTACGCGGCGCCTGTTCGGTCGATGTGTGCAAAGAGTACCAACTGCAGGCCGAAGACGCCCACGCCACCTTGATCGACAAGTCCCGGCGGCGGGAGTACGATCGGGCGGCCTTCCCCGACGGGTTTCCGATGCAATTCGAGCGGGTGTACCGCAATCGCACGGGCACGAGGGATCGGGTGCGCCGAACCCACGACTCGCTGCCCAAGGTGGAGCTGCGAGACGACCAGATGGTGGACGGCCGTTTTCTCGCCGAGATTCGGCGGGAACGGGGCATCGATTTGGTGGATATCTCCAATCGGGCCAAGGTGTCCAAAGCGTACCTGATGGCGATCGAGGAGGAGCGCTTCGCCGATCTGCCGGAGCCGGTTTATGTCCGCGGATTTGTTACGGAATTTGCTCGATATCTCAAGGTCGATCCCCAGCGCGCGGCGCGAGAATTCATGATTAAGTACGATGCGTATCGCGAGAAACACAGCAAGTGACCGCCCTCGCCCGATATCAATTTTGTCCCTGAGGAATCACTGATGTTGCACATCCAGAACCTGGTGTATCGCGTGGGTGAGCGGGCCCTGTTCGACGGGGCCACGGCGCATATACCGGCGGGTCATCGCGTCGGCCTGGTCGGATCGAATGGTAGCGGAAAAACCACCCTGCTGCGGCTGATCGACCGACAAATCCTGCCGAGCTCGGGTAGTGTGCGGGTGCGACAGAAGAGCCGTCTGGGTCTGATCGCCCAGGAGGCCCCGACGGGCCAGCTGTCCCCGCTGGAGGCGGTGTTGGCCGCCGATAAGCGCTGCACCGAGTTGATCCGGCGGGTAGAGACCGAACAGGATCCCGCGGTGCTGGCCGAGCTTCACGATCAACTGCTGGACATCGATGCCCACACGGCGCCCTCCCGGGCCGCGGCGATTCTGGCCGGATTGGGGTTCGAAGAGCAGGCCCAGCACCGACCGATTGACAGTTTTTCCGGGGGATGGCGCATGCGCATTGCCCTGGCCGCGGTGCTGTTCGTCGAGCCGGACCTCCTCCTGCTGGACGAGCCGACCAACCACCTGGACCTGGAATCGGCCCTTTGGTTGGAGTCCTATCTCAAGTCCTATCCCCACACGATTTTGATGGTCAGCCATGACCGCCACCTGCTCAACAATGTGGTCGAACGGATTTTGCACCTCCACCGGGGCACCCTGCAGATGTACCGGGGCGGGTTCGACGATTTCGAGCGCGCGCGGCACGAACGGCAGGCCCTGGCCGAGGCCCAACAGGCCAAGCAAGAGGCACGGCGCCGGGAAATGCAACGCTTTGTCGACCGCTTTCGCGCCAAAGCGACCAAGGCCAAACAGGCCCAGAGCCGAATCAAGGCGCTGGCCCGGATGAGCCCGATCAGCCAGACGGTCAATGAGCGGCGAATTTCATTTCGCTTTCCCGAGCCCCCGCGCTGTTCGTCCCCGTTGATCAAGTTGGATCGCCTCGCGGTCGGCTACGAGCCGGATCGGCCGGTGCTCGAGGAGGTTCACCTGAGCGTCTACAACGAGGATCGCATCGCCCTGCTCGGCGCCAACGGCAACGGCAAGACGACTATGGCCCGCCTGCTCGCCGGGCAACTGCTCCCCTCGGCAGGGGAAATCACCTGCACCAAGAAGCTCAAGGTCAGCTATTTCGCGCAGGATCAGTTGGAGCGGCTGGACGTGCGGCTGACTGCGTTCGAGCAGATGCGCCAGGCGATGCCCGATGAAACGCCGAGTGCGGTGCGGGCCTGGCTGGGCCGGTTCGGTTTTGAGCAGCAAAAAGCGGAGGTCTCGGTTGCCGGATTGTCCGGCGGGGAAAAAACCCGGCTGGTATTGGCCCTGCTCACCTATGAACGGCCCAATCTGATGATCCTGGACGAGCCGACCAACCACCTGGACGTGGACGCTCGCGAGGCGCTGATCATGGGCCTTTGCGAGTACAAAGGGGCGCTCGTCCTGATCAGTCACGATCGGCACCTCATCGAGACCACGGTCGATCAGCTGTGGCTGGTTCGCGACGGTACCGCGGAGATGTACCACGGCGATCTGGACGAATATCGGACCCTGTTGCTGGACGAGCGATTGGCGCGCCGGGCCAAACCTAGGGACAAGGCGGATAAGAAGCAGACCCGGAAGGAGGAACGCCGTCAGGCGGCACAATCCCGGGCTCGAATCGCCCCGTTGACCAAGGCGGCTGCCCTTGCCGAGCAACAGCTCGCCGATCTGATGGCCCGTCGGGAAGTGCTCGATGCAGAGCTGGCCGATCCGGCGATTTACAGCGGTCCATCCGAGCCAATCGCCGAGTTGAATCGGCAAAAGGTCGAACTGACGTCGAAAATCGCCGTCGCCGAAGAGGAGTGGTTGGAGGCCCAATCCGCTCTGGAGGAGGCCCTGGGGGATGGGGAGGACAAATTTGGGTAACAATCTTGAAGACCGGTTGCCATCAGCCTTGAAACCCACGACAGGGGATTTATACTCAGCCTGGTAACACTTCGGCGGGACGGACGTTATCGTGGACGAACGGAAAGAGAGCACTGGGGAGGGGACGCACGATCTGGTGGTGCTCAGTGATATGCACCTGGGCGAGGGAAAGATCGCCGATGTTCCCCGATATTCCCCGACAGAGGATTTCTTTCACGATCAGACCTTTGCGCGGTTCTTGGGCTACTTGCATCACCGCTACCGGGATGATCCCAGCCGGTTGTTGCTCGTGCTCAACGGGGACACGTTCGATTTCCTGACGATCACCCGGGTGCCCGACGAGGCCGAAGCCCACCAACGGGGTTTCAAATTGCACTCGGCCGAACGAAAATTCGGCCTCAATCCCTCAGAAGCCAAATCCCTCTACAAACTCGATTTGATTGTCAGCGGTCACCAGGGGTATTTCGCCGCGCTGGCCCAGTTCGTCGGATCCGGGTTTCGCGTGGAGATCCTGCGCGGTAACCACGATTTGGAATTGTACTACGACGCGGTTCGCGAGCGCCTGCTCGAACATCTCGTGCGGCTCGATGACCGGTTGGAGATGGAGACCGCCCGGGAGCGGGTCACCTTTCACCAGTGGTTTTACCTGGAACCGGGCCGGCTGTATATCGAGCACGGCAATCAGTACGATGAGTCCAACAGCATTCGCTACCCCTTGAGACCCGTTCTCTCGGCCCAGAAGCGCTGGCGCAAGGAGGAGGGGAAGCTCCTCGATTACCCGTTGGGGTCGATATTTGTTCGGTTTTTTTACAACCGGGTGCGCTGGATCGATCCTTACACCCCGCGGCTGCTCTCCTTTGAGCAATATCTCGATTTTGTCCGGCGCTATAATTTCTTCGATTTGTGGCGGGTGTTTCGCGACCACTATCCCCACTTTGTCGCGGCGTTGGGGCCGATGACTACCACCGGGAGCTCGCGATCCTCGGCCCAGGACGATGCCCGTCAGGAAGAGGCGTTCGACAAGTTGGCCGACGAATCGATCCACGGGGATCTGTACCGCAAGCTCAATGACGAGAAGATTTATCCCGCCGCCGCCACCAAACCGGCTCTGTTTAAAGAGATGGTCGCTCCGTTGGTGCGCCGGGTGATGTGGCTCGGCGTGTTCGCCTTTGCCGCCCTATTCATCTGGCTGCTCATTCTCCAGGCGATCGACAAGATCCCGTGGATCACAGCCAATGCGTTTTTGATGTCCCTGTTCGCCGTTTTGACCCTCGGGGGAGCGATTTGGATCTGGATCCACTTTCAGCGCAAGCTCAGGCGGCGCAAAGATGTGCATCGGGAGGTGATGGCCGAACGGGCCAGCGAAATTGCCCGAATCGTCGACGTGCCCCTGGTGCTGATGGGGCATACCCACTTGGTGGATTATCGCCAGGTCAACAACGGGCACACCATCTATGCCAACAGCGGCACTTGGACCTCGGTCAACAACCCCTGGAACCGCATTATGCGCGACGCCCGGCGGCTCACGTTTTTGTATGTCCAGGGCGATGCGGTCGAGTTGTGCCGGTGGAACGACGATGCCAGCCGAATCGACGACGTCCCCTTGTTTCACCTGGAGGACGAGCGGTTCAGCGATAACCTGCGGGCCGAACCGATCCATCTGGAACGGGCCGAGGGCGAGCACTCCTGGCTGCCCAGCACCGAGTTTCCGGAGATCAACGAGAGTGAATCGACCTTCAACGGCCCCGAGCCGCCCAACTGATCCCATGTCCCACCACCGAACGATCTGTAATCGCGACTGTCCCGACTCCTGTGGCATCATCGCCGAGGTCGAGAACGGCCGAATCGTCAAACAACGGGGCGATCCGGAGCACGGCATCACGCGGGGGTTTCTCTGCAAACGGGGCAATCGCTACCTCGAGCGGTTCTACAGTCCGAATCGAATTGTGCATCCCCTTCGGCGCACGTCGGCCGGGGCCTGGGAACAGATTTCATGGGACGCGGCGCTGGACCTGGCCGCAGAGAAACTGCGGCAGTTCAGAGCGAGTTTCGGGCCGGCATCGATCCTGGCGGTCACCTATTCGGGGATCAAAGGGCTGGTGGCCAAGGCCAAGTGGCGGACCTTCTGGTCTGAGCT
>JANQET010000169.1 GCA_028278265.1 Myxococcota bacterium
CGATGCGAATGTGGATCTCGGCGATTCTCGAATCGAGCTCCAGGGCGCGGTTGTACTGCTCCATCGCCTTTTCCATCTGGCGCATTTCGAACAACACCATCCCGTAGCGCAGGTGGTAGAGCGAGTTGTCGGGTTCGAGTGCGATGGTGGCCTTGTGCAGCAACAACGCCTCGGCCATGCGGTTGGTCGCTCGATAGACCTCGCCGAGGTAGAAATTCGCCTCGGTCAGCTTGGGGTGGGATTCGAGCACACCGGAGAGCAGGGTTTCAGCCCGTTCGTACTTCTCCAAGAGAAAAGAGGCCGCTCCCACTCGAACCTTCAGTCCAACGTTTTGCGGAGCTGCGGTGAGCGCCTTTTCATACGTGGCCAGCGCCTCCTCGACTTTTCCGGTCTGTTCCATCAGCATCCCCTGCTCGAGGGCCAATCCGGGAAAATTGGCATCGCGGGTCTCCACCTCTTTGAGGCTGCGGTGCGCATCATCGATGGCGTTCATCTTGCGGTACATCTGAGCCATACGGAAATAGGCGTGCGTGGCACCGGGATCCAGGGCAATCGCCTTGTCCAGCTCGATAATCGCTGCGGCGAATTCCCCCCGGGCGGCATAGGCATCGGCCAGTGTCTGGCGGATGATGGGGGAATTGGGCGCGACTTCAGCGGCCTGGTCGAGGATCTTCATCGCCTCGGACTGGCGCTCGGTCTTCAGAAACAGCTCCGACAGGGAGACGTAAGCCTCGAGGTACCCTTTTTCGAGCTCAATCGCTTTTTGAAAACTGGCCTGTGCCGGATCGTATTTCTTGAGCGCCATCTGGAGCCGGCCGGTCAGGTAGTGCACCTGCGGGTGCTTGGGGTGTTTGGCCAGGAGTGCGGTGAGCTCTTTTTTGGCTTCATTGAGTGTGCCCTGGAGCAACATGCACTCCGCCTGGCCGAGGATCGCTTCAACGCTGTCCGTGGCGCGAGCGCGGGCCTTGCCGAAGAGCACCGAGGCGGTGGCGATATCCTGGTTGAGCACACTGAGTCGCCCCATGCCGATGAGCATGCCCACATTCTCCGGATTGAGTTTTTGGGCCTTGGTGAAATGGGTGTTCGCCGCGGCGTAGTCCCGGTGTTTCAGGTGGAGTTGTCCCAGCAGGGCCGAGGCCTGCGCCTGTTGCCGTTTGGTCATTGACCCCTTTGGTTTTGCTTCGGCGATGCGGGTCAGCCGTTTTTCGGTCTCGGCGAGCTCGCCGGCATCGGCCGAGATCTCCAACTCGCTGCGGAGCAGGATGGCGTCGAGATGGTTGCTGTTGTCCGCGGCGAGCGTGGCCAGCAATTCCAGTGCCCGGGACAGATCACCGCTTCCGGCCGCGGCGCGGGCGAGGAGGTAATCCGCTCGGGCGGACTTCTCCTTGGCCTTGAGCTTTTTGCCGGTGGTCGTCGCCTTGTTGAACTCACCGGTCTGCAGGTGGGCCCAGCTGAGCAGGGCCAGCCCATCCGGTGAGAGCTTGGCCGGGGCGCCCAGGGTTTTGACGGCTTCGGCCCCTTTTAGCCCCCGTACCTGTTGGGCGGCCTGGGCGAGCTTGGCAAACCGGGAATCGGATTCTTTGAGATTGATTGACCCGAGGAGTTTCACCGCGGCCCGATCGTGGTTTCGGTCATTGCCCAGACGAATTTGAATCCAATGATGGAGAAACACGCCGAGCAAGTTGAGATCTTCGTTGTTCTTGACTTCACGGGTGGCGGCCGAGTACTCGCTGATCGCTCCGTTGATCGATTTGACGGTGTCCATTTGCAAGCGGCGGGTCACCTTGGCGGTCGTCTGATCGATCAATTGCTTGCCCGCTGAATTCGGTAGCAACTCTGAGATTGCCTTGGAGCCGAACGGTCCCAACGGCGTAAAATAGAGGGATGCCCCTCCCAGCACGATCACAATCAGCGAACCGAGCAGGATTCTCTGTACTCGTCTGCTCTGTCGCTCGTAACGTCGGCGCCCCTCAAAAGCACCTGCCGGTCGGCGTCCTTCCTCCTCACCGGCGGCGATTTCGGGGGCGACCGGTTCATCGATAATTGTGCCCGCTTGAGCCATCCCACGGGGGTCCGCAGCCAAGTCCAGACCGCTGTTGTCGGTTTCAATCGCGCTCGAGGCGGTCTCCCGGGTGGGAAAGTCGGCGAATTCTCCGGACGGACCTTCCGGGCTTGGTTCGAGATCGATTTCACCGAAGTCGGTCGAACCGCTGGCCCTGGCCGGTGCCCCATCGGCCACTTGGGGAATCGCCTCACCGGCATCGAGGGAGACCGCATCCCCCAAACGGGCGTCGGATGGACGGGAGTACGAAGGGGCCTCCCTGCCCGGATCTGTTGGATTGAGATCGGCGAACGACTCCTCCGGGTTCAGCGGCCCGGCCCCAGCGACCGATGGGGGGGGCTCGTCATTCTTTCCAAGCGGGCTGGTGCTGAGAAAGTCGACCTCACCGAATTGTGGCGGCGCTTCGTCGTCCTGCATGGTTTGAGCAGCGATATTCCGATCCAGCTCGGCGCCGAAGCCGTCGGTGGTTGGGTTTGGCGACGGGGGCAACTCCTGACCCGGGATGGGTAAATCGATCGCGTCGGTCGGCAACGGCAGATCGATCTCACCGAACGGATTGGATTGTTGGGCATTGCCATCGGCCTGCACCGGTATGGGGAAATCGACATTTTTGGATGGTTCGGGCAAATCGACGGTGTTCGCCGGTGTGGGCAGGTCCACGCTCTTGGCCGGTTCGGGCAAGTCGACAGTGTTCGCCGGTGTGGGCAGGTCCACGCTCTTGGCCGGTTCGGGCAAGTCGATAGTGTTCGCCGGTGTGGGCAAATCTACGCTCTTGGCCGGCGTGGGTAGGTCGATCTCTTTTGCCGGATCAAATCGATCGGCGGTATTCGCCGGCGACGGCAGATCCATGCTCTGTGCCGGTGTGGGTAGATCCACACTTTTAGCCGGCGTTGGTAGGTCGATTCCCGCGGCCGGCGCAGAACGCTCCTCGCCCGTTACGGGTGTCGGTACCTCCGGGAACTGGGCCGGTACCGGGAGATCGATATTTTGGGTCGGTGCCGGGAGATCGACATCCTCCTCCGGCGGCTTGATATCGAGATTGAGCGGGGCAGTGATCGCCTCACTGCCCGGAGGCGGCGGTGGCGGCGCGGGTGCCGGCAGATCGATGGACTGCGCGGGTGCGGGGAGGTCCACGCCCAGATCTGATGTCCGATCGGCGCCCTCAGCGGTTCGGTCCACCTTGTGAATCCCCAAATCCTCATCGAACATCGGTTTGGGCGACGGCAAGTCCAGCGCCCCATATGATCCCTGTTCGTCAGGGGGGGACGGATCAGCCGGTGGGTCGTTCCCGGGCGGGCTCGGTTCGAATCCCAGCCCGCCGAGCACCGGCGGAATCGCCGAGTCGACCTCGGGTTGCCCCTCCTTGCGCATCACCGGTGGCGGCGGAGGCTTCTGCTGGGCATCCGGCGAGGCTGCCGGGGCAGCGGCTTCCACCGGCGACGCCTGCGGTTGTTCG
>JANQET010000185.1 GCA_028278265.1 Myxococcota bacterium
GGCGGCATCACCTTGAGCTGAACCAGGCCCAGGGCGATCCCGGTGAGCGCGAAAGCGATCGCGGCCGGCCATTTGGCGTTTGGCTGCAAGGAGAAACGGGATTTCATCCGGGCGCGGCGAAACACCAGCGTCGAAGCGGCGGTGAGCAGGGCCACCGCGCCGAGAATCATCGCCAGTCGCGTCCAGGGCTGGCCCAGGGCCTGGCGAAGCTGGATCAGAAAGAGGGTCGTCTGCACCCATTTCGCTGCCGCCAAGAGCAGCAATCCCTGCAGTAGCGGAGGAATCCAGGAGCGGCGGCTGAACAGGAGCAGCGGTGCACTGATGGACAGGGCAACCAGCCCCCACTGGCCCGAGCGGAGAAAGTGGGCGCCGATCAGCAGACCGGAGAGGACGACTGGAATGAATCGCACAGGGTTAGACCCAATCTTCGGCGAGAATCTCCCCGCGCAGGCCGACGACGACCTGCTTGACCGGTACCTTGCGCTGGGCCTGCTCCGCCGCTTGCTTGGCCAGCTGGAGCAGACCGCCGCAACAGGGGACCTGCATGATCATCACGGTCAGGGTGTTGATCCGCGCTTCATCGATCATCGAGACGAGCTTGCTCAGATAGATGTCCTGATTGCTGTCCAATTTGGGACAGGCGATGGCCAGGGAGTGATCTTTGAGGTAGGTGCGATGGAAATCTCCGATGGCAAAAGCCACGCAGTCGGCGGCCAACACCACGTCGGAATTCTTGAAGTACGGCGCGGTGGGGGGCACCAGGTGCAGTTGAATCGGCCACTGTCGCAGCATCGACGGCTGGGGCACAGCATCCCCCCCGCCCATGGGAATTTCCACCGGGCTGGGATTGTCGAACTGGATCATTTTCGCGCCCGGGCACCCCCCGCCGGGACCGTGGGCGTGATCGTGGATCATACCCGCAGCCGGCCGGGCCGGGGTGGTCGGCTGGGCGATCGGTTGCTCCCGGTTTTTGTTGAGGCGCTCCTCCACCGCGTTGACATCGAATTCGTCCGCCTCCCGTTCCTCAATCGATATCGCCCCTTCCGGGCAATCCCCCAGGCAGGCGCCCAGGCCGTCGCAGAGGTTGTCCGCGACCAATTTGGCCACCCCATCGACGATTTCAATCGCCCCTTCGGCGCAGGCCGGCACACAATCTCCGCAACCCGTGCAGAGCTCTTCGTCGATTTTGACCATCTTTCTGATTGCCATCTCGTCTCTCCGTTTCGGAATGGCCCTTAAGCCATCATCTCTTTCACATCTGCCGCTGCCTCACCGGTCCCCTTGATGCCGAAGTTCTCCACGAGAACGTTGGCCACGGTGGGGGAGAGGAATGCTGGCAGGGTCGGCCCCAGGCGAATCCCTTTGAATCCCAGGTGCAGCAGGGCCAACAGGACGGCCACCGCCTTCTGCTCGTACCAGGCCACATCAAAGGCGATCGGCAGGTCGTTGATATCCTCGAGTCCGAAGACCTCCTTGAGTTTCAGGGCGATTACCGCCAGGGAGTAGCTGTCGTTGCACTGCCCCGCGTCCAGCACCCGGGGGATACCGCCGATATCACCCAAGTCGAGTTTGTTGTAGCGGAACTTGGCGCAGCCCGCGGTCAGGATGACGGCGTCCTGGGGCAGCTCGTTGGCTACATCGCTGAAATAACCGCGGGAACGGTGGCGGCCGTCACAACCGGCCATCACGACAAACTTTTTAATCGCGCCGGTTTTGACCGCATCGACCACTTTGTCGGCCAGTGCCAAAACCTGATTGCGGGCGAATCCGCCGACGATTTTGCCGTCTTCGAGCTGTTTGGGAGGCGCACACCCCTTTGCCTGAGCGATGATCGGACCGAAGTCTTTGGCCCCGCCGGACGGGCGATCGGCGACGTGTTTCGCCCCTGGATAGGCTGCCACACCGGTGGTGTACAGGCGATTCAAATAGGTGTCGTCCTTGACCGGTACCAGGCAGTTGGTGGTCATCAGAATCGGTCCGCCGAAGGCCTCGAAGTCGGCCTTCTGCTCGTACCAGGCACCGCCGTAGTTGCCGACCAGGTTGTCGTATTTTTTGAACGCCGGGTAGTAGTGGGCGGGCAGCATCTCCCCGTGGGTGTAGACATCCACACCGGTACCCTTGGTCTGCTCGAGCAGCTCCTCGAGATCCTTGAGATCGTGCCCCGAAATCAGGATGCCCGGATTCTGGCCCACGCCCAGGCTGACCTCGGTGAGTTCCGGATGGCCGTAGGCGCCGGTGTTGGCCGCGTCCAAGGTGGCCATCGTGGTGACCGCCACTTCGCCGGCGCGCAAGACCAAGCCGACCATCTCGTCGACCGACAGCTCATTGGTCGTCGAAGCGAGTCCTTCCACGAGGAAATCGTAGATGCTCTCTTCTTCCTTGCCCAACACGGCCGCGTGATGGGCGTACGCTGCGATGCCCTTCATCCCGTAAATCAACAGCTCCCGCAGGGACCGCACATCTTCGTTCTCGGTGGCCAATACCCCTGCCTTTTGCACGTCGAAGGAGTCCAGATCACCGTGCCAGGTGGTGCATTCGTGTCCACAGTCGGCCGCTTTGTCGCCCGCCTTGGCTGCGATAAGGGCCGTGACCTCGTCCCGCAAGGTGATCGCCTGTTGGGTCTGTGCGGCAGTGCGCTCCGCATCGAAGCTCACGTTGGTCACAGTAGTAAACAGGGCTTCGGCCACGAATGGTCCGGATTTTTTGAATTCGATACCGTGGGATTTGGCTGTCTCGGTGCAAAGGGACAGACCTCGCAGGGCGTAGATCAACTGGTCCTGAGCCGCGGCGACATCGGCGGACTTTCCACACACCCCCTTGGTTTTACAGCCCTCATTTTTGGCAGCTTCCTGGCATTGAAAACAGAACATACTCATCGGTGTTTCTCCTCTATTTTAAATGCGGGTAAGTCCGCTGTTTTTCTCGTAATCCCTAATTAGGTATTACGGTACCTATTTAACATTTATTCCGGTCGGGTCAAGCAAAATCGGCTCTGTGAGACTATTATTTACACCATTAATGGCGGGGCGCCAGATTGCGGATAGAGCTGAAATTCGCGAAGGGTTGTTTGGTTTCGGTCAGCCGAGCGAGAGGAACGGGATCGCACAACTCAAAGAACTGATCCCAGATCAGCTGCACCGCTTCATTTTGGTGGGCTTCAACCTTGGCTTCACCGGAGCACCACTCGAACACCTCGATGATTGTGCCGTCCTCGGCCTCTGCCAGGGTGGCGGGATGGATGGTGATCAATCCCTCACTCCGCAGGGTGGGGACGTGGCGCTGCAACAGGGCCAGCAACGCCGTCCTCTTGCCCGGCTTAGGCAGGTAGCTGGCGATGGATAAGATACCCATTAATGTTGCTCCTTCCCCATCGAGACCTTGCGGATTAGTACTTGCTCAACGCCTCATTGAGGATGATGACGTGCCGTCGCTCTTCTTTGATGATCGCACTGAGTTTGCTCTTGTTCAGTTCATCGGAGAGAAGCTCTCGGATACCTTGATAAAAGGCGATTGACGCCACTTCGAGACCGATGGCTGTCTTGAGCACAGTGACGACGTCCACGTCGCCGCGAAGTATGTCGGCAGGGTTCTCTGCACCGCTGAACAGGTGCCCGCGGGCCAACGCCCGCAAATATTGGCAATTCTCGCTCTCCGGATCCCCGAGGAATGCCGCTAGTATATCGGGATCGGCACGCAGGCTCTCGAACGATATTTCGTGTTCCTCTTCTAGCGAGGCCAACTCCCTGAGCAGTTTTTTCACCGTTTCGTCGTTAACTGCATCGATCGCTCGGCGATAGAAGGCCGCGCCCTCTCGTTCGATTTGACAGGCGATCTCCAAAATCTCCTCGCTGTTCAATTCAAGATTCATTTTATTCGCTCCTTGATATCTTTTCGGAACCGTTTTTTCGATCCCGTCGTATCTTGACTGACAGCGGCAGTTTACCTCCGGGCTCCGGTGTTAGTAAAGTCCGGTCAACTCTTCCACAGGCCGTGCAGGTTGCAATAGGCCCGCGCGTAGACGTTGGCTGCTTCGATGGTGAACACCGCTTCAGGGGGATCGCCTGGGCTGAGATTTTTACGGTGGACGAAGCCGCCGTCGGTAATCAATTCAATCCACTCGATAGAGTGATCGGCCGCCATCGGATGGGCCACGCTCCCCACACTGACCTTGAACCCCCCGGCGATTTTCTCCACCACCGGAATGTGCTTTTCGGTGGCCGCTTCGGTCGTGTTTTCCGTGCGTACGGTCATCGCTTGGCCGCAACAGTGCAATTCTCCGGCCGATTCGTGTACCACCTCGACCATGTTGCCGCACAGTTCACACTTGTAGACCTGCAGATTTTTCGTTGCCATTATTGCTCCTTTTCTGTTTCAGTTCGTGCTGGTCAAGGATCGAGGCTAGCCGTAGGGGTACATGCCTTTCTTGACTTCGTTCAACTTGTCCAAGATGTCATCGTGCTTCTGTTCATCCTTCAACAGGTACTCGAGTAGGTACGCTTGCACGATCATGCCCTTTTTCCCCTCGATCGCCTGGAGACTCGATTTGGCCAGGGAGACGGTCTGTTTTTCGAGCTCGATGTGCTTCTCGATGAGTCCCCACACCTGCCCCACCTCGTCCGGTGTCAGGGTGACGGCTTTGGCGGTCAAACTGTCTTTGATCAATTCCTGCACCCGGTAGTGCATCTGGGAATCTCGTTGGATGATCTCCATCACCAACCGCACGATGGGGTTCTCGGTCTGCTCGATCACCCGACCCGTCGAAGATACGGAGGCGTTTTCGATTTTTTGCCACTTGTTCATGTTGGCGACGATGGTTTCCTGGGCTTCTTTTGTTGACATACTTTGGGCTCCTTTGTGGGTTGTGGGTTATGAGTGTTTTGAGAGGTAATCAGCGACACCTTCTGCTGTGGGCGTCATTGCGTCCTCCCCTTCTTGCCAATTGGCTGGGCATACTTCTCCGTGTTTTTCGGTGAACTGCAGGGCGTCGAGGACGCGTAGCGCCTCGCTGACATTGCGACCCAAGGGCAGATCGTTGATCAGGGCGTGCCGCACAACACCTTCTTTGTCGATCAAGAACAGACCGCGCAGGGCCACCGCATCGTCGACCAGTACCCCGTAATCCCGGGCGATGCTCTTGTTGAGATCCGCGACGAGGGGATAGCGAATCGGCCCGATCCCGCCTTGGTCGACCGGCGTGTTTTTCCACGCATAGTGGGTGTATTGGGAGTCGACGGAGACGCCGACGATTTCCGCATTTTTTTCTTTGAATTTGTCCAGTGCTTTGTCAAAAGCGATGATTTCCGAAGGACAGACAAAAGTAAAATCTAAAGGATAGAAAAACAGTACGACATACTTCCCGCGGTAGGACGAGAGGTCGAGCTCTGCGATTTCATTGTTTTCCAGCACGGCTTGGGCCTTGAAATTGGGGGCTTCTTTTGTCACCAAAGAGGTCATCTCACTTTTCTCCTTTTTGTTGGGTTGTTTGTTTAGCTACGCTTTTATGTCCCACTTGCCCGAACGGCGGTGTTTCTCGCACTCCTTGTTGGCGAGCTCCCGTAGCCGGTATGCTGAATCCCGTAGCACGCCGTACAAAATGCCACATGAGTCGTCATCGCGATCCCGGTCACCTTCGTCTGCCAATGCCAGCATCTCTCTGGTCAACCGAACCATCCGAAGCAAATTTTCATTAAAAGCGTTGGCCATATCCTATGTCCCTTTTTGATTCTGAGCAACTGCCGCAAGGGGGAATTGCGAACGGCATGCCAGTTGTGCGCGTTGAAAAATTTCTAATAATTTTGAAATGTTGCCCAAAAATGTCTCAGATTGGGTTTGAGAAATTTTTCCGTTTGTCTCACGGTTTTGTCTCGCGAAACAGGGCGGCCGAGACACGAGGGTGCCGCTTGGAGCGATAAAATGTTTTGAGCATTGAGCGACCGCTTGTTATGTATGGGGCATGTCTATTAAGGAAGAAAAACTGATCATCATTGATGGTGCTTGCGGCACGACCATACAGCAGATGGGTTTGCCCAAAGAGGTGTGGGGCGACCGGTATGCGGGCTGTAACGAATATTTGAACCTCTCGGCAGGACAGGCGATCGTGGAGATGCACTCCGCCTTTCTCAATGTGGGGGCGACGGTCGTCGAGACGAATACTTTCGGCGCTACTCGGGTGGTGCTCGCCGAATACGGCCTCGAGGACCAGGTCGATACCCTCAACCGTCGGGCGGTAGAGCACGCCAAACAGGCCGTCGACGGTAAGCCCGGACGGTACGTCGCCGGCTCCATCGGGCCGACCACCAAGTTGCCCTCCCTCGGTCAGATCGATGTGTCGGAGTTGCGCCAGGCCTATTTGGAACAGATTCGCCCCCTGGTCGACTCCGGCGTGGATCTGTTGTGCATCGAAACCTGCCAGGATTTGCTCCAAGCCAAGACCGCAGCAGTCGCCGCGTTCGACATTCTCGAGCAGACGGGCAAGGAAATTCCGGTCATCGTTTCGGTGACCATCGAGCCCA
>JANQET010000290.1 GCA_028278265.1 Myxococcota bacterium
CACCTGTCCCACCTCCCGGGCCTCCCCCTGCACTGTTGTTGAAACGATCAAGGTCTCGAAACCGGCGCGACGGGCCTGTGCGGCAGCCGCTTCAACCGCGTGCCGATTGGTGGCGATGATCTTGTTCTGTATCCCGTCGTGTCCGTCCGGAAGTCGTTGGGGGGCATATTTTTCCGGATGCCGGCAACCGTCGAGCAGCAGCGAACGAACCGGGGCCGGAACCCGGCCCTCCAACCCGTACCGCTCGAGCACCTGCCAGGCATCTTCGAATGAAGTGCTCGACGCCACGGTCGGCCCGGAGCCGATCATTTCGGGATCGTCGCCCACCACATCGGAGAGGAGCAAGCCGATCAGCTGTGCCGGCGTCACCATTCGCGCCAACCCGCCCCCCTTGAGTCGGGACAACCGCACCCGCACCGTATTCAGTTCGACAATCGTCGCCCCGGAGGCCAGGAGCAGTGCATTGGTGGCCTGTAAATCGGTCAACCCTATCCCCGGTACCGGACGGATCATCAGCGCCGAAGCCCCGCCGGAGATGAGCGCGATGACCAAATCCTCGGCTTTGAGATTGGCCACCTGGGAGATGAGGTGATCCGTCGCTTCGAGTCCGGCTCGATCGGGGACGGGGTGGTCGGCTTCAAACACTGCCAAACCGGACAGGGAGCGATCCGCCTGACCGCGCTTGGTGATCACCCCCCCTCCTGAAAGACGGTCACCCAAGATGCGGGAGGCTGCCGCGGCCATCGGCACGGACGCCTTGCCCGCACCGACCACCAGGACGCGGTTTACAGCGGCCAAATCGTACTGCCGCTGTCCGACGATCAGCTGGTCCCCCTCGCGCCGGAGGTGTCGTTCCACGGCCAAATCCGGAGCCACCGCATCGAGGGCGGCGGCAATCACTTCGTCGATTCGGCGGGCTTTGGGGTGGTGCTGCCAGGGGAAGGGCGGGACCGTTGGAGAGCGCGTGGCCATCGATGCTCCGCTCCTTTCGGACTGGAGGGCCGGATCAAATATCCAGATTGCGCACGTACAGCGCGTTGCCCTCGATGAATTCCCGTCGCGGCTCGACCTGATCGCCCATCAATACCGTGAATATCTCGTCGGCTTCGGTGAAATCTTCGAGCTTGACCTTGAGCAGGGTGCGGGACTCCGGGTTCATCGTCGTGTCCCACAGTTGGTCCGGGTTCATCTCACCGAGGCCCTTGTACCGCTGAATCGTGATGCCCTTACGGGCGGCCTTCTCCACAATGGGCAACAGCTCGGTCAGCTGCTCGAGGGCAATCGTCTCCTTATCGGCGATAAACTTGAACGGCCCGGGCCCGTAACTGTCCAATTCGGCCTGCTGGTTCAGCAGGTCCCGATACTCTGCCGAGGAGAAGAACTGAAAATCGAACTCGACCATCCGACCGTTGCCATTGGACCCCATGCGCACGCGGATCAGTTTTCCCCCGTGGATTTCATCGGCGACGGTCTCAAACGCTTCGGACGGCACCTCCAACTTTTGGGCCAGCTTTTCGATGGCGTCGTTGAGTGCCGCTGCATCGCTGAGCGTCTTGTGGGTCGTGCCCAGTTCGGCCCAGGCCGCGGCCAACCGGGAATCGGTGCGCCGGTTGATCCGATCGAGCAGATCCCGACGGCGCATCAGCCGGCGAATCAGCGACCGGGTGTGATCCTGCGGCACCGGAACACCGTCGTCGTCCAGCAGCTCCACCGCGTCTGTACTGGTGGTGATCAGAAACTCGCGAAAGCCGTTTTCATCTTTGATGTAGACGTCGCGCTTGCCCTTGCGCACCCGGTACAGAGGGGGTTGGGCGATGAACAGGTGCCCGTTCTCGATGATCTTGCGCATTTTCCTAAAAAAGAAGGTCAACAGCAGGGTTCGAATATGGGCGCCGTCCACGTCCGCGTCGGTCATCACGATGATCTTGTGATATCGTAACTTTTCGTAATCAAAAGAGTCTTCGCCGACCCCGGTCCCCAATGCCGTGATCAGATAGGTGATCTCCTGAGAGGAGAGCATCTTTTCCATGCGCGCTTTTTCGACGTTCAGAATTTTTCCCCGCAGGGGCAAAATCGCCTGAAACCGCCGTTCCCGGCCCTGTTTGGCCGACCCACCTGCCGAGTCTCCCTCGACAATGTAAATTTCGCACTCCGCCGGATCCTTGGACTGACAATCGGCGAGCTTGCCCGGCAGGGAGCCGGAGTCGAAGGCCCCTTTTCGCGTCACCAATTCCCGCGCCTTGCGCGCCGCTTCCCGGGCGCGGGCGGCGAGAATGGCCTTCTCGACGATCGCCCGAGCGATTTTGGGGTTCTGCTCGAAGTGGGCGCCCAGGTGCTCGTTGACGATACCCTCGACGATGCCCTTGACTTCGTTGTTGATCAGCTTTTCCTTGGGCTGGTTGTTGAACGACGGATCCGGATGTTTTACCGCAACCACTGCGGTGAGCCCCTCACGCACGTCCTCTCCGGAGAGACCGGCCTGTCCTTCCTTGACCAGCTTGTTCTCCATCGCCCAGGTGTTGAGCGATCGGGTCAGTGCGGCGCGAATGCCGGTTAGGTGCGTGCCACCGTCCCGGTTGAAAATGGCATTGGTGTAGCACAGGATGTTTTCCTGGTACGAGTCGTTCCATTGGAGCGCCACCTCCACCTGAATCTCTTCGCGACGATCCGCGAACCGTATCGCCGGTTCGTGAATCGCATTCTTGTTACGCCCCAAGTGTTCGACAAACGAGGCCACGCCGCCTTCGTACAAAAACTCGTGACGCTTGTCGTTTCGCTCATCGGTGACGACGATGCGGATCCCCGGATTGAGAAAGGCGAGATCCCGCAATCGGGTGGAAAGCACCTCGAATGAGAACTCCTGCACGCGAAAGATCTCGGGATCGGGTTTGAAAGTGATCCGCGTACCGCTCTTCCGGCTCGGTCCGATGGCGTTTAACGGGGCCTTGGGCACCCCCCGGTCGTACTCTTGGTACCAGGCCATGCCCTCGCGCCAGATCTCCATGTTGAGAAACTGGGCGAGCGCATTGACACACGACACCCCCACCCCGTGCAGTCCACCGGAGTACTTGTACGACTCGTCGTTGAACTTGGCCCCGGCGTGCAGCGTGGTCATCACCACTTCTGCGGCCGCTCGGCCCTCTTCCTCGTGCTGGCCGACCGGGATTCCCCGGCCGTTGTCCTCGATCGAAACACTCTCGTCGAAATGTATCGTGATACGAATCGTATCGCAGTATCCAGCGAGATGTTCGTCAATGGCATTGTCAACGACTTCGTACACCATATGGTGCAAGCCTTCTGAGGACTCCACATTGCCGATGTACATCCCCGGACGTTTGCGCACCGCGTCCAGCCCGTGGAGTACGGTGATCGTATCTGCACCGTATTCAGTCGGATCTTTGGAATTGGAATGATTGCCCTGATTTTCCATAAATATACTTCTTAAACTTCCTTAAATAGCGTCTATTTGCCGCCAAACTGGTTATAGTCAAAAGTACTCTTTTTACAAGACGTTATTATAATATAATAAGAGAAATAGAACAATTCTTCATTTCCCTAAAAAACAAATAATTATAACAAGTTAAATTTTTACCGCTCAGCTGGTCGGTTTCGGTGCGAAGAGCATCGACCGGGAAAACTCCACGCACTGTTCCGCCGATTTGGACAGCTCGCACCGCACCTCAACTCCGCCACAGCACCGATGAAAAAAACAAAATCAGATTCAAAATACCAATCCTTTGTTTCACCCGGGTAAGACTCAAGCGATATCTGAAGTAATCAGATCCAACGGCGGATCTCGAACAAAATGTCGGCGACGGGGTATCAAAATTAATAACCGCTTAATTTTTTGGAGGAATTGCCGAACTTAAAGAATAAGATGAAGATTTGCGGTAAAATCGGAAACTTTTCGTTATTATTGTATCCGTTTATTATCATTGACAGAATATGGATTTTAATCGCTAATTATATGTCAATTATGAGTAAAATCGTCTAATATGCATATAAATTATGCTTAAATATGTGATTTATAAGTTGACAATTTATGGATTTAAAAACATAATCCGATCTAACACCTGAACGAAAGGGAGGGCCTTCAATGGCAACGGCAAAGAAAAAGGTCGCAAAAAAGAAAGCTGCACCAAAGTCCAAAGCTAAGAAGAAGACAGTGGCTAAGAAAAAGACGACCAAGAAAAAAACCGCTAAGAAGGCTACGGCCAAGAAAAAGACCGTAGCCAAGAAGAAACCGGCTAAGAAAAAAGTGGCTAAGAAAAAGACCGTAGCCAAGAAAAAGCCGGCCAAGAAAAAAGTGGCCAAGAAGAAGACCGTAGCCAAGAAGAAACCGGCTAAGAAAAAAGTGGCCAAGAAAAAGACCGTAGCCAAGAAGAAACCGGCTAAGAAAAAAGTGGCCAAGAAGAAGACCGTAGCCAAGAAAAAGCCGGCCAAGAAAAAAGTGGCTAAGAAAAAGACCGTAGCCAAGAAGAAACCGGCTAAGAAGAAAGTGGCCAAAAAAAAGACCGCAGCCAAGAAAAAGCCGGCTAAAAAAGCTACGGCCAAAAAGAAACCCGTAGCAAAAAAAAAGCCCGTAAGTAAAAAAAAGGCCGCCCCAAAGAAAGCCAAGCCTAAACAGGCACTAGCTCCGAAGCTCCCACCGCTTCCGAGTCCGGTTCAGCCGCAGACGAAGTAAGTCGCGGCCTGCTTGGGGATCCCAGCTGAAATCGGTCGCGCGGCCCGCGGCCGGTTCGGTGGGTTACTGTTGCCGAATTCCGCACGGAATCCGGTAACAACGGATTTGTGTCGTTTAGTGTTCCACACTGACGTTCTGGTGGTCCATTCCTCAGACAACAGTCCCCGTTTCTCTACCCAACCCGTTTAAATGATCGATATACGAAGAGATTTGTTGAAGGCGTTGGCAGTGCGCAGCACACTGGGGCAAGAAAACGGCGCACCCGCCTACCGGGTGGTACACAGCTCTGCAGACAATTTCACCGGCCTCACCGTCGACCGATTGGGTGAGGTTTTTCTGGTCGAACAACACCAGGCAGCGGCCCGAGTCGACGAATTGATTGCGATTCTGATCGGGCACTTCGGGCCGAATACCCCGATCTTTTTCAAAAAGCGGTACGACCGTCACAGCGCAGGGCGCAGCGGTGAACAGGTGAACGGACCACCAGTCGCTCCCGAGTTCATTGTGGAAGAGGCCGGGTTGAAGTTTTCCCTGAACCTGACCCACGAGGCCCACATCGGTCTCTTTTTGGACAGCAGGGAAGCGCGGGCTTGGGTTCGACGAATCGCTGCAGAAAAACGGTTGCTCAACCTCTTCTCCTATACCGGTTCATTCGGTGTGGCTGCTGCCGCCGGGGGAGCGAAGAGCACGACCAACATCGACAACAAACGATCGGCCCTGCGATTGGCTAGAATTAACTACGAAATCAACAACTTACCATTCAATACCCGAACTTTTGTCCGCTCGGATGCATTGGACTACCTCGCTCGGGCACTCAAAGGAAGGGGCCGGTACGATATCATCATCGTGGATCCCCCACCGCGGTTCAAACGATCCGGCGGACGGTGGTTTCTCGCTGACAGGGACTACGCCACTTTGGCCGCTCGCTGCATGGCCCTGCTGGCACCCGGGGGACAGTTGCTGGCCGGACTCAACGCAATGAATGTATCGGATGATGAATTCTTTTCGATGCTCACCGCCGCAGGTCAACTGGCGGAAAAACAGGTTGTTTTTCACTCAACCATCGGCCCGGGATGCGATTTTCCCCCATGTCCCGATCGACCCCGGGCGCGATTCATCCACTGCGGCATCAACGATCCTTGTTGGGAAACTGATAGATAAACTCTCCCGGTCCAACCATTCCCAACTCATCCCGCGCGATTCGCTCCACATACTCCGGGTCTGAGTGAAAAGCTCTGATCTGACGCCGGAGCACCTCGTTCTCCCGTTGAATTCGCCGGTTGGCGTCGTCGAGGGTGCGAAGTTCTTGTTTGAGGCGGGTGACCTGGTCCAGCCCCTGGTGATCCAATACCCGAAGGGGCACAACCACGGCCGCCAGCAGCAGGGGACCGATGAGCAGGACAAATTTGAGTACGCGGACCAACACATCCATATCCGAGATATACCGTCTCAGCCCGCCCGAATCAAAGAATCGGCGCTTAAACGGCGCCAAAACAGTTCTTCAAGACAATCGGCCGGGGCGTCGCCGGTGCCGGGGGGGGCAGCAGTCGTAAGATGTCGCGAATGCGCAAGCGATCGAGGGGTGTGGTGTCGAGAAACCGCACCCCAAAACCCGGACGCCCCCGCTCGATGAACCGTCGAAACAGATTGACCCGGGTGACCTCACCGAAAAAGCAGTACTCCCGGCCTTGAAACGAATTGTCGAGCAGGTTGAACGAGCAGACGATATGCTCCCCTCTCTCGGGCATCAGATCGCTGATCACATAGGCACCGCGTGGGGTCAGATCCCCTGTCTGGAAAATCAGCGGCTCATCCCACATCGAAGTGATCACTTCTATCGGAATGTGGATAGACCGACGCAGTTCAAACCGATTTTTCATTACATCCTCCTATGATTGACTACATTGTAGTAGATTTCCCTACATGAAGTCAAAAATTTTCAACTTATCAAAATGACCGTTGACGCTGAGGAAGCGATTCATATAGTCACGACTGATAAAAAAGGGATGACAACAGATGAAAAGTCTTAAATTGGCCTCCTTGGATGTGAAGCCGCGCACTACAATTGATGTCGACGGTCATACAATCGGCGCTGAGCTAACGGTGATCGCCGGACCCTGCAGCGTCGAGAGCGAGCGTCAAACCGTGGAAACCGCCATCGCGGTCAAAGACGCCGGGGCAACCATGCTTCGCGGCGGGGCCTTTAAACCGCGTACATCCCCTTATTCGTTTCAGGGTCTCGGTCTGGAGGGCCTGCGGATTTTGGCCACGGCCAAAGCCGAGACCGGCCTGCCCATCGTCACCGAGGTGATCGATCCCCGGGATGTTTCCTGGGTCGCCGAGTACGCCGATATCCTGCAAATCGGTACCCGCAACATGCAGAATTTTTCACTGCTCAAGGAAGTGGGCAAATGCCAGCGCCCGGTCCTGCTCAAGCGGGGCATGTTCTCCACCCTCGAGGAATGGCTCAACTGCGCGGAGTACATCCTGAGCGAGGGAAATCCCAATGTCATCTTGTGTGAACGGGGTATCAGGACCTTTGAAACTTACACTCGCAACACCCTCGATCTGAGCGCCATCCCCGCGGTCAAGGAGCTCTCCCACCTGCCGATCATCGTCGATCCGACCCACAGCACGGGTCGACTCAGCTTGATCGCGCCGATGAGCCTCGCCGCGGTCGCCTCTGCGGCGGACGGTCTCATCATCGAAGTCCACAACAATCCGGCACAGGCGATGTGCGACGCGGATCAGGCGCTCACGCCCGAGCAGTTCGCCCTATTGATGAGCCGCATCACTCCGTTGAAACAATTTCTCGATCAGCAGATTGAGGTACCCGATGAAACTGAATGAAATACGCAAAAGAATAGACACGATCGATTTGGAGGTCCTGGCCCTGGTTCAAGAACGCATGGGACTGGCCATGCGATCCCGGAAATTCAAAGACGGCATCCGGGATCCCGAACGGGAGGAGGCAGTCTTCGACCGAGCCCGGCGACTCAACCTGAATCTGGTCGAGCCCAATTTCGCCGAGGGGATGCTGCGCAAGGTGATCGAGGAGAGCCGGCGCCTGCAAGGGGAAAACCGGCAGCTGGTGGCCTTTCAGGGGGAGCACGGGGCGTACAGCGAGGTGGCGGCCCGTCGCCTGATTCCCAACGGGGCGTATGTGCCCTGTATGGAATTCATCGATGTGTTCAAAGGGGTTGAAGAGGGATACTTCGATCTGGGGGTGGTGCCGGTGGAAAACTCCCTCGAAGGGGCTGTCACCCAGGTGAACACGTTGTTGACCAACACGGAGCTGACGGTGATCGGAGAGGCCAAGGAGCCGGTGCGGCACTGTCTGTTGGCCACCGATGGTAAGGAATATCGCGAGATTCGCGTGGTCTATTCCCATCCCCAGGCGTTGGCCCAATGCCGCGATTTTCTCTCCCGCAACAGCCTCGAACCGAGACCGTTCTACGATACGGCAGGCGCAGCGAGAATGTTGACCAGGGAGCGTCCCCGGGCATCAGCGGCCATCGCCAGCGCCCTCAGCGCCCAATTGTACGGACTCGATATCATCAAAGAGGGGATCGAGGACGCCGCCTCGAATTCGACGCGATTTTTGGTACTGGCCAAGCAGCCCTCAGAGGTCACCACCGGCGACAAGTGCTCGATCATCTTTGTCACGGCCCATCAATCCGGCAGTCTCTACAACGTGCTCAACCTCTTCGCCGAGGCCGGATTGAACCTCACCCGCATCGCCTCCATGCCCCTGCGTACAGATCCGAACAACTACTCGTTTTTCCTCGATTTCGAGGGATCCGACAGGGATCCGACGGTTTCGACGGTGCTGGAACAGGTGCACCAGCGAACCATTTCGTACCGCTTTTTGGGGTGCTATCCAGCGGACAAACAGAGCCCCACCGCCCCCTAGTCTGGCGTTTCACCGGCCCGAGGATTCCGGTTTGACACAGCGAGTGGTCCGTGTAAGCTCAAGCACGGCGAAATTCGAGGGATCGCTCAGCCAAAGTGGTTCCGGGTCGAAACGCGCTCTACTGCGCCGGCCCTCGGCAACTGCTGGCGACCGTGTTATATGAGAAAAATGACCGTTGAAGCGCCCAAAATCCTCAACCGACTCACCGACCGCCACGGCCGCACCATCAACTACCTGCGATTGTCAATCACCGATTTGTGCAACCTCCGGTGCTTCTACTGCATGCCCGCCGAAATTGTCGAGAAGCTGCCCCATTCGGAAATCCTGCGCTACGAAGAGTGCGTGGAGGTGGTCCGCATCGCCGCATCGATGGGGGTCTCAAAAGTTCGGGTGACCGGGGGAGAGCCGCTGGTCAAGCGGGGCGTGGTCAATCTGGTCGAGCGTATCGCAGCCTGCACCGGTGTAAAAACCGTCGCCCTGACCACCAACGGCAGCGCGTTGGCCAAATTCGCCCCCCGACTTCGCGACGCCGGGCTCACCCGGGTCAACGTATCCCTCGATACCCTCGACGCCCGACTATATCGAAGAATCACCGGTCGCGGTGAATTGAACGATGTACTGGCGGGAATCGACGCCGCATTGACGGTTGGATTCGCGGTCAAGGTGAACGCCGTCCTGCTCCCCGGCCTCAATACAGATGATTTGGAGCCGTTCGTCGCTCTCGCGCGGGCCAAGAATATCGAAGTACGCTTCATCGAGCGGATGACCTTCAAACACGACGACGACTACTTCACCCAGGATCAGGCCCTCGATCAGCTGTCGGTCAACCATCGGATCAAACCCCTCGTCGTCGAGCGACCGAGTCCCCACGTGCGGCTCTTCGACTGCGACGGCGCTCGAATCGGCTTCATCTCTCCCCGCAGTCAGCCGTTCTGTGACGGGTGCAATAAATTGCGCCTCACCCCCCACGGACAACTCCGCGCCTGCTTGGCATCCAATCTCCATGTGGATGTGCGCAAAATCCTCCGCCGGCCCCACACCGACGAGGACATTCGTCAGGCCATTCGTCAGGCGACGGTTCTCAAACCCCATAGCGGTCCTTGGAACACCGAGGCGGAGATGTGGCGCGTGGGCGGATAGGAGCACGACCGGCGATGAAAAAACTCTCCCATCTCGACGAATCGGGCCAAATCAGGATGGTCGATGTATCGGAGAAAGCGATCACCCGCCGCCTCGCACGGGCCTCGGGCAAGGTGTCGATGCACCCGGACACGGTGCGCCAGATTCGCGATCGCCAAACCCCCAAGGGGGATCCCTTAGAAACCGCGCGACTCGCCGGGATCATGGCCGGCAAGCAAACCGCATCGCTGATTCCCCTATGCCATCCATTGACCATTGAACACCTTGACGTATCCGCCGAGCTGGTCGACGATGGGGTGTTGCTCAGCTCCCAGGTCGTGGTAACCGGAAAGACCGGCGCAGAGATGGAAGCACTGACCGCGGTGTCCGGCGCAGCGTTGGTTATTTACGATATGTGCAAAGCGGTCGATCGGGAGATGATCATCGGAGAAATCCGGTTGGACGCCAAGAGCGGCGGTAAGAGCGGTCCATACACCCGAACCGATAATACTTGACTTGAAAATTTTAAAGCCGATGGCAACAGATCAGCAAAACAACACAACTACAGATAAACGATCAGAAGAGAAAAAGGACGAGTTCCGTCAGGCGCTGCAAACGGCCCGCGCCAAAGCGGTCGCCGGCCGTGCCATTTTGGATCTCGCCCGAGTGCCTGATGAGGAAGCGGTGGGATGCCTGCACACGGGTTGGCGACAAATCATCGTCGCCCTGACCCATGCAACCGGACGGGTGGACGGCCAGGGAGGCGCGACCATCCTGCGCCGGGCGCTGGCCCGCGAGGGTCTTCTCCGACGGATCAAACGGGTAACATTCGACGACATCGAGGCCCTCGGCAGAGCATTCGAGGCCTACCGGGACGGCGCAAAGATCGATCTATCGCCGGAAATGTGTCGCAAACTGGCCGATGCCCTCGAATACGCGGTGCTGTATCTGGAAGATTTCCAGCGCAAGCACCGGGCCAGTAGGGGGCAGCGCGCCTGGTTCTTGACCAGGCGATTTTTGCTGATCGCGGTGGGCATCGTCGTCGTGGTGGGAATCGTCGTCGGTTTGGTCCTGACCCTCAAGCAACCGGAGAAAAACCAGGGATTGTCAGCGACCTACTTCACCGCCGTGCCGTTCAAGGGTCATCCGTTCAAGCGGGTCGATCCGACGATCAATTTTGCCTGGGGGCAAGGGTCGCCCCTTCGAGGTGTGCCCCGGGACCGGTTCTCTGTGCGCTGGGAGGGATGCATCCACGTGGAGAAGGGGCAGCCGATGTACCTGGTGGCCGGCAGCGACGATGGCATTCGGGTCTATGTCGATCAACAGGAAATCATCAACAACTGGGGTGGCCATCCCTATCAGGAGAAATGGGCGACGAAACCAATCACCCCAGGGGTACACCAAATTCGCGTTGAGTATTATGAAGCGAAGAGCAGTGCAAAGGTCTATCTCGGATGGTCCGAACGGCGAGGGGGACGCCATCGCGTGGTGGCGCACGATCATCTCATTCCGGTGACCGGCAACGCACGGTTCAAGTGCCCGTATCGTTGGAAACCACCGGCTCAACCAGCGCCGTCCAAGCGGGCCAAACCCGAGGACCGGCCCCAAAAAGCACCGGCGACGGCCCGTCCGGCCCCCCCGACCAAGCAGCCGCCCCGGTCGAAGATAAGACCCGTACCCCAGAAGAAGGGTCCGCCTCCGCCGGACGGCATTCCCAAGCCCCAACAGAGGCCCTCGAAAAAGCCCCCGTTACCGAACAAACAATCGCGCGATTAGCGGATGTCTGCCGAGACCCACTGGCCCTGGTATCTCGCCGGTATCACACTCATCGCCGTCGTCCTGCACCTACCCCTGCTCGACGGAACGTTTATCGCGGTCGACGATCACAAACAGATCTCCTCCAATCCGTTGATCACCGATTTGACGTGGACCAATTTCAAAGAGATCGCCTTTACGAATTTTCTCAATCGCAACCACAACCCGATGTACATCTCCTTCACCCTCAATTGGGCGCTCACGCCCAAGAGTTACACCGGATTCGTGGTGGTCAATCTCGTTTTTCTGGTGGGCACGATTCTCATCTTCTTTCGCTTTGCCGGGCTGTTTGTCGTCCAGCGATCCTGGCAGTTGCTGGCCACAGCGCTGTTCTCGGTGCACAGCACCCACGTCGATATTGTCGCTTGGATCAGTGCCCGCTGCCACTTGATGGGGCTGTTCTTCTTCTTGCTCGCCTTTCTCGCCTGGAACAACTATCGCCGCGAGCTCGGACAGGTCCGCCGCGTCGGATGGTATCTGACCGCAATGCTCTGCGCTTGGATGGCCGTGTGGAACAAGAACATCTTTTTTTCAATCGGCATCTCCATTCTCATTTTCGATCTCTACAAGCGGCGCAAAGCCAGCCTGGTGATGCTGCTCGACAAGCTGCCCTTGTTTTTCTTCGGTGTTGTCCCGGTCTATATCCTCGGCACGAGCACCCACTACCTAAGAGCGCTCGATCGACCGGCCATGGGAGGGAGTCTGGCCGCTACGGTGTACAATGATTTCAGCCTGTTGGTTCAATACCTCTACCACCTGATCATTCCGACGCCGACCTACGTCTGGATCGACGTCTACCCCGTGTCCGGCCTCCTCGAGACGTCAATGGACGCCGGGTTGTGGGCGATGCGGTTGACCCCCCTGCTCAATCTCGGGCTGCTCATCGCCGTTCTGATCGGCATGATCGCCCTCTACCGCCGGCACCAGCTTCGCTTGCCGCTGTTCTTCGCCATCTTCTCGCTGGTCGCCCTCGCGCCGGCGATGAATATCCCGCCCAAATGGGTCGAGTTCGCCTTTCGCTATGATCTGATCCCCTCGGCGTTCTTCTGTCCCGCGATCGCCGCAGCAGGGGCTGCCGTTTGGTCGCGCTGGCCCAAAATCGGCCGACCCGCGGTTTTGGCCACCGTCGCCAGTCTCTACCTCGGCCATCTGGCGGTCTCCTACGCGCAATGTCTGGCCTGGGACACCGAACGGGACCTACTCCAACGGTGCGTCAAACACTACCCCGATGCCAAGCCCTGTCAGGGACAGCTCTCGACCAACTACAAACATCGCGGTTGCACGAAAGCCGCCCTGGGGCCATTGTTGAAGATCGAAGAGCTCCGCATGAAACCCAACTGTATCCGGGTGACCGCTTCGGCCCTGCGACTGGCTCGGCTGTACGCCACCCTGGGAAACAACCGCATGGCGAAGTTCTACTTCCAGCGTGCACTCAAGCGGGATCGACTGCGGTCCGCCGATCGGCGTTCGATCAGGGCCCGGCTCAAACAACTGAATCAAAAAAGCCCACCGCGCAAACCCACCGGGTCGCCCCGCCAGGGTTGAGTTGACAGACCGGTCCACCGGGATATCATGCGACCCATGGATCCACCCGCGCCATCAGCAGATCGTTGGATCTACCGGGTGCTCGATTCGTGGGTGAACGAACGCCGGGATGGGCAGTTCACCGCCAATGTGACCACCCTCCCCGAACCGGCCAGGACCGAACCCATGCCCTCATGGTTGCATCCCGATGTGGTGCAGGGTCTCCGCAGTTCCGGTATTGCGGCGCCGTACGCTCACCAGGTTCAGGCCTGGCAGGCACTGGCTCGTCGGCAAAACGTCGTGATCGCCACCCCCACCGCGTCGGGCAAAACCCTCTGCTACACCGTTCCGGTCGCCGACTCACTGGCCCGCAACCCGGCAGCCCGAGCGCTCCTCCTGTTTCCGACCAAGGCCCTGTCCCGTGATCAGGAGAGCGCTATCCGCGCCCAACTCGCTTCGAGCCGCATCCCGGCGCAGGTGGCGACCTACGACGGGGACACCTCCGCCGAGCACCGCCGGGGGATTCGTCAAGCGGCCCGCGTGTTGATCACCAATCCGGACATGCTGCACACCGGTATCCTGCCCCACCACGCGATGTGGGCGAATTTCTTCGCCAACTTGACCCATATCATCGTTGATGAAATCCATTACTACCGCGGGGTATTCGG
>JANQET010000199.1 GCA_028278265.1 Myxococcota bacterium
CCTCTCCGTGATATCGATGCAGGGCTGGCAGCGCGAGATGCTGTTCCCGCAGACCGGATTGACCTGGATCGCTCCGTCGCCGAACATGCCCACTTTTGACACGGCGCTGGTCTACCCGGGGCTCTGTCTGATCGAGGCGACAGAGATATCCGAAGGTCGGGGCACCACGCAACCGTTCGAACAGTTCGGCGCCCCTGGCATCGACAACATCCGCCTGGCTCGCGCGCTCAACCGGGCGGCCCTGCCCGGCGTCCACTTTCGGCCGGTTTCGTTCAAACCCGGATTTCAAAAGCACGCGCACAAGATCTGCAACGGCGTGTTTCTGCACGTCACCGATCCCGGGGCATTTCTGCCGTATGCTACCGGAATCGCCGCCCTGTGTGCCTTGTACTCCGAGGCCAGGGAGCAATTCCGTTGGCGCGAGTCACCGTATGAATTCGTGACCGACAAACCGGCAATCGACCTGCTCAGCGGAACGGCAAAGGTGAGGCAGGCAATCGAGTCCGGCGCCCCGTGGACCGATGTGGTTGCGCTTCATCAGCAGGGACAGGAGGAGTTCGCGTCTTTCAAGAAACAGTTCGAATTATATCAATAGCTGATACTATTATTGTGCGAAACCGAGGGCAGGCACAGGGGCCTGCCCACAAATATTTGAATTCATTGTAGGGGCAGCTCCCCGTGGTTGCCCATTCTGATCGAAAGAAGCGCGTCCTCGGGATTGTTTGTGGTGCTCAGGTCGGCTAGGCTATAAGAAAGTTTGGACTTTTGAGACAGAGCCTGGATTGTGAGCAAAGATACGGCGCAGGTTTTCTGCGCGATTGAGGATGGTTGATGACGAGGAACGATACAATTGCTTTTTGGGGGTGGGTGCTCGGCGGTTGGCTGATGATCGTCGGTTCAACGGGTTACGCGCAATCTCAGGACAGCGCGCTCGAGACCGCTAGACACCACATGGAACTGGGGCAAGAGGCGTTTCTGAAGAACAGGTTTGCCGACGCCGCCCGCCACTTCATCGACGCCTACGGTGCTTCCCCGTTTGCCGCGTTTTTGTACAATGCGGGAATGGCCTACGAGAAGGCGGGGAACAACGAACAGGCGATTGAGTATTACCGCCGCTATCTCAAAGCAGAGCCCAAAGCGAGCGACTACGCCGAAGTCGATGTGAAGATTCGCGCGCTGACCGGTGGTTCGGTCACGCCGGAAGCACCGTCGGGTCAGCCGGATGCACCGGCAATCGAGATTTCGGAGATGGAGATGAAATCCCTCGTCTCGGTGCGCACCAATCCACCGGAGGCCACGGTGCGTATTTTGGACGACAAGGGCAAGACGGTTTCCAAGAGCACCGGGCCGGCGGGGCTGACTGTGGTCAGCGGGGTGTACACGGTCGAGGCGAGCCATCCGGATTTTCGCACGGTCCACACCAGCATCAGCGTGGTGCCGGGGCAAGTGTACATCGTCGTTGTGGAGATGAGTCAGGGCAGCTTTTTGGGATTCATCAAGGTGACCACGGACGTGCCCGGCGCCGCGGTCTACATCGACGACAAGCAGGAGGGTCAGGTGGGCACGACCCCCTGGGAGAATGTTCTTCCCGTCGGCAAACACACTATCTGGGTGGAGAAGCCGGGCTATCAATCCCTCGAAAAAGAGGTGGAGATCGGCCTGGGTAAAGAGCACCAGCTCGAGTTGGTCATCGAGCGGTTGTCCTTTGGCGCCCTGTTGGTCAAATCCAACGTACCGGGCGCCAAGGTGTACTTGGACGAGAAGTTTCTCGGAGCGGCGCCGTTAAACGAAACCGTCGCGCCGGGTGAATACCAGTTGCGGGTCGCGGCAGACGGCATGAAAAACTACGAAACCCCGCTGACCATCGAGCGGGGCCAGACGACCAAGGCGCTCGTGCGAATGAACCCGGCCCCCAGTCGAACATCGGCCTGGGTCTCGGCTAGCTTTGCCGCGGCCCTGTTCATCGGTGGTGGCATCGCCGGCGGCGTGGCGCTGAAATTGGACGACGAGCTGGATGAGGATCGCAACAACGGTCGGTTGGCCAGCGATGACCCGCGAATCATGAAAGGATTCGTCTGGGGGCTGAGCGCTGATTTGGCATTCGGTGTCGGTGCTGTCGTCGGTGGGATGGCGATTTACTACTTCTTGCGCGATCCCTTGCCCCCGTCCGAGGGGAAAATGCACGACCCGGTCGATTTCAAAGAGAATCCGGCCCCCCCTGCAGCAGCGGAGGCGGGCGAAAAACCGAGCCGTCAGGTGTCCCGGGTCGACGAGAAACCACTGGTGTTTGTCGCTCCCATCCTGGGGGCCACGAGTGCCGGTGTGGGGATGACCATTGTTTTCTAGTCAGGAGCGCGTCATGAGAATTATCCGTAGCGCCGCGGTGCTCATTGTTGTTTCGAGCACCCTGGCGGCATGCTCTTTCTTTGATTTCTTCGGTTATGAGGAGAACACCGGTCTGGCGCTGATCGAACGTCCGGAGGGTTATCAGTCGGCCCGCTTCGGGAGCAGGTTGGCGGCCACGAGCACGCCGGATCGGGATCTACTGGCCATCGGCGCCGGCTCCCGCTTTCAAACCAGCGTGTTCCTGACGGCCCAAAACGGGGACCTCGTCGATATTTCGAGCCCCTGGGACACCTTCCCGGGAAATCCCACGGTGGCGGATCTCGAGCTCTCCAACACCGGCGCTGATTTGGCCGGCCTGCCCGTCTGGGGGGACAGCTCGGTCACCGGGTGTGTCGGGATCGGCGAACCGGTGGACAACGCCGACATCGCCGGAGAGTTCGAGCCGCGAGTGCGGGTGGTCTGTCAAGCGGGCAGTGGGTTGCAGACCATCGTTCGCCCTCCCGAGTTCGGCAATAGCCGGGACTTTGGCCGTCACCTGGCTGCGGTTCGACCCGGGGTGGACGGTCCCTGGTTATTGGCCGTCGCGTCGGCGGACTATGCGATGGTGTTCAGCTCGAGGTTTGAGCATTCTGATCTGGTGGAGCCCGAAAGTCTGGAGCGGGTGGAGATCGTCGACATCGTCGCCGGGCGACTCGATGCTGGCCGGTTTTTCCTTGCCCTCGGGGGCTCCAGTGCGAACACCGGCGGGGTCTATCTGTTTGAACAGGAGGGGGAAAATAGTAAAGAGATTAGACAGTTGGGGTGTTTGACCCGGCCGGGTGAACCCGGGTTCGGCGGCAATTTGGCAGTGGGAGATATCAATGGCGACGGGCGGGATGATCTCGCCGTGTCCGCCTCCACCCGGGACGATCGTCTGGACGCGGTCCACGTGTACGATATCCGGCAGCTGATCGGCGCCATGGCTGACGCGTCGAATGTGGCGGAGTGTGTTGAGGACGACGGCGAGCTGTCGGTCACCGTCACACCGACCGACGGGGATTTGGACGTGAGCTGCGATGGGGGATGCGCCTTTGGGACCTCGCTTGCGATTGGGGATATCGCCACCGACAACGCGGGGGCCGAGCTGTGTATCGGTGCGGCCTACGCCACCGTGGAGGGTCAGCGCCAGGCCGGCGCGGTGTACATCTACCGGCAGGTTCAGGATGGGGAGCAGTCGTTTTCCCTCGCCCTGGCCGGACAGGTCATCGACTCGGCGCCGGAGGAGACCCATTGGTTCGGCGGCGGATTGGTCGTGGCACCGATGGCCGGACGCAACGAGCTGGTTGTCGGCGCGACCGGCAAGGGGGATGTGTACATCGCCTTTTGCACCGGCGTGGGCCAGGATCTGACCGAGGGTGCAGACGTCACCGGAGACGCTCACGGGGCGATCATCTCCACCCGTTGTCGGCCCTGAGATGCACGTGGAACCACTGCAAGTGCTCATCGCCGATGATGAGCCCAACATGCGCAAGGTGCTCGGTGCGATGTTGGCCCACAAGGGCTATGAAGTGCACGAAGCCACCGATGGGGTTCACGCGTTGGATGTGCTGGCCGATCACCACATCGATATCCTGATCACCGATCTGCGGATGCCCCAAATCGACGGGATGGCGTTGCTGCGCACCGTAATTGAAAAGTACGAATGGATTCCGGTGATCATGATCACCGCCCATGGCACGGTCGACACCGCTGTCGAAGCGCTCAAACTCGGGGCCTTCGATTACATTACCAAGCCCTTCGAACGGGGGGAGATGCTGCAGGTGGTGGCCAAGGCCGCGCGCACGCGAGAGCTCTACCGGCAGGAAGCGTCGTTGGATCGGGACCCGACGGGGCGATTTCACATCATCGGGCGATCCAAGCCGATGAAGGCAATTTTCGAGATGATCGAGCGGGTCGCCGACACCCCGTCGACGGTCCTGATTACCGGTGAGAGCGGCACGGGCAAAGAGTTGATCGCCCGGGCATTGCACGAGAACTCCGGACGGGCCGACGATCCCTACATTCGCGTGAACTGTGCGGCCATCCCCCCCACGCTGATCGAGAGCGAGCTCTTCGGCTACGACAAGGGGGCGTTCACCGGGGCCGAGACCTCCAAACCGGGGCGGTTCGAGCTGGCCCACGGGGGCACGCTGTTTTTGGATGAGATCGGTGAAATCTGCCTCGAGATGCAGGTCAAGCTGTTACGAGCGATTCAGGAGGG
>JANQET010000214.1 GCA_028278265.1 Myxococcota bacterium
CAGGACACACCGATGGCCGCCAGGGTCAAGGGATAGGCCGTTCGCTCGAACCACCAACCGATGACCGGTATGACGAACGATACCATCAACGGCAGGGCGATGATCAGGATGGGCAGTTGTTCGGAGATCATCGGAGTTTCCTCACGATTTCGTCCTCATCGAGGGTTTTGAAGCGCCTGAAGATGGACAGCAACAGGGCCAGCGACACCCCGGTGGTGCCCACGCCGACGACGATCGCGGTCAGCATCAGCACGTGGGGCAGGGGGTTGATATACTGGTTGGCCGTGAGCTCTCGGCTCGCATCGATAATCGGAATGGTACCGCCCAACTTGGCGCCGGTGGAGACGAAAAAGAGGATGATCGACCATTGAAAGATGTTCATCCCGATCAGCTTTTTGACCAGGTTCTTCTTGGCCATCATCGCGTAGAGGCCGACCATCATCAGCAGCACGTAGATGAAATAATTAAAGTTGTTGACGATGAAGTCCATCATGGTTCGTTCAATAGGTCAGCAGGTCGCGAAAGATCGAGACCATCACCGCCATCACGGTGAGCCCCACGCCGATTTCGATGCCCAACATGCCCATGCTCCGGGGTTGGCTGATCGGCAGGACGGCGTAGTCGAGAAAATTGCCCCCCAACAGCTGGCAGACCACCCCGATTGCGCCGTAGAGCACCACCCCGGCGCAGGTGAGCAGCATCACGTTTCGTTTTGAGAACCGCTTTTTTACCTCGTCGTAGCCAAAGGAAATGACGAGCAGAATGAAGCTCGCGCCGAGAATCACCCCCCCTTGGAATCCCCCGCCGGGACTGGAATGGCCGTGCATGATCACATACAGACCGAACAACTGGATAAAGGGGATCAGGAAGCGGGAGAGGGTCTTGATGATGATGCTCTCTTGGCTGGTGATCATGACTCTTTTCGTCCTCGGGTGGCGCTGAGAATCAACAGGCAACAGATTGCCGCGGTAAAGACCACCGTGGTCTCGCCGAACGTGTCGTAGCTCCGATAGTCGGCCAGCACCGCGGTCACCATGTTGGGCACCTCCGTCTCGGCCATGCTCTGCTCGATGTACCTCGGGGAGACGTGGACACTGGCCGGCGAATTGGGACTACCCCAACGGGGCATCTCGATCACGCCGTAGCAGAGCCACAGTCCGGTGATGGTCACCATCAGGAGATAGAACAGCTTCAATCCTTGCTCTTCCTTTCGGTTTTGAACACGGCGATGACGAACAGCACCGTTGTGATGCCCGCCCCCACCGAAGCTTCGGTGAACGCCACATCGACCGCGCCCATCTCGACCCACAACAGACACATGAACAGCCCGAAGGCCCCGAGCAAAATCGCCGAGGCCAACAGATCCCGAACCGTCAGGGCGCCGATGGCGCAGACCACGGTCAGTAGGAGCAGCGCGAGATCGAGTTGCCAAATCATTTACTGTCCATCCTTGGTCCAGTGGGTCACTTTGTTTTTCAGTGCGGCCCGGGCAATTGCATGGGTCGCCGTGGGGCTGGTCAAAAAGATGAACACGGCGATGAAGATGATTTTTGCGCTGGTGATCGAAAAGCCGTTGTAAAACGCCAACCCGCTGACCAGCAACAACGTGCCCAGGGTGTCGGCCTTTCCCGCGGCGTGCATCCGGGCGTAAAAATCGGGAAACCGGAGCAGCCCGATAGCCCCCAACAGCAGCAGCAGGATGCCCAAGGTAATCAAGATGATGACCACGATATTCATCGTTAATTGACACCTTTTCGTTCGAAGTACTTGGAGAAGGCCAGCGTGCCGATGAAGTTGATCAGGGCGTAGACCAGGGCGATATCAATGAAGAATTCGACCCGGCCGAAGATCATCCCGATCAGCAGGATGAGGGCGATGGCCTTGGTCCCCAGCACGTTGCCGGCGACGATGCGATTGAGCACACCGGGGCCGAACAGCGCGCGATAGAGGCACAGCGCCATCAGGAAGACGATCGCCAGACTGGCGGCCAGAAAGAAATCGTCCATCGTCACAGAACTACTCCCCCACCTTGGGCGAGGCCCCTGGGCGGTGTTCCCCTTCGTGGTAGATCCGAGCCACCCGATCCTCCATCTCCCCGGTGAGCAGATCGTCGGCCACTTTTTTGCTCAGCGCGTGCACGATGAACTCATCTCCCTCGATATCCATCGTGATGGTCCCCGGTGTCAGGGTGATCGAGTTGGCCAGGGTGACCCGGGCCAGATCGCTGTGCAACTTGGTCTTGAACCGCACGACGGTCGGGTGAATCGACTTGGGATTGAGCACCAGGTACGCCACGTGAATGTTTGAGAGTATGATTTGATAAATCAGCCAGGGCAGGTAGGCGATGAAGCGGATGGTCTTGAGCGCCCGGTGTTGGGCGTGGATATTGGTGATCAACAGGTCATGTGATACAAATGCCACGAGTATGGAACACAAAAATCCCAAGGAGAGATGAAACAGATCGTAATGTCCGGACAACAGCATCCAGAAGATGAACAACAGGACAAAGGTCACCAGCCTGCTGATATTGTTGTAGTATTTTTGTTCACGTCTTGAAGGCATTGTCTACATTATCCGGGCGTTCGATTCCGCATTTCGGGAACTCAAAAAAGTCATTTTTACTCCAAAAGACCGGCGTCGTCATCCTTTTTGAATCGGGAGACGTCGATTTGAGTGGTCTGGTGAAAATGGCGGCGCTGGGGTATGGATCACCGGACGCCGAACGTTGAACGGATAGGCGCCGGCTGAAGCGCACCGGATGGTCCAGCCACGGGGTCGCGCTCAATGATGAGGAACGATGAAGAGTATTAGCACCTGTCGATTTATTCCTGTTGCACTGTTGCTGGGCGGTTTGCCGGCCTGCCAACCCGGTGTGAAACCGGCCCCGGTCCCTCGGGAGGACCCCTCGGCCGATGCTCCGATCGTCGTGCCGGACGCCGGGGTGCAGTACCGGGATGAGGAGCCGCCGGCCCCACCTCCTGAAGGCCGCGCCGTGGTGGCGTATCGGGACGGACGGGCGGAGAAGATGGTCGAGCAACAGGCCGCTGATCAGGGACTGACCGTGGTCGATATGAGCAATTTTTGGGTGCCGTTCATCTTCTCCGAGCGGGACACGCCGGACGGACCGCGTCAGGTCAACTCGTTTCGGCCGATCTTTCGCAAGTTGGCCAACGACTGGCCCTATGAATCGCGCACCCAGGCCGCGGCGCGCAAAATTGTCGAAGAACAGATCAGAAGGGCGAGGGCAGCCCGGTTGAGAGATCTGCTCGACGCGGGGTTGTCCCTCGAAGAGGCCAAAGAGCAGTTGGGCATCGTCGATGAAAAAGAAGAGGGCGATACAGATTCGGCACCAAAGGACGCCGGCACCCCGGCCGAAGAGCTGTTGCCCGAAGGCGGGCCCGGCGAGGCCGAGCACTACTTGGAGGTGTACGGCATTCCCCCCACGCTCTCGGTGCTCAAGAAGCGCGCTCAAGAGGAGATGGAGCGCCCCTGTCTGGCAACTGTCGATTTTGAGAAAATACGTCGTTTCGACGATTTCGTAGCTTACAAGGACAACAACGTGGCCCGGCGGGACTCCCGAAAGGGGCGCAACTTTGCCGGACAGATGAACCGCGCAGTGGCCAAACTGGGGCTCGAGGATCCTCTCGATTTGATCGGCCATGCCAAGAGCCCCCTGTCCGCCGGGTTGGTGCGCATCGGCATTCGCTGGGAGGCCCTGGCTGAGACGCAGAAGCTGCTCGTGTGCGAGGGTTTTTTCAAGCCCGGGCAGGAAGCGCTCTACTACAAAGGGGGGCTCGATTGGAAAACCCATCAGGCACTGGTCCGGTTCGAGCGCAAGAATCGGATTTTCGGCTGGGGATTTTTCGGACGGGACACCCTGGAGGCGCTTTGCCGCTCCCCCAAGGAGCGTCTGTTCGACGCCTTTCGGCGGGTGCTCGCCGAGCGGTTGATCGATACTGCCGGTATCATCGAGGACGGCTCCTCGCGGGGGGCCGGCGACGCACCGACGACCTATTTCGACGAGTATGGACAGACCCAACAAGTACGCAACCTGGTCGCCGAATTCACCGCTACGGCGATCAAGGAGATGGATTTGGGCACCCCGGACAAGGTGATCGCGTTTCTCAAACGTCACGCCGATCGGGAGCTCGATCAGCTTCACGTAGCCCTGCCCCTACCCAAACTGCCCCCCTACTACAGCGAGGCGATGGAGCTCCACGTGGAAATCGACCGCGGTGATGTCTGGTACGACTATCCCTATACGATGGAGGGCAAACGGCTGGGCCAACCCCGCAAACGGATGCCCTTGCTCTCACTGTTCGTCAAGTGGCGACAGCAGGACATCCTACTCGCGCGGATGAACACGACCATCGGCGGGTGGCGATCCGAGCTCGGGTCGGACGGTTACGAATACTTCAAATACAAGAATTCGGATGTGGGACTGCGGGTTTGGAAAGAGATCGTCGCCGGACCGGTGTGGATGCCCCCGGCGAGCACGCCGGTCAAGGATCTGCTGAAGACCGTGCACTATCGCGGGCGCCGCTTGAAAGTGCCCAACTACGACGAGTTCGGCCCATGGTACGCCTCGGCCTATGGCTTGGTCGCCGCGTTCCACGTACGACAGGTCGAGCGCAGCAACGGTACCGTCATCTATATGGATAACGGTATCCGCACCCACGGCTCGGTCGATTACAATTCGATTCTGAGGCGATTTTCCCACGGGTGTCATCGGCTGTACAATCACCTGGCGATTCGCTTGTTCGATTTTGTGCTGCGTCATCGGCCGTTCAACCGGGTCGGGCAAATCTCGGCCGGTTTCGGTCATCGCTTCACCGTCGACGATCAGACGTACACCATTTCGCTGAACTCCAAGGGGTACAAGTACGAGTTGATCGACCCGGTCCCGGTGCAGGTCACCTACGGTCGCATCCGGGGCCGGCAGCGCTCGCCGATCGACCACCACATGCCCAAGCCCAATACCGAGTACGGCGCCGATGCCCAATTCTTGCCCGAGGGGTATGCCCGCACCGCTGCGGCGGATGGAGGCGTCGAGGATGGGGGACCCGGACCAAAATCGGATGGCGGTCCGGCCACCCCTCCGGCCGCACCAGTCGAACCGGCGACACCCCGAACGCAGCCCCCCTCCGAGACCCCGGCGCCCGCCCAGCCGTAGCCCTCGGCGCGGGAAGCCGGAGC
Source organism: Myxococcota bacterium (assembly GCA_028278265.1). GTDB lineage: Bacteria > Myxococcota_A > Polyangia > JAAYKL01 > JAAYKL01 > JANQET01. Next base: position 5,197 of record JANQET010000214.1, read on the forward strand.
GCGGACCGGTCGCACCAACAGAACATTGACGGGACAAATGAAATGGTTCATAAGTACGTTAAGTTGTTAACCAAACTGAAGATCAGGTTTTAAGCACTTCTTTGATGACCCCTAAGGAGAAATACACCGTTATACGAAAGCTGGATGCTGGCGGTATGGCCGAGGTGTTTTTAGGGCAGGCCGAGGGCATCGAGGGGTTTCAGAAAAGGGTGGCCATCAAACGGGTCCTTCCTCACCTGGTCGAAAACAAAAAATTTCTGGCGATGTTTCTCGATGAGGCGCGACTCGGCCTGCGGATGAATCACGCCAACGTGGTCCACGTGTTTGATATCGGGCGTTCGGGCAAGACCTATTTCATCGTAATGGAATACGTCGACGGGACCAATCTCAAGCGATTGATGGACACCATGCGCGCTCAGGGCAAACGAATTCCCCTGGAGCTGGCCGTCTACGTCATCCTCGAAATCTGTCGGGGATTGGCGTATGCGCATGCGTTGCGGGATCAGAAGGGACAACCGATCGGCATCGTCCATCGGGATGTCAGCCCTCCCAATATTCTCCTCTCCCGTCAGGGGGAGGTCAAAATCGTCGATTTCGGCCTGGCCAAGGCGACCAGTCAGCTCGAACACACTGATCCGGGCGTGGTCAAGGGCAAGTTCGCCTATCTGTCCCCTGAAGCGGCATTCGGTCGACCCGTGGATCACCGGGCCGATATTTTTGCCTGCGGAATTTTGCTGTTTGAATTGCTCACCGGGGAGCGGCTGTTCCTCGGGGCCAACGATGTCCGGACGATAGAAATCGTTCGGGCGGCTGAAGTGCCCATGCTCTCCGAGTTCGACGTCGACGTGCCGAGCAATCTGGAGCGAATCATGCGCCGCGCGCTCTCGCCGACGGCGGATTCCCGTTTTCCCAATTGCAACGAATTCGGCGAGGCATTGGCCGGATTTCTCTTCGAGCACGGGTTGAAGGTCACCTCTTTCGACCTGCAACGGTTGGTCAACCAAGTCGCTGACGAAGTCGATCAAGAGGACGCGGTGTCGCCCTCGATTATCGATCGGTTGATCGAAGAGGAGCTGGGTCACTTTGCCTCGCTCGAGGACAAGCGGGGCTCGGACAGTGGCCAGAAAGTCACCGACTCCACCGGGGCGCACCCACTCGATCCGTCCGGGTTCAGCCCGGCCGGGCTCTGGGTGGACAACCAGGAGGAGAGCCCGATTGATCTGCCCGTGCGCAGAGATCAGTCCAGCGGCGTCTGGCGGGAGTCCGGGTTGGCAGATGTCAACCAGGATTCACCGGCCAAGCTGATGTTCATCCCCAGCCGGCCGCCCACGCCGACACCGGCCGAACCGGTGAAGGACAACACCGATTCGTTGGCCCGGATGCTCGAAGGGGAGACCCGACTTCAGCGCTCGCCAGTACAGGTGGACAACAGCATGGTGCAGGGCCAATTTCTGCTCATCGCCATCGGAGTCACAACCGCGCTCATCATTGGGGGATTGCTCATGGCCTATTTTCTCGATTGGATACCCTAAAAAATAAGGGTTGCGATATATTTTCGACAAAACTTATTAATTGGTTTTTGGACTAATTATAAAGTTTGAGATAGCATATTATGAAGAATTGAAGACACACATAGTCAGTCGCGCGCACGGCCGCGGAGCCGATCGGACTGAGAGAGGACACAAAATGGGCAGGGTCCTGCACGTTGCCGGACTAACCGATGTCGGTAAGGAACGCGAACACAACGAGGACAGTTACGGGCTGTTGCCCGAATACAACCTGTTTATCGTTGCGGACGGAATGGGGGGTCATCGGGCCGGCGATGTGGCGTCAAAGCTCGCCATCGAATCGGTTGGCGTCTTTTTCGAGGCCACGTCCAAAGAGGACATCACGTGGCCGTTTCACTTTGATCCCAATTTGCCCTTCGAGATAAACAGATTGACCACCGCGATTCAGGTGGCCAACAACCGCATTTACCAAGAATCGCTCAAGAACAATGAGCATCAAGGAATGGGCACCACCGCAGTGGCCATTCATTTTGTGGAGAATCACAAGTCTTGTCATATTTCCCATGTGGGGGACTCTCGCTGCTATCGCGTGAGAGGCGACAAGATCGAGCTTTTAACCACCGATCATTCGTTGGTCAACGACTACCTCAAGGCCGCCCCGGATCTCACCAAGGAACAGCTGGCCGACCTGCCGACCAACGTGATCACTCGGGCCCTGGGGATGCAGGACACGGTACAGGTCGACGTGCAGACCCAGCCCATTGAGGTGGGGGATATTCACATTCTGTGCTCGGATGGGCTCAACGGGATGCTGAGCGACGAGCAGATCCGCGATATTGTCTGCCAACACAAACCGGACATCAGCAAGGCCGGCCAAGCGCTGATCGACGAAGCCAATCAGAACGGTGGTGAAGACAACGTCACCGTGGTGCTCGTCGAGGTGGTTGAAAACGGCCAGAACTAGTTCATCAATATGTTGCGCTGCTTATCTGTGACCCTAATCGCCGGCGCCCTGTGCTGCGCGGGCTGTGTGATGGCGTTGGAGGGCTCGGAAGAGAAGCTTCGAGAATCGATCAACCGATTCAATGACGGGGTGCGTTGGGGGCGAACCCAGGACGCCCTGTCCTACGTCGATCCCCAAAGCCAGGACCATTTCATCGAGTTGCACAAAGAGTTCGGTAAGAGCATTCGGATCACGGAGTACGAGGTGGTCCGGGCGGACATCGATCTCAAACAACACGTGGCCAACATCGGCATCGCCATCGGCTGGTACCGCATCGACAAGATGGAGGTGCACCAAACCCTGCTCAGCCAGCGCTGGGAGGAGCGGGGAGGTCAGTGGTTGATGGTCGCCGAGACCATCGTCGGCGGCACGCCTTTTTAAACGACAATGTGACAGCCCGACTAGTTGGGAGGATCTGCGACCTGGAAGAGATGGCTCACGGTGTTGTCCTGATACCGGTCTTTGATGGCGAGGATGGTCTTTTCCACGGCAAAAAAGGCATCGACCACCGCTGGGTCAAAGTGGTTTCCCCGACCTTCACGGATGATGCGAAACGATTTCTCCAGGGAGAACGGCTCCTTGTACGGTCGCTTCGAGGTCAGGGCATCAAAGACATCGGCAATGGCGGTGATGCGCCCCACGATGGGGATGTCCTCGCCACTGAGCTGGCGTGGATATCCCGATCCATCCCACTTCTCGTGGTGGGTCAGGGCCACCACCTCTCCCAGGGCGATCACGTCCGAGTCCGAACCGGCGAGGATGTCCGCCCCCATCTTGCAATGACGGCGCATGATTTGCCATTCCTCGCTGTCCAGCTTCCCCGGCTTGAGCAGGATGCGATCCGGGATGCCGATCTTGCCCACATCGTGCATCGGCGCAGCGTGCAGCAGATCTTCGCACTCTTTGGCGGGTAACCCCAGCTGGCGCGCAATCGCCTCGGCGTAGTGGCTCATGCGCAGCACGTGGGCGCCCGTGTCGTCATCTTTGAATTCGGCAGCGCGCGAGAGACGGACGATCGTCTCGTGGGAACTGTGCCGTATTCGGTCAAAGGCCCCGCGCAGCTGCCGGGTTCGCTCGCTGACCGTGACTTCGAGGAGCTGGTTCTGGTTGGCCAGGGCTCGGCGGGCCCGCTGGAGCTCCAAATGCATTCTCACTCTGGACTTGACCACCGCCGGGCTGAACGGCTTGGTCACGTAGTCCACCGCCCCCAACTCGAGCCCCCTGGTCTCATCAGTGGAATCTCCCAGGGCGGTGACAAAGATGATCGGAATGTGCTTGGTCGATTCATCGGCCTTCAACAGTTGGCACACCTCGAATCCATCCATGCCGGGCATCATCACATCCAGCAGGATCAGATCGGGTTGGGGATCGATCCGTGCCTTTTCCAACGCTTTTTCCCCATCGAGGGTAAAGAACACTTTGTATTCTTCGAGCAGCTCGCCGAGGATTTCGATGTTCTCCGGCGTATCGTCGACGATGAGCAGACGGCCGCTCTCAACTGGTGTGGACTCCATCATCACTCCTCCCGAAAAACGGTGACCGGCGCAGGCTGTCGGCCGATAACCCGGCTGATACCCCTACCGTTCAATTGATAAGTTTAGTGCAAAACCGGTGTTGCGCGAGGGGGGCTGGTCCGTCATCTTTTTCTTTACAAGCGGTCAATCGGTCGGTGCATGTAATGACGTATTCAAAATTAAACAAAGCGGAGCTGATCGCCCTGCTGCGACAGCGAGACGAGGAGATTGCCGGGTTGAAAATCGCAGCGGTGAACACCGGAGAGGGTGGCTCCGCCGGTGCCGATGACCGGGAGGGCAGTGCACCGCTGCAGGATATCATCGATCAGACCCGGCAGTTACAGCGCTTGGAAAAGCTCTCCGAGCGCTTGACCTTGGCCAGCCAGCTGGAGGCCGCCAACGCCGCCCTGAGCGCCAGCAAGCAGCGATCCGTGCTGCTCAAGGACGTGGCCGAGGGAGCGAATGGGGCGCAGACTGTGGACGACGCGTTGCTCATCGCACTGCGCCGGGTCACCGAGCTCACCGGTTGGCCGGTCGGCCACGTGTTGAAATTCACCGACGAGACCCGTCGCCAACTCTGTTCCTCCCAGCTGTGGGCGGTGGCGGCGCCGGATCGGTACGAGCGGTTCATCGAGCTTACCCATGCCGCCAAGTTCGAGATTGGACAAGGGATGCCCGGTGGGGTGCTGGCTTCGAAAAAGGCGTGGTGTATCGAAGATTTGACGGTCGACGAGAGCTTTCCCCGGGCGCGATCCGCCGGAGAAGCGGGCCTGCGCGGCGCCTTTGGCTTCCCCGTGTTGTTGCGCGGCGAAGTGGAGATGATTCTGGAGTTCTTCTCCGACAGACCGGAAAAACCGGATGGGGAGTTGATGGGCCTGATGGATCAGATCGGTGCTCAGTTGGGCATCGTAATCGAACGCAAACGGGCGGAACAGGCCCTGCGAGAATCGGAGCTGCGCCATCGGGCGCTCTTCGAAAAGAGCCAGGACGGGGTGTTGCTCGGAGATGTGGCCACGAAGCGATTTACCAACGCCAATCCGGCGATCTGTCGGTTGCTCGGTTACGAACGGGATGAGCTGGTTCAACTGTCGGTGATGGACATTCATCCCCCGGAGGCGCTGCCGGGGGTTCTGGCGGATTTCGAAGCGATGGCGATGAAGAAAAAGGCCGTGGCGCTGAACACCCCCTGTCTGCGCAAAGACGGCAGCATCGTGTACGCGGATATCAGCGCCGGGTTGGCCGAGATCGACGGTCGTCTTCAATTGGTCGGCATCTTTCGGGATATCACCGAGCGGCTGGTCGCCGAAGAGGAGGTGCGCAAACTCTCTCGAGCGGTCGAAGCCAGCCCCGCTGCGGTGGTGATCACTGATAAAGAGGGGGCGATAGAGTACGTCAATCCCAAGTTCACCACGCTCACCGGCTACTCCGCCCGGGAGGCCCTGGGCCAAAATCCGAGTATTCTCAACGCCGGTGTTCAATCCGAGGCGTTTTATGCGGAATTGTGGGAAACCATTCGCTCCGGCAGTGAGTGGCACGGGGAGTTTTGCAACAAAAAGAAGAACGGCGATATTTTTTGGGAGCACGCTTCGATATCTCCGTTGAAGAACCGGTCAGGGGAGATCACCCACTTCGTCGCGGTCAAGGAAGATATCACCGACAAGAAACTGGCCGAGGATGCGCTCCGGGTAAGTGAAAAACAGTACAGGCTGCTGATTGAGAATCTTCAAGCGGGGGTGTGCGTTTTTGCACCTGACGACCGGGTGCTGCTCCTCAACCGTCACGCCTCGGAGCTCCTCGGATTGGGCGGTGAAGCGCCGGTGGAGGGATCCATGATCAATCCCGATTGGCGGTTGGTCGACGGGTCGAAGCGCCCGATTCCCCTGCGGAATTACCCGGTGAGCGAAATTGTCAGGGCCAAGACCTCCATCGAAGACATGGTGGTCGGTATCGAGCGTCCGGGAGGGGATCCCATTACCTGGATTATCGCCAACGGCTATCCCGTTTTCGACGCCGCCGATGAGCTGCAGCAAATTGTGATCACGTTCATCGATATCACCGCGCTCAAACAAGCCGAAAAGATAGCCATGGCCGCCAGTCGGGCCAAGAGCGATTTTTTGGCCAACATGTCCCATGAGATTCGCACCCCGCTCAATGCGGTGATCGGGTTGAGCTACCTGCTGTCGCAGACGCCGCTTGAGAAAAGGCAGTCGGATTACCTGCACAAGATTCACTCTTCGGCCAATGGACTGCTGGGTATCCTCAACGACATCCTGGACTTCTCAAAGGTCGAGGCCGGGCGGATGGAGCTGGAACGGGTGGAGTTTAGTCTGCGGACCGTAGTCGATGAGTTGATCGCGATGTTCGGTGTTCCCACGAGAGAGAAGGGGCTCGAGCTCGTGCTCGATGTCGCGCCGGACATTCCCCACTACCTGCTCGGCGATCCGCTGCGGTTGCGACAGGTGCTGGTCAACCTCTGCAGCAACGCGGTGAAGTTCACCAGCGAGGGGCAAATAGTGGTCCGTGTGGATCGGTTGGACCGCTCGGACGATACGGCACTGTTGCGGTTCTCAGTTTCGGACACGGGCTTGGGGATGAGCGCGGATCAAGTGGCCGGCCTGTTCAGTCCGTTCACCCAGGCGGATGTGTCCACAACGCGCAAGTACGGCGGTACCGGGTTGGGGCTCAGTATCAGTCAGGCGTTGGTGGGCAAGATGGGGGGACGGATTGAGGTCGAGAGCACCCCGGATGAGGGCAGCCGATTTTCCTTTGCAGTCTCGTTTGCCTGCTCGGCCCATTCCACGGTGCCCCCGTCTGGTTATGGGTTGGATCGTCTGCGAGTGTTGGTGGTCGAAGACAACCCGGAGCTCCAGCGAGCCCTGACGCGCATGATCGGGTCGATTGTCTCTGACGTGACGATCAGCGGTACCGCCGAGCAAGGGCTCGAGGAGATCGAACGGGCCAAGGCCGGGGATCACGCCTTTGACCTGGTGCTGATGGACTGCTTTCTACCCGGGATGGACGGCATCGAGGCGACCCGTCGAATCTCGGCGGAGCAGGCGCTCGGCGAGCCGCCGGCGGTGGTTATCAGTACCGGCAGGGATGACGAGCAAATCAGGCGCCAGGCGCGGGATGCGGGCGCCTTTGATTTTGTCACCAAACCCCTGACCCGCTCGACCGTCGTCGATATGCTGATGACCGTGCTCGCCCGTTCGGCGAACCGTCACCTGGTGAAGGCAGCGACTCACCGGTCGGAGATGATCGAAGAGCAACTCACCGGGATGCGGGTGCTGTTGGTGGAAGACAATGATATCAATCGAGAGGTGGCCACCGAGCTGCTGGTAGTGACCGGCTGTGAGGTTGATGTTGCCCACAACGGGAAGATGGCCGTGAAGGCGGTGCTTGATGCGGATCCGAGCTACCACGCGGTGCTGATGGATCTGCAGATGCCCGAAATGGACGGCTACCAAGCGGCGAGAAGGATTCGCGAGCACGAGCGGTTCAAGTCGCTCCCGATCATCGCGCTGACCGCAGATGTGGTTGGTGAGGTTCGGCAACGGGTGACTGAGGCCGGCATCGACGACTATGTCTCCAAACCGATTGACCCGCAGGTGCTCTATTCGACGCTTGCCCGCTGGCTGGTTCGACCAGCAGATATGCCCTCAGAGGAAACGGTCGGCGCGCCCCCCAACGGGGCCGGTGCCCTTTCGTCGGGACTGCCTCAGATCGATGGGGTGGACTTGAACGACGGTCTCGCGCGGGTCGGGGGACGCCTGGAGCCCTATCGCCGCATCCTCTCGATGTTTGTAAAGAGGTATGCGGATGCCCCCGGGAAGATTCGACGCCTGTTCGCCGATGGTGCGATGGAGGAAGTTCGGCACCTGGTACATTCGATGAAGGGGGTGGCCGGCAGCATTGGCGCATCAGAGTTGCGCAACCGCTTTGCCGAGCTCGAGTCGAAGATTGGCAGGGACGATCAGACTGATACCGACCGCGAGGGGCCGGTGCAGCGGCTGGAGATCCAGCTCGAAATCGTTGTCGGCTCCATCACGCAATGGCTTCAAACCACTGACGCCCCTGGCGAACCCCCAATCGCAGGTTCGACCAACTCCGAACCGGTGGATCTGGCGAGCATTCGGCAGCAGCTCGACGCATTGGCCACCATGCTAGCCGAGGGAGACCTGGACGCGCGAGATGCCGCCACGATGCTCACCCGCGACGCCAACCATCTCGGTCTCCACGCCGAGCTGGCCGACCTGATGAAGGACATCCGGGGTCTGGATTTCGAAAGCGCGGCTGGTCGATTGGAACAAATCGCCGACCGGCTCGACGCCAACCCATCCGGTTGACAGTGTCACCAAAACGCCCACCAAAAGCCCACAATTGTCCCGGTGTGGTCCATTCGTGCCGGACGCGGTGTTCGGGGTCACCACCGAAGAGTAATGAATGAATAGAAGTGGGATCGAGCATTTGGAAAAGGAAGGCTGAAAAATATTGTTGAATTGGATATTTTCACTTTAACTGACTATTATCCTTAGTTTTTACAAATTTGTCCCTAAATGTCCCCCTTTTAAGTGTATTCGTATAAGCATGTAGTGTACTGTATAAACCGCGAGGAGATTTTATCGAACCATCGCTAAAGGCACTACGGTACTGATAATATGCTGCATCACCGCCTTTCGATGGATCACAGAAAGGAGCAGATCAATGATCACTCAATCCAACCATAAACCGGGAGTCGTGCTCTGGTTGCTGCTCGCCGGGCTTGTGACCCTGGGCCATCTCGGGTGTGACGGTTCCCAGGATGGGGACGGGGATGACGACAACGACAGCTCCGGAGATGCTGATAGTGATTCCGATGGGGATGGAGATGGGGACAGCGATTCGGATTCGGACAGCGATTCGGATTCGGACGGCGATTCGGATTCGGACAGCGATTCGGACTCTGACAGCGATTCGGACTCTGACAGTGACTCGGACTCGGACAGTGACTCGGATTCGGACAGCGATTCGGATTCGGACAGCGATTCGGACTCGGACAGTGACTCGGACTCGGACAGTGATTCAGACTCGGATAGCGACTCGGACTCGGATAGCGATTCGGACTCGGACAGCGACACGGACACCGAAGATCCCATTCCGGGTATCATCGACCAGATCAGCGAAACGAACCTCTACGATATAGCACTGGATCTGCAAAACTTCACCTCCCGCGTCTGGGGCTATCCGGGCAACTACGAAGCAGCAGAATACCTCTACAACCGATTGGGGGACATCGATGGTTTGGACGTGGAGTATCAGGGGGGTGAGCTGAAAAACGTCATCGCCACCCTGCCGGGGACCGATAGCGCCTCCACGGAGGTCTACATCGTCTGCGCCCACTACGATTCTGCCTCCTCCAATCCGGCCCAATCTCCTGGTGCCACGGACAACGCCGTCGGCGTCGCGTTGGTATTGGAGTACGCCCGCGTCTTGAGCCAGTACGAATTCAAACACACACTCAAGTTCGCCTGCTGGAATCG
>JANQET010000244.1 GCA_028278265.1 Myxococcota bacterium
CGGCTTCAACACGCTCAAGCACGACTATCCGACTTTCGGGTTCGAGTGGCAGGTCGAGCACCACACCGAGTTCATCGAACGGTTGATTTCGAGCGGGCAGCTGCAACTCGAAGCAGCTCCCGGCCAAACCGCGGTGCTCCACGATTCCTGTTTCCTCGCCCGTTACAATGATATCATCGACCCGCCGCGCCAAATTCTGCGCGCTGCGGGAATGGGTGTTACCGAGGTGGCGCGCTCGGGGAAAGCCACCTTTTGTTGTGGCGGCGGCGGCGGGCGCGCCTGGCTCGAAGAGGAGGCAAACCCGGAGGAGGGCAAGACGCGGATCAACGCCAACCGCATGGAGGAGCTGATCGCCTCGGCGGCCGGGCAGATTGTCACCTCCTGTCCGCTGTGCATGCTGATGTTGGAAGATGCGGCCAAACGTCCGGAATTTGAGCAGCGCATGTCGTCGGTCGGGCTGAAAGACATCGCCGAGGTTGTCGCCGACCGGTTGAAGTGAGGGAAAGAGAAATCGCCGATGGCCATTGTGGAGCGATTGAAACACGACATCGTCGACGGCCTTCGCGTTGGGCGGTTGCGGTTCCGCATGAACACCTCCAGCATCGTCTACTGCGTCGGCCGAACGGCGATTGACACCGGCCCGGCCAATCAGTGGCGCTGGGTCAGGCGATTTCTGACCGATCACCGGGTCAGTCGCATCCTGCTGACCCACCATCACGAGGATCACGCGGGCAATGCGGCTCGTTGCCAACAGGAGCTGGGCCTCCCCGTCTTCAGCTCGGCGCTCTGTCAAACCTTGGCCGAGAAGAAGATGAATCTGCCGCCTCACCGCAAGCTGTGCTGGGGAACACCCGAACCGTTTTCAGCGCAGGTGATCGACGAAACGATGACCCTGGAGCAGGGGTTGGTATTGCGGGCGATACCGTGTTCCGGGCACGCCGATGACATGGTCTGCTACCTGGAGCCCAATCGCGGCTGGCTCTTTGCCGGCGATCTCTACCTCGCCCCGAATACCAAGTACATGCTCAAAGAAGAGAATCCCCATCTGATGATCGACAGCCTCAACAAAGTGCTCGAGTATCCGTTCGACACCCTGTTTTGTTCCCATCGCGGTATTGTCCATCAGGGCCATCGAGCTCTGAAACAGAAATTGGATTTCTTGCTCTCTACTCTCGAAACGGTGCGGAAGCTGAGCAAGAGCGGACTCAACGAACAGCAGATCACCCGAACACTGTTGGGACGAGAGGACTGGATGAGCTTGCTGACGATGTACCACTTTTCCAAGCAAAACTTCATCAACCGCCTGCTCGATGAGCCGCGAAAACCGAATTGATTTCGATGGTTATCGGCCCAAGCGCCGGTTGATCATGTCGGCAATCATGCCCACGGCGAGGATTTGCAGGGCGCCGACGAAGAGCAGCGTGGTGGTCATGTCCATCAATTGCGGTGTGAAGAGCCAGGAGTAGGCGAAGACCCCGGCCGCGGCCAGGAACATGGTGATTGAGACCGGCAGAAAGATGCGCAAGGGTTCGAAGAGCAAGATCGTTCGAATGATCAGCTGGATGAAGTTGAGGGTGTCGCGAATCGGCCGGATCTTGGATTTGCCCACCCGTTTGGCGTAATCGATAGGGATGTACTGAACGTTGTAACCGCAGGTGAGCATGGCCAGTGTGATCGTCGTGGTGAACGAGAAGCCGTCGGGCAGGATACTCAAGAATTGCATCAAGGTTTCCCGCTTGAACACCCGCAGCCCGGAGTTGATGTCCGGAATTTTGTACCGCACGAGATAGTTGGCCAGCTGCCCGATGAACCATTTTGCCGGACGCCGGACGAGGGGGATGCGCACGTTTTTGCCGACCCGGGCGCCGACCACCATATCCTGGGTCCCCAGCTCGGCAGCCAGCTCGGGAATTCGCGCGTTGGGATAGGTGCCGTCGGCGTCTGTAATCGCCACCGCATCGTATTGGGCTACCCGGATACCCGTCTTGAGCGCCGCGCCGTAGCCCCGATTATGTTGGTGGTGCATCACCTTGACGTTGTCCAGTTTGATCCGACGCAGGGCGGACAGGGTGCGATCCGTGGAGCAATCGTCCACGGCGATTATTTCGAAATGGGGCGTCACTTTGCTCATCGTGGTGTGGATTTGCACGATGGTGTCGCGGATTGCGTTTTCCTCGTTGTAGGCCGGCACAACGATGGAGAGCGGCGGTACATTGTGGTGTAGAAAGTGCGACATGGCCACCTTTCCCTACCATACGACTTGTTTGCTGACCAGGGCAAGAATCGGTGAGTGAGATTCGGTCTCGACGACCGAAGTAGAGACTGCTAAAAAGGGTGTTCAATGTCACTATCGAATAGTTGGCGCCTCAAACGCCCGGACAGGGGAAGGAGTGATCGTCGTGAACAGAGTGATCTCGATTTTAGGGATATTGGCAATGATAAGTTGTTGGGGATGTGGCGGGAGCGAGGGACTGCCGGTCACGGCGCCTGTTGAGGCACCACCTGCTCCAGTAACCGAGGAACCCGAGGAGAAAATCGATATGCAAGCATCGGCCCAGGCCTTTTTGGCAGAGTACTTCGCCACCTACGCGCCGATGGCCATCACCGAGAATCTGGCTTCATTCGAAGCGGCGGTGTCGGGCAAGAAAGAGGATTTCGAACGGATGGCCGCAGCCGATGCGGCGAACAAGAAGTTTCACGCCGATGCCGAGAAATACCAAAAAGTGATCGCCTTTTTGGGGCATCGGGACGAGCTCGATCCGCTGACCGTTCGCGCCTTGGAAGTGGCCCATCTGGCGTTCAAATCGAACCAGCTGCCCGAGACTCTGCTCGAACAACTGAGCCAGCAATCGGCGGCGATCGGTCGGGCTCTGAACACCTATCGCCCGAAGATCGGTGACAAATCGTACTCCAACAATGAGCTCGCCGAGATGATGCGCAAGGAACGCCGTTCCAAGAAACGACAGCAAATTTGGGAAGCGCTCAAGCAGGTCGGCCAACAGATCGCGCCTCAAATCGTGGAGCTGGCCAAGCTGCGCAACAAAGGGGCGCGCATGTTGGGCGACGCCAATTTTTGGGAGATGACCGTCAAATTGCAGGAGTTCGAACCGGATCAGCTGTTGGCCATTTTTGCGGAGCTGGAGAGTCTGACCGATGAACCGTTCAAAGCGGTCAAGGGGGACATCGACAAAGAGATGGCCCGTCGGTTCAAGGTCAAATCTGCCGACCTGATGCCGTGGCACTACGACAACCCCTTTTTCCAAGCCCCACCTCCATCGGCAAAGATCGATTTGGACAAATTGTATCGCGGCAAGACCAAAGAGGCGATCGTCGAGATCACCGAGCGTCAATTTGCCGACATCGGTTTGCCCGTGAACGAAGTGATGGCCCGCTCGGATCTCTACGAGCGGGAGGGCAAGGATCAACACGCCTACAGTTTCAATATCGACCGGGCCGGTGATGTGCGTACCTTGATGAACATCAAGCCTACCGCCCGCTGGATGGAGACCTCGCTGCACGAGGCGGGACATGCGATTTACTCTTCAAACATAGATCCCGCGCTGCCGTTCAACTTGCGGGAGGCGGCGCACATGTTCACCACCGAGGGAATCGCCATGCTGATGGGGGCGCTGAGCAACCACCCCGACTGGATAGTGAAGTACATCGGCGCTCCGGCCAAGAAAGTTCGGGCCCAGGAAAAGGCGATTTGGGAGCAGGGGAGGCGGGGCCGACTGGTCTTTGCCCGTTGGACGATGGTGATGTTTCACTTCGAGAAGGCACTCTATGAAAATCCGGATCAAAATCTGGACGTGCTGTGGTGGGATCTGGTCGAGCGGTTTCAACTGCTCAAGCGACCTCAGGATCGGCAGATGCCCGACTGGGCGGCCAAGCCCCATTTCACCATCGCTCCGGTGTACTACCACAACTACATGCTCGGCGAGCTTTTTGCCGCCCAGCTGCGCGCGGCGCTGGCCAAACGAGCGAAGGACCAGGGACCGACGCAGGCGTTTCGGTTCAACGACCGCCAGGAGCTGGGCAATTTCTTGCGGGAGGAGGTGTTCAAACCGGGGATGAGATGGGCCTGGCCCGAGTTCGTCAAAAAATGTACCGGGGAATCGCTCACCGCGCGGTTCTTCGCCCAAGAACTACAAGAGCGATAGCATGTCGCAAGACCACCAGGCACTGGTCGAACGCGCCGAGCACTATCAGATGCTCGTCGAAAATCTAAAGGATGTGGTGCTGACGGTCTCCCCCCACGGAGAATTGACTTACTGCAGCCCGGTGGTGACGGAGTTCGGTGGGTACGACGTCGAGCCGGAGTTGGGACATCACATTGGAAAATACATCGCCGACGAAGCGGATTTGGCGCGCATTGAGCGCTACTTTCAACAGCCCAATGTGGCTCCGCGAACCCGCTCGACCGAGTTCTTGTTCAAACCGGCAAACAACACGGCCCCGTTTGCGGTGGAGCTGAGCATCAAGCCGATTGTGCGTGAGGACCGGTTGGTCTCCTATCACTGCGTGATGCGCGACATCGCCGATCGCAAACGGGCCGAGGAAGAACGGGCGACCCTCGAGCGTCAGCTGCTCAACGCACAAAAAATGAAAGCGATTGGCATGCTGACCGGCGGTATTGCCCACGACATGAACAACATGTTGGGGGTGGTGATGTCCGCTGCCTCGCTGATCGAGAGCAATCTGGGCTCCGACGATCCCAACATGGTGGATGTCAAAGACATCCTGACCAGTTGCCGAAGAAGTCGCGAGTTGGCCCACGTCCTGTTGCGGTTTGCCCATCCCCGGGCCCCGGCGCGGATTCGCATTCGAATGAACGATGTCATCGGCGATGTGCTCAAGCTGCTGCAGTACAGCGTGCGCAAAAAGATCGAAATCGTCACCGAGCTGAACGAAGCGTTGTCCGAAATAGAGGGAGATGATCATCAATGTCAACAAGCCCTGTTGCACGTCTGCCTCAACGCAATTGAGTCGATGGGGGATGCGGGGCGATTGACGATCGCGACCAAGAACAGAATGCTTGACAGCGAACAGTCGGTGGGGCGTTATCGATTGGCGCCCGGTCGCTATGTTCAGGTGGAGGTGACCGATACGGGGCAGGGGATGGAGGAGTCGGTCATCCGCGAGATATTTGATCCCCTCTATTCCGCTCACCGCGAGAGAGCCTCAGTTCACCCGGCCGGGCCCGCCGAACCGGTCAGTGGGGGGAATTCCCCTTGCGTGGTGGATGTGAGCAGCGACCCGGAACACGGAACGACGGTGACCCTCTGGTTTTCCGCATGGCGGTCGGAGCGTGGCGGTGGTACCCGGCCACAGCACAATCCGGTGGAAGCCCCGAACGGGGCGCCCCCGTTGGGAATTCTCTTTGTCGATGACGAAGAGCTGGTACTCAGCACGGGCTGTCGTTTGCTCAAGAACATGGGATATCGGGTGTTTACCGCGAGCAATGGCCAACGGGCAATAGAGCTGTATCGTCAGAACAAGGACGACATCTCCCTGGTGGTGCTGGATTTGATCATGCCGGTGATGGATGGTGCGGCGACCTTCGAAGCATTGAAACGGATCGATTCGACGGTCAAAGTGCTCATCTCCTCGGGATATGACAAAGACGAGAAAGTGCAGGCGTTGCTGCAGGGAGGAGTCGTCGGTTTTCTGCACAAACCATTCGATTCTCAACGATTGGTCGAAACCGTGGCCAACGCATTGAATGGGTGAACCGTTCATCAGCAATTGAGCGAGCCTGCTTTATCTAATGTATACATCTTCATTAAATTGTAGTTTGTCCTGATTGGAAACAAACTCAGGGGTTGGCTATTTCGAGCCCGGAGTTGATCCGTCCTCCCTTGATATGGCATCTCTCTTTTAGCTCTTGAAACGATGGCGGATCGATGACGATCAATCAAAAACTCGGCTACGGGGGGATGGCGGTGATTGTCGGTTGTCTGTTGGTGCTGATCGGCCGAGCCTGGACCGTGTCCTCTGTTGATGATTCTCCTGGAACAAAGCTGACCGAGGCGCAACAACGGGCCATCGGGCAAGCCCTGGCCCGGCGGGAACCTGCCTTTCGTCGGGATGCGGAGCGTCGGTTTCCCGGAGATGTGTGGTCCCAGGATGATCATTTTCACAACCTCGAACAGCGATGGGCGCGACGCGTGGCTGCCAAACACGGGGTTCCGCTCATCGAGGTGTTGCGAGCGATCGACGAGGATCTGCGCACCAACAAGAGAACTGATCCGCTACGGCGGGCCACTGCTGCACCATGCAAACCCCGGCCATTTTACGATTGAACCGATCGGCTACCCGGTCGGTGCGCTGGCTACGACAGCTGTGGGCCGGTCCGTGGACCCGGTTGGCTTTTTACTGTCTGCTCTCGTTGGCCGCCTGTTGGTCCTGGCTGGACCGAGCGGATCAGGTGAACCAATTCAGGGATGCGCAGGTGCTTCAAACCTACGAGCGCATCGCGGTCCGCTCGGTGGTCGAGCATTTTGAGCTTCCGTTGTGGAATCCCTACTACTGTGGCGGGATGTACGCTCTGGGAACCCCTCAGAGCCGATTTGCCACGCCGTTTTTCGCAGTTTCGCTGGTGTTGGGCGCACTGCGGGCTCAACCGGTTATCGCCTTTTTGTTGTTGGTGTTGGGGATGGAGGGATTCTTCAGGTACAGCCGCTTGCGCTGTGGATCGGCGGTAGGATCGGCGATGGCCGCACCCCTGTTTGCACTGAGCGGATTTTATGCTGTGGCGTACTTCAACGGGTGGCTGAATTTCTTTGGATTTTTACTTATCCCGTGGGTCCTGTGGGGATTTTATCGGGCGCTTAGAGGCCAACTTCGGGGTGTCGTCTGGACGGGGATTTGGCTGGCCACCATCATCGGTTTCGGCGGTACCTATGCCGGTCCGATCGGGGTGTTGTTGATGGGAATCGAGGTCGCGCGTTTTTTTGTCGAACGGCCATTGAACACCTCTTCCGCCAGATGCGTGGTGACCTACTTGGCCCTCACGTTCGGGGTGGTGACCGCGTTGTGCGCCTTTCGGCTGTGGCCGGTGTTCGAAACCCTGTACGCCTCACCGCGGATCATGGCCGGGACGCCTAGTCTTTCCCTGGGCAGTCTCAGCGGGATGATGTTCACCACCGCCGCACCGACGGCTAGCACGGCAGGGCGTGCCGGGTATTTCTTCTTGGGGGTTCTGCCCCTGGTGCTGGCGTTGCCCGGGCTGCGGGGAAAAAGAGCCGTGGTCCTCCTCGTCGGGGTGGTGTTCAGTCTGTGGACCGCGACCGGTTATACCACTTTTGGACCATTTGTCTGGTTGCGCGCGTTGCCCATTTATGAAACCTTTCGCAATCCCGAACGGTTCCTGTTCGTGACCGGCTTTTTTGTGGTGCAGCTCAGTGCCCAGGGCATCGATCGGCTGATCTGCGCGAGTCGAAAGTACATCGCCGGCCGGTGGCTCGTCCTGGCGGCGGTGGGTTTGGTCTTGTCGACCTACGGGCTGCAGTTGGTGAATTACCATCGAACCGGCAGGGCGATGACAATGGCAGCACCACCACGAGCGGTGGCCGGACCGTTCAAACAGGCGCGGGGCAATCGCTGGGTGCTGATCCAATTCGAACCGATGGAGCGGGGATCCCTCTCCTGCTTCGAAGCCTACCCGGTCGTCATGTCAGCTGAGCTTCGCGGTGATCTCCCGCGGGAAGCCTATCTCGTGCCGTCCGATGGGGGACAGGTGACGCCGGTCCATTGGTCGCCCAATCGGCTGGAGTTTCGCGTAACCGCCCATGCCCCGGTGTCGCTGATTATCAACCAAAACTGGCATCAGGGATGGGGATCGACTAGCGGACGACCCATCTCCTATCTCGGCCTGTTGGCGGTCGAGTTGCCGGAAGGGAACCATCACGTGTCACTGCGCTTCCGGCCCAAATCTGCCCTGGGCGGTGTCCTGATCTCCTTGACCGCGCTGGCTGTTCTGGGTTTTCTCGTTGCGACCCGGCGCCGTATCGGTGGGAGCGGATTACTTTCTGTCGGTAATATTCTCGTCTCATCGATCGTAGCCTCGGCCATCGCTGGCGGCATCGCTGCAATTGCCATCGATGAAGCGCCTGTTCCCCCTCCTATCCTGCGCAATGCCAACCGTGCGCCAGCGTTGGTGGATCAACTTCCCGACGGGGTTCGATCACGCGCCGTTACTCTAAACAATTCGATCCAGCTGATCGGCGCGCGCGCCGAAGTGAATAGGGAAAACAACGATATTGTGGATGTGGAATTGTATTTGCGAATCAAACGCACCGTGCCCCGCTCGACAGTGTTGTTGGTGGAGCTGATCGGTCCGGCAGGACAAATCGTGCGCTCTGATCACCAAGTCCTCGCCGCCAGTCTGTTCTTCGATGAAGTGCCGGCCACTCGCATCGTGCGCGATGCCTTTTCCGTTTATCTCAATGGAGACCGACGCGGTGAGTGGCAGCTGAGGGTGGGGCTCGCCGATGGAGTGAAGGGAGGTGGCAGGAGAGTGTTCTCGGCCGGAGCGACTGGAGCTCCGCCGACCAACGTTACCGAATTGCTCACCTTCGACGTCGGGACCGGACAGAGAAAATGAAAAAAGGTTGATGATGGGAAAGGATCTGATGGAGTTATGCAATAGAACCAGCGTTTGAGAGGCGTGGCGAATGCCAGAAGATGGTCCTGAACAAGAAACAAATACCCCCGGAAAATATTCCAATGGCAGTTTGATGGTTCATTTTGTTTATTTAGGACGCAAAAATTCAATATTTGTACGGAACATTATCGGCCGGCTTTCTAAAAACACCTTGATCGCGAGAACAATCCTTGGCAAATTCCAGCCTGATTCAGAGTCTCGCTTGTACTTACTTAAAACTCATACTGAAATTTATTGCGAATAGAAAAAAAAAGGTGGACTTTGGCAGTCAAAACATATTATGCGCATAAAGACTTTTTCAACGAGAGGCGCTGTTTTCGATGAGTTTAATAAAAAAAGGCACTCTGTTGTTGGGGACACGAAAAAGGAGATGAGTGGAGAACGCAATGTTGAAATCCGGAACCATTAAAAAAACAGGATTTGCACTGCTCGCAGTGCTCTGTGTTGCTCTGGTGCCTGGAGAAAAGGCAAACAGTGCTGATTTGCAAGAAGTGATCAATGCCGTCGTGGCACTGAACGATGCTGCTGCCGCCTCACAGGCACGCATCGAGAAGGTGGATTCGGCGACGGACAAACTGCTTCTGCGTTATCGAGATATCCAACGACAGACCGAATCGTTGCGTGTCTACTCCCAGCAAGTGGAGAAGCTGGTGATGGCCCAACGCGATAAACTCGATAAACTTCGGGCAGATATCGAGCAAGCATCGATGATGGGTCGCGAGATTACCCCGTTGATGCTGCGCATGCTCGATACTCTCGAGAACTTCGTCAAGCTCGACGTTCCGTTTCTCCTCGAAGAGCGCAACAAACGGCTGGATACCCTGCGTAAGATGATGAAGAGCTCCGAGGTCACCGATGCCGACAAGTACCGTCGTGTTCTCGAAGCCTACCAGGTCGAAGCGGACTATGCGCGTAACCTGGATGCCTATCGGGCCGAGTTGGATCTGGACGGCAAGATGACGACCGTCGAGTTCCTGCGGGTGGGTCGCGTGGCGCTCATCTATCGCACAATCGACGGTAAGCGAGCGGGAGTGTGGGACCAGACGACGAGAAGTTGGCACACACTGAGCAGTGACTATTTTGATGCTATCCACAAGGGATTTCGCATCGCGCAAAATCTCACCGCGCCGGACCTGATGCTTCTCCCCATTCCAGCTGCAAAGGAAGTCACCCAATGAAAACGGTTATTATTTCAATCGGAATCATCGCAGCCTTTGCTTTGGTCGGTGGCCCGTCCCAAGCTCAGGATAAGAAAGCACCCAAAGCCGCATCACTCGACGAACTGCTGAGACGCGTCAAAGGTGGTGGGCAGAGCCAAAACGAAGAGCTCAAGCGGCGAGAGCAGGAGTTCATCAATTCGAGAAACGAGCAGCAGGCGCTGCTCAAAAAGGCCGAGGCCGAGCTCGCCGCTGTTCAGCGACGAAGCGAGCTTCTCGAAAAAGAATTTGACGACAATAAGATCGAGTTGGCCAAACTCGAGAAAACCAAGAAGGATCGCCTCGGTACGATGGGCGAGCTCTTCGGCGTGGTTCGACAAATCGTCGGTGACACCCGGAGTCAGGTCGACAACTCCCTGGTCAGCTCTCAGTATCCCGGGCGCGGCGACACCTTGTCAGCACTCGCCGAGAAGAAAGACCTGCTGCCTTCGATTGAGCAACTGGAGCAGCTGTGGTGGGTGTTGCAGCACGAAATGACCGAGTCGGGCAAGGTCGTCCGTTTTCCCGCGACGGTCATCACGGCTGATGGTGAAGAGGTCAACCGCCAAGTGATTCGCGTCGGTGTGTTCAACGCCATCGCCGACGGCAAGTACCTGAACTGGGCTTCGGACATCAAGAAACTGACCGAGCTCGGCCGCCAGCCCCAGGCGCGGTTCCTTTCCAGCGCCGCTGATATGGAAGATGCCCAAAGCGGGTTCGTCAAACTGGGTGTTGACCCCTCTTCCGGTGTGATCCTCTCGCTGCTGATTCAGACCCCGGGTATCCGGGAGCGCATCGACCACGGTGGAAATATTGGATACATCATCATCTTCCTGGGCATTGTGACCCTGTTCCTGGCGATTGTCCGGTTCGTCTACCTGTTCATTGTCAACATAAAAGTTTCACGACAGCAGAGTAGTAACAAGGCGAATCTGTCCAATCCCTTGGGGCGGATCATCAACGTCTACGAGAAGAATCCCGATGCGGATGTGGAGACCCTCGAGCTCAAACTCGACGAAGCGATTTTGCGCGAAACCACCCGGCTGGAACGGCTGCTGTGGGCCGTTAAGATCGTCTCGGTTGTCGCTCCGTTGATGGGACTGCTCGGAACCGTTACCGGTATGATCAAGACGTTCCAGGCGATTACCCTGTTCGGTACCGGTGACCCGAAAATGATGGCCAGTGGTATCTCCGAAGCATTGGTGACCACCATGCTGGGTCTGATCGTCGCCATTCCCCTCGTGCTGACCCATAGCGGGTTGAAGAGCATGAGTAAGCGCGTGACCGACGTCCTCGAAGAGCAGAGTGCCGGCGTGATCGCCAAGCGCGTTGAAGAGGTGAGGTAAACGGTGTACCAGATAGCCGAAGTCTTGGGGAGCGTCCAAAGCTTTATCGAGCGCGGTGGTAATGTGCTCGTGGCCATCTTTATCACCGTGTTTATCATGTGGATTCTGATCCTCGAGCGACTGATCTACTTTCAATGGGTCCATCCCCACAATTTGAAAAAGTCCGTGCGGATTTGGACCTCCCGCGCAGAACGGGAGTCATGGGAAGCGGACCAGATTCGCACCTACGAGATCTCCGTTATTTCGCAGCGACTTTATTTGTCGTTGCCGATGATCAAAACACTGGTCGCCTTGTGTCCATTGCTCGGTCTGCTGGGAACGGTGACCGGCATGATCGAGGTCTTCGACATTATGGGCCTGGTGGGCAATACGAACGCACGCGCCATGGCGTCGGGCGTTTCGATGGCGACCATTCCGACGATGGCCGGGATGGTCGGGGCCTTGTCGGGAGTGTACTTTAGCGCTCGACTAGATACCCTGGCCAAGAAGAAGATGAACTTGGTCGAAGAGAGCTTTGTTCAGTAGGAGGTGATACTTGCGCCGTCGAGTTGCACATGGAGTAGAAGAAGACGATATCAACATGACACCCATGTTGGATATCGTGTTCATCATGCTCATCTTTTTTATTGTCACGGCGTCGTTCGTCAAAGAGGCCGGTGTTGATGTCAATCGTACGACCGCGATGCAGGCACAACCGATGCCACGGGCCAACATTCTCATCGCTATTAATGAGGAAGGCCAGATCTGGATCGACAAGCGAAAATCCGATCCCCGAACCATACGCGCAAATATCGAGCGACTGCTCGCGGAGAACCCTGAGGGATCGGTGGTGATTCAAGCAGACAAGAACTCGAAGAACAGTTTGATGATCGCGGTAATGAAGGCGGCACACGCAGCTGGTGTGGAAAGCGTCTCCATTTCGGCAAAGAGAATGCAGTAGAAGTTTGGCTATGATGATTTCACGCTACATGCAACTCGCCTCTGTTCGCTATGGTGCAATGGCCGGTGCCGCTTGTATCATCACGATCATGCTCTTCTTCATGATGCATTCACTGATCGAATACGGTGCAAACGCTGCGCTGGAAGAGGTTGAGCCGAACAAGGTCATCGAATTCATCCGCATCAAGAAACCCGCTGAGACGGCCATCGAAGACAAAGAGCTGCCACAAAAGACGCTCGAAGAGGCACCACCGCCACCATCGGTGGATATGCCGACGACCTCGAGCGCCAGCGGTATCGCGATGAGCTTTGACTCGATGGACATCAAACCCCCTTCACCCGAGCTCAGTCTGGCAGATCTCCAGGCCACGGGATCGGCTAGTTCGGGATTGGTGCCGTTGGTCCGGGTCCAGCCGATGTACCCGCCGTCAGCGGCCAATCAACGCATCGAAGGTTGGGTTGAACTGGAGTTCACCATCAGCGTCAACGGCAAGGTGAAAAGACCTCGTGTTCTTCGATCATTTCCCAGTGACATTTTCAATCAGTCCGCACTCCAGGCGATTAAAAAATGGAAATATCGCCCGCGTGTCGAAGACGGTGAAAAGGTCGAGACACACGGCGTTTCCGTGAGACTCAAGTTTGAGCTGGACAATATGTAGGAAGGCATGGAACACGTGAGAGACAGTCGTAACGCATTGAAGCATATTATTTTACGGGCGCTTCTCCTATCGTTGGCCTTAGCGGTTTTTTACGAAGGTTCCGCTCACGCAGAGGGGTTTATCGTCGGGCGTTGGGCCCACCAGCGGCTCTCCAAAGCGCACAAGGCGATCGGCGAGAAGAAGTATAACGAGGCTCAAAAATATCTCGATGAAATGAAGGTGCGCAAGCGCCTCAACGACCACGAACGTGCCATGATGTGGCAAACTTACGGATTTGTGTGGTCGTCCAAAGGAAAGTTCAAAAAAGCGATCGAGTGCTTTCGCAAATGTCTCGAGCTCGCCGCGATGCCGGAGACCGCGCTGCGCAATATGGAGTTCAACCTGGGTCAGCTGCTCATGGCGGTCAAGAAGTACCGCGAAGCGGTTGATGTTTTTCGGGATTGGCTGAAGAAGATCGAGGAACCCTCTCCCCATGCGCTCTACATGATCGCCATGGGGTATGCGCAAATCAAGAAATACAAGCACGCGTTGTACTACGGCCGCAAAGCTGTTGCCGGTACGAAGAAACCTCAGGAGTCTTGGTATCAGTTCAATCTTTCGCTGTATTTCAGATTCAAGAAATTTAAGGAAGTCGCCAACTTGTTGGAGATACTCATCACAAAATTCTCCAAGAAGAACTACTGGGTTCAATTGGCGTCGGTCTATTCCCAGCTGAAAAGGGACAAAGAGGCGCTGGCGGTGATGGAGCTCGCCTACATGCAGGGATTCTTGGAGAAGGAGAGCGAGTTGATGAATCTCGCGTCTCTTTTCATGCACAACGGAGTCCCGATCAAGGCGGCGAGGGTGATGAAGAAGGGGATCGAGGACGGCATTTTGAAGCGCAACGCCAAGACCTACAAAATGCTGGCCGAGAGTCTATTGCACGCGAGAGAAGGTAAGGACGCGATTGAGCCATTGGAGGCCGCTGCCAAGATCGAGAAAAAAGGAGACCTTTACGTTCAGCTGGCTCAGGTACATCTCGGTCGTGAGGAGTGGACTAAAGCAATCGGTGCGCTCAACAAGGCATTGAAGAAGGGGAGATTGACGAATCCCGGGTCGACGTACATTCTGCTGGGAATCTCGAGAAACAACCTCTCTCAATTCGGAGCGGCGATTCAGGCGTTCAAAAAGGCCAAAGATCACAAGGCGACCGAAGCGTCGGCCGAGCAGTGGATAAAAGTTGTCAGAATGAGAATGCAAGGGACCTAGATTCAGGAGTCCTTTTTGTATTTTGTTTGAGAAAAAACTGACCTTGGTTCACGACGGTCATAAATGGGTTGGTACAACGGCTCCAATCCAAGAAAAGAAAGGGGATTAGAGTATGCTCAATGAAAGCAATCGGAAACGAAGAGGGCGACTGATTCTGCCGGTTGGAATTGCGTTCGCGCTGTTGTTATTTGTGGTGACAGCGTCTGCGCAGGAGGAATCGACAGAGGGAGCCGATGAAGCAGCATCAGAGGATGCTTCGGCGTCTGTTGAAGGTGAAGCGGAAGCGTCGTGGCCTCAGGCCGAAGCTGAGGCTGATGTTGAAGGCGAAGCAGGACTGAGTACCGAGGATGTGCCCCTTGAAGATGAAGCCCTGCCAGAGGAAGGTGCAGCAGATGACGAGTCCCCCGATAAAGATGTCGAGGAGATCGTCGTTACCGGTAGCCGTATTGGTCGGAACAACCTCGACGAGTATGCGCATATTGAAGTTGTTTCTTCTGAAGATATCACCCTGTCCGGTACAGCGACAATGGACGAATTGCTGACCAAAATGCCGTCCGTTACGCTCCAAGGTTTGAACAAGAACAACAATAATGGTGGTCAAGGGCTCGCTTTTATCGACTTGCGTAACTTGGGTACCGGCCGAACCTTGATTCTGATCAACAATCGCCGTTTTGTTCCGTCCGGACCTGGTGGCTCGGTTGATATCAATGCCATCCCCACTTCCATGATTGAGCGTGTTGAGGTTCTGCTCGACGGTGCGTCGGCCATTTACGGTTCGGACGCCATCGGTGGTGTGATCAACTTCATCCTCAAAGATGACTTCGACGGTTTCCAGGTCGACGTGAACGGCGGAATCTCGACTTATGGAGATGCCGGCGAAACTCAGGTCTCGGCGACCATGGGTGGAAATCATGACCACGGCAACTTGACCTTGAATTTCACATACTATCACCGCGAGCCGCTCCTGCAGCGGGATCGTGAATGGGCGGAAGTCCCCATCGCGTTCGAGGCCTACGTCACAGATGACGAGGGCAATCCGACTGACGAAGTAATGCAGATTATCGGTAGCTCCAATCCCCCCTGGGGCCGTGCGTGGGCAGCTGACGGCAGCTCTTATGCATTCAAGCCTGACGATGGAAAATCGTACGTACCTTGGGACAACAACTACGACGCGGGTCATCGCTACAACTACGGCGAAGAGTCTTTCATGATCGGTGGAATGGACCGATTTTCCATCACCGGTTTGGGAACCTACGAGCTCGCCGAGTTTGCCAAAGCGTACATGGAAGGTAGCTACACTCACCGGGAGAGCCTCACTCAGATGGCACCCATCCCCGTCGGTTTCGGCAGCAATGCCTGGCCGAACCCATTGCGTGTACCGCTGACCAACCCCTACATCCCGCAAGATTTCTACGACGATCTGAGCGATGCAAACAAAGCTGCCGGTTACATCGATATGTTCAAGCGTTTTCGCGAGATCGGTAACCGTCAGTGGGAGTCTGCGGCAAACACCTTCCGCCTGCTGCTCGGTGTTAAGGGCAACATCCTCAGCGACGACTACACATGGGATGTCTACGGTAGCTATGGTAAAAACCGCAGCCTCTCCACGATGCACAACGCCGCGAGCTTGACTCGTATTCAGCAGACCTTGGATCCGGACGTATGTGCCCAGTTCGCCAATCTCGGCTGTCAGCCGTTTGATGGATTCGGCGACAATACGCTCTCCCAGGGCGTGGTGGATTACGTCAAAACTTCGGAAAAAGACTTGACCGAGTGGGTGTTGGGACAGATCGGTGCCGCAATTACTGCCAAACCGTTTGACCTTCCTGGTGGACCGTTCGCCGCTGTGGTCGGTGGTGAGGCTCGTTGGGAAGAGGGTTTCTATCGCCCCGACTTCCTGGTCAGTGGCGGTGACTCCGGTAGTAACCTCGGTGATCCCACCGAAGGTGGATACAATGCGCAAGAGGTCTTCGCAGAGGTCAGTCTTCCGTTGGTCAAGGATATCCCCGGAATCCACAGCCTGACTCTCGACTTGGCGGGTCGTTTCTCAGCATATGATACGTTTGGCAGTGCCTTCACTTACCGCGCCGGTATGGCGTACGCACCCATTGCCGACGTCAAGGTCCGCGGTGTCTTCTCGACTGCATTCCGCGCACCCAGCATCAACGACCTGTACGGTGGCTCGGTCGAGGACTTCCCCTCGGTTCAGGACCCCTGTCAGAACCACGGTGCAGAAGGTGTTGACCCGGTCATAAAAGAAAACTGCGAATCTCAAGGCGTGCCGGGTGACTTTGTTCCCACGGGTGCCGGTCAGATCAGAACGCTTCGCGGTGCCAACCCGGAACTGGACGCTGAGACCGCTCGCGTGTTTGATGTCGGTCTGGTATTCACCCCGACATTCCTGCCCAAGTCCTGGCAAGCCTCTTTGACTGTTGACTATTACAACATCGTGTTGGAAGAAGCCATCACCCAGCTGGACGTGCAGTTGATGGTCGACACATGCTACAAGAGTCAAGGTCTGGAGCACCCGTTCTGTGACTTCGTGCTCGCCAGAACGTCTACTCACGACATTTCCATGCTCAAAGCGACCAAGTTCAACATCGGACTGATCGAGACGAGCGGTTTCGACACCACGATTAACCTCGGCATCCCGGTATGGAAACTCAGAGTTCTGTTGGGCTGGAACGCCAACTACCTCCTCTCCTTCAAAGAGATCAACACCGAGGAAGAGGAGCCAGAGGACGATGATCCCGATGTCGAACAACAGCTGCGCGATGACAAAGCCGAGCGTGAAGAGTACGCCGGCGAGATCGGGTTCAACGGTGGTACCTACGCCCATTGGCGTTGGAACATCCAAGCTGGCCTGTCCGGTACGAGCTGGCGCTGGATCAACAAACTGCGCTACATCGGTGAAGCGGATCGTACGGACCTCAATCCCGAGACCTATCCCACACCCGGTGTTCCTTCGGTCATGTACTGGGATACTTCCGCTTCTTACTTGTGGAAGGGCCTGACCATTGTTGTCGGCTGCCAGAACGTGCTCGACAAGGATCCGCCCTTCCTGCCGGAAGGTGGACAGAACGCCAACACTCAGACCTATGACTTCGTTGGTCGGTACATCTACGGTCGTCTGGGATATCGCTTCTAGTCAGCTACTACGCTAGTTTCCTTTCTTCACATCTTCACCGCATTTCAACCGGTTGTAGCAGTACCAAGTCCCTAGCCTCCTTTTCGGTTGCGTTCGTCGCGACCCAATGGAAAACCCCTTGGCATCCCCGCTCAACCGGGATATGAAAGAACGATCATGGCGCAAACGTTGTTTCCAGCCAGTAGCGAACTGTTCAAAGTCGTCCGTGCAATAGCCGATCAGCGCGACTCATCCGAACGAATGAGCGACATCGCGATCGGTCGAATCGTCGGATTCGAGAGCGCCCGGACCAGTCGGTGGAAACACGGACAGATCGCTGTCGCCGACGCTGCCCGTTTGCTGTCTCTCTCGACAGCGCTCGATATCGATATCGCCTTGCTGTCCCAAGTCGCTGCCGGCTACCTCACCAGCGATGAAGCGTTGGGAGTGCTGACCGACGAGAATAAGCTGGTTCGATTTTGGGGGAACGAACTGGTCTTGCCCTTTGACGATCAAGAGGTGCTGCTGACCGCGCGAAACGGGATGCAGTACCGCATTGCCAGAAGGGCGGCCGGGCAGTACGATCGCAGCCAACAGCGTGTGGACAAGCTCAATCCAATTACCGAGGATGAGCGAACCATTATCCTGGCTGACAACGATGAGACGTCTATCAACGTCTTTCTGAACCTGACCGGCGCCGATACGGGCATCAAAGGTGTTGTCTCCAGGTCCGGTCCCGGTACCCTCCTGCTCGTCGGTTGGCTCAAACCGCAGCTGGTCATTTTTGATCTGTTCATCGGGCAGATAGATGGCTTTGCTGCGGTGCGCAACCTGGCGGCCCACGAGGCAGCGCGAGGGGGAATCGATGTGGTGGCCACCAGCCTATCGGTGAGTCCGGAAATTGTGCGCGACGCTACGGGCTGCGGCGCCATCGAGGTCGTCCCCCGACCGCTGCGGGCCCGAGCGCTCAATCGTCTGTTGAATCGCGTGCGACGGTATCGTTGATACCCTTAGGCGTGGTGAAATCCCTACCGACTTCTTTTAATCACAGTTCTTGAACCACAATTGGGTTTGGACAAATCCCAGATCCTGGCCCGAGTTAGAGCTGTCTTCCACTTCGAGTCCGCCGCATTTGATCTCCACAAAATAGTCGAAGCTGGACTCGTCGGGGGTCAGTTCACCGTCACCGGTGTCCGGTGTGGCATACAGTTGAACGTAGCAGGCCTCTTCAGGATCCGCGTCGTCCGGGGAGAAAACCCACGAATTGACATTGGTCACCGAGCCGCTGGAAAATGTCGTGTATTTGTCCTCGTCGTCGTAGGGCTCCTTGCCCGACTCATAGACCCCTTTTTCCGGCGGTCCCTTGATCCCTCGAATATAGAAGTAAAAGTCTTTCGATGTGGTGGCGTTTTTCCTATCCCGTGAGGCGACGGTAAAATCCATGTCATCACCATCTACTTCGCATGAACCGTAGTACTTCTCGCCGCTCGTGCCCAGATCGCCGTTCAGGCTCCACGACGTTCCCGCACAGGCATCGCAACTCACCTCCCCGTAGACGTGGGTTCTGGCCTCCTCTTCACTGCAGGACAGCATCGTAAGCGCAATGACACTCAATGACATGACGATTACACGGGTTTTCATCTTGGTCTCCTTGGTCTTTTTCTCATTGTAAAACAACGATGATACTACCGTCGATTGTACTTTAACCTCAACCTATTTTTGCATTTGTCCAAGGGCCCGACGGCCTAGCCCCAACAGCTGATGTACCTCACCTATCGTCTGCGAGGCTATTTCGCTACTCCGCGCTCGGCCCGCCTCCAACGCGTCGATGACCAATTGCGGGTTTTGGCGAAATGTGTCGGCCCGATTCCGAATCGGCTCAAAGGCGGTGATGATGTTGCCGGCGAGCTCTTTTTTGCAATCAAAGCAACCGATTGTTCCGGCACGGCACCCTTGCTCCAATTCCTCCCGTTTACCTTCGGTGGTAAAATAGCGGTGAAGGCTGAAGATGTTGCAGATTTCCGGTCGTCCCGGGTCGGAGCGGCGGATGCGCTGGGGATCGGTGAAGGCAGAAGCGAGCTTCTTTTGGATGACCTTGGGTTCGTCCAACACGCCGATGTGATTGTCGAGGCTCTTGGACATCTTCTGCTTGCCGTCCAGACCGAGAATTCGCGGCGCCTCGCCCGGGATACGGTGAACCTGCGGAAACACATCGCCGAACTTGCGATTGAATCGCTCGGCCACCTCGCGACACAACTCGAGATGCTGCTCCTGGTCCTCACCGACCGGGACCAGGGTCGCTTTGTAGAGCAGAATATCGGCAGCCTGCAGCACCGGATAATCGAACAACGCGGCCGAAGCCTCGGAAACCCCCAGCCCCACCTGCAGTTTTTGCATCAACCCCCCGAGTCCATCGTTGATTCGCGCGATGAGGGCTTCGTCCGGCTGGCCTTCCGGTTCAAGTGCCGTCAAATCGGGTTGCAATGCGGTGAGTTGCTTCACCGTGGCGTCTCCTAAACTCTTGATTTGGTAGAGTGCCGAGCTCTGGGCTTCGCCCTCTTTCTTGGCGATCGCCTTGTACAGCGCGTTGCGACTTTTCTCTTTGAACTGGGTCATGCGAAACAGGGAGCCCAGGGGGGTGACTGTGTTGAAAAGCCAAGTTAATTCAACGTGTTCGGGAACATGGGATTGCACGAATAGGGTGCATTTCTGGGGGTCCAGGCCGCAGGCCATGCCGGTGAGTGCGGCCTCGAAGACCATGCGCGGCAGCTTGGCGGGATTGTAGTCAACGGTGATCGCGTGATCATCTACAATGCAAAAAATGGAGTCGTATCGTTCGCTTATCTCGACCCATTTCTTGATCGCACCCAGATAGTTGCCGATGTGAATGTCACCGGTGGGTTGGATTCCGCTGAACACCCGCTCTGTGGGTTGTGTCATTGTCTTTTCCTCGTCGTCACAGCCATTGATTAAAGATCATAGTGTTATTTGATTTTCGTTCTATTTGCCCATAACCGATACCGGTTTCCCCACCGACTGTCCACGTAAAAAAATGCAGGTGTTGACCAATAGGGATTGACAAAATGACCAAATGAGCTTAAATGGTCAGTATGACCAATTGGGACTACCAGAAAGTGGTCGAAAACCTGGAACAATTTGCCTCCGGCTTCGAGCCCAACGATCCCAAGGAGCGCAAGCGACAACGGATTGTCAAAGCAGCGGCCGCCCTGTTCATCCGGCAGGGATATCGCAAAACCAGCGTCGATCAGGTCGCCCAGCGGGCCGGCGTGGCCAAGGGCACGGTCTATCTCTACTTCAAAAACAAGTCGGAGCTGCTCGTACAGGCCATTGTGGAGGAGAAACGGCGGTACATCTCCCAGGTGATGCCGGTGTTCGAGCAGGGAATCAGCCCCCGGGAGCGACTCAAACGCTACCTGCGCACCGTCCTGATCATGGCGACTCAAATGCCGCTAGGGGCCAGGCTGCTCAGCGGTGATATGGAGATCTTGATCGTGCTCGAAGAGATGGACGATGATGTGCGCGACAAGTCGTTCGAACTGGGGCTCGATCTCGTCTCGGAGCTGTTGGCCCGGGCCGTCGCCCCGCGGCAACCCAGCCGCGAAGAGCTGCGCGAGCGGGCGCAGGTGATTCTCAGCTTCATGTACGCATCGGGGATCTTCGCCCAGGACCAAGTGCGCGGATCCCTGTCGATGGAACGGTTCAGTGAACTGCTGGCGGACATGTTGGTCGACGGCATCTGTGAATCATCTCCCCCCGAACCGTCGTCCAAGCCGAAAAGGAGGAAGACATGAAATCCCATATCGTTATAGGTCAGTTGGCGATCGGTTGCATCATCGCGGTCATCGGCGTGACCACCGCGCGGGGGGATACTCCGAAGGCGCCGGCGCCGGACTCCCCCGAGTTTCCCGTCTACGTAATGAACCGCATCGACGACCAGTACCGGGGCGCCCAGAGCCACGGCATCATGGAGATGGAGGTCAAGACCAGCCATTGGACCCGTTCGATGGCGATGGAATCCTGGTCGTTAGGTCAGGACTACTCCCTGGTGCGCATTCTGAAACCCAAGAAAGAAAAGGGCACGGCAACGCTCAAAGCGGACGACGATTTGTTCACCTACCTGGCCAAGACCGGCCGCACGATCAAGATCTCCTCGGGCATGATGGGGGGATCGTGGATGGGCAGCCACTTCACCAACGACGATCTGATCCGGCACTCGCGCCTTTCCGATGATTTCCAGATAAAATTGACATTCAATGGCAAGGAAGGGGAAACCGCAGTCTATCGGTTCACGCTCGTCCCCAAGCCGGATGCGGCTATTGTGTGGGGCAAGATTGTCGTCACGGTGCGTCAAAGTGATCTCGAACCGGTCAGGCAAGTGTTCTACGACGAAGATCAAAAGAAGGTGCGCATGCTGAGCTTCTCGGACTACCAGACTGTCGACGGACAGGTGATGCCGATGAAGATGGTGATGAAGCCGCTGGACGGCTCGGGCGAGTACACCCAGGTGGTGTGGAAGAAGATCGATTTCAAGGTGAAATTGAACAAGAGCTTCTTTTCCATTCGAAAACTCAAATCGCTCTAAGGGCCCGCGAGTCCTAACATAAGGAGGCCACTGTGAACCCGTTCAAAATGGCGTGGCGAAATGTCTGGCGCAATCGACGGCGCACCCTGGTGACCATCGGGGCGATGGCCCTGGCCCTGTTCGCCCTGATTCAATACTCCGGGTTGATGCGGGGGTACATGGCCGGCATGGAGCGCAACATCCTCGACCTGGAGACCGGCGACGTGCAGATTTTTGCGCCGGGTTACCTGGACGATCCCTCCCTGTACACGCGAATTGAGACCCCCGACGAGCTGGTCAGCCGATTGGAGCAGGCCGGATTTGCGGCAAGTGCGCGCTTGCGGGCCGGAGGTCTGGCCGCTGGAGGCGATACCTCGGCCGGTGCTGCTTTTATCGGTCTGGATCTGGTGCAGGATCAGCGGGTGAGTCAGATCCACCAACACGTTCGGGAGGGCGTTTGGCTCGATGCGCGCGATCGGAATGGAGTGGTGATCGGTCGTCGCCTGGCCAAGACCCTGGCCTTGGGGCCCGGCGATGAGTTGGTCCTGCTCTCCCAAGGGGCCGACGGATCGATGGCCAACGAGCTGTACACCATAAGGGGGGTTCTCAAGAGCATTGGAGACGGCATCGATCGCACCGCCGTGTTCATGACCGCCGAGGCGTTTCGCGAACTGATGGTGGTGCCGGATGGGGCGCACCAGCTCATCGTCCGCAAGCCCGAGGCGATGGATTTGCCCGCGGCCACGGCCCAGATTAAAACCCTCGCGCCGAAACTGGATGTACGGTCTTGGAAGGATCTGTTTCCGACAATCGCCTCGATGTTGGAGAACTCCGGTGGGGTGATGTACGTCATGTTCATCATCGTCTATATCGCCATCGGGATTGTCATCCTCAATGCGATGTTGATGGCGGTGTTCGAACGCATCAAGGAGTTCGGCGTGCTCAAGGCGCTGGGGGTGAGCCCGGGAGGCGTCTGGCGGCTGATCATGTTGGAGAGCGCTTACGAGACCGGACTGGCCGTGGTGGTCGGGGCGCTGGCCGCCATCCCATTGAGCCGGTACCTGGCGACCACGGGCATTCACATGGAGTCGTTGGGCGGGGCGTCGATCGCCGGCATCGCCTGGGATCCGATTTGGCGGGCCCAGATCGAGCCGAGCGTGTTCAGCGGCCCCATCTTCACACTGATCTTCATCGTCACCCTGGCGGTGATCTACCCGGCCCTCAAGGCGGCGCTGATTCGTCCGGTTCAGGCGATCCACCACCGGTAGTCAGGAAGGAGGATACAATGAGCAAGGCACGGGCAAACCTGGCGGGAATGGCCTGGCGCAATCTGTGGCGCAACCGGCGGCGCACTCTGGTGACCCTGTCGGGAATCACCTTTGGGGTGTTGTTGGCCACTGTGTTCACCGGCATGGGTGATGCGTCGTACACCAATATGATCAACCTGGCGGCGCGCATGGGCGGCGGTCACGTGACTATTCAGCACCCTGAGTTTCAGGACACCCCGTCGCTCAAACGGACCATCGATCACGTATCCGCCAATGTGGCCGTGGCCCAATCGACGCCCAACGTGCGCCGGGCCACGGTGCGAATCACCGGCAACGCGATGTTGGCCACGGCGCGGGAGAACACCGGCGCGTTTTTCATCGCCTTTGATCCGACGGATGAGGACACCACCACCCTCAGCGTGCTCGAAGCCCTCTCCGCGGGGCAGATGTTCTCGTCAGCGCGGGACAAAGGGGTCATTCTGGGGGAGAAGCTCGCCGAGAATTTGGGACTGACATTGGGGAAAAAGGTGGTCTACACCGTGACCGATAAGCAGGGGGAGATCATCTCCGAGTTGGTGCGCGTGGTGGGGTTGGTGCGCACCGGCGCCCAGAGCCTCGATCAGCGGCTGTGTCTCTTTCCGATTGATACGATGCGCCGGACCTTGGGCTACGCGGCGGACGAAGCGACCCTGGTGGCGGTGTTCATCGATGATCAGCGAAAGAGCGACGCGGTCAGGAATCACCTGAGTCCCGGCCTTAAGGGCGAAGCCGCCGCAATGATCTGGAGCGAGACCCAGGCGGAATTGGCCGGGTTTATCTCGATGAAGGAGACCGGCACCCTGTTCTTCGAGCTGATTATCATGATTCTGGTGGCCGCGGGGATCTTCAACACCATGTTCGTCAGCGTGATGGAGCGGATTCGCGAGTTCGGCATCATGATGGCGATTGGCTTCAGTCCGGGCAAGCTGTTCAAGCTGGTGATGTGGGAGAGTGCCTGGATGGGCGTCTGCGGCATCGTCTTCGCCGTGGCGATGACTGCCTGGCCTTACTATTACTTGAATAAAAACGGCATCGATATGTCGGCGATGACCGGGACGAGCACTGAGGTCGCCGGTGTGGCAGTGGAGCCGGTGTTTTATGTGGGCATCTATCCGGAAAACGCCGTCGCTATTTTGGGCATCGTGCTGCTGGCTACCCTGGCCTCGGGCCTGTACCCGGCTTGGCGGGCCGGCCGGGTGGCGCCGGTCGAATCGATTAACCTGGTGTGAGGTGAGCAAATGACAACATCAACCAACGGACCGATTGTGCAGCTCAGCGACGTGGTCAAGGACTATCGCCAGGGCAATGTGGATGTCCACGCCCTGCGCGGGCTCTCACTCACCGTGGAAGCGGGTGAGTTCACCGCGATTAGCGGACCCTCCGGATCGGGAAAGACGACCGCGCTCAACCTGATTGGCGCCTTGGACAAACCCACCTCAGGGACGGTGCAGCTCGAAGGCGCTGATCTGGGTCAGCTGAGCCGCGCCGCGTTGAGCCGGTTGAGACGGGATCGGATCGGCTTCGTGTTTCAGGCCTACAACCTGGTCCCCGTGTTGACGGCGTATGAAAACGCCGAGCTCGTCCTGGCCCTGCAGGGGATCAAATTGAAGCAGCGGCAGGAGAGGGTGATGGCCCTGCTCGGCGAAGTGGGGCTTTCCGGGCTGGAGCAGCGGCGACCGGATCAACTCTCCGGCGGTCAACAACAAAGGGTGGCCATTGCCCGGGCGATTGCGGCCAATCCGGCGGTGGTGCTGGCTGATGAACCCACCGCCAACGTGGATTCGCAAACCGCGAAGAAGCTGCTGGGGATCATGGAGAAGCTCAATCAGGAGCGGGGGGTGACCTTCATCTTCTCCACCCATGATCCGCGGGTGATGGAGCGCGCCCGGCGCAATATTCACCTGGTTGACGGCAACGTCCGGAGCGACGAGACGAGCAGCTAGATGGGGACGGCTGTTCACCGCACAACCGGCCGGGGTGCTGTCGTCGTTTCGACCGTCGTGGCGCTGCTTCTCGCACCGGCGATTGGCCGGGCCATCCATGAATGGGAAAACGAAGAGGGCACCCGATCCCTCAGCTTGACCGGAGCGGAGCGGCTGGTGGTCGGTTATCTGCGGTACCCCGAGATGGCGGGCATCGATGCGATGGATGATGACGGATTCTCTGCCAGCGTCACCCGATTGCTCGCCGAAGGGGAGTTGGGGGAACGGCTGAGTTACGAGGGCAATTTCTATCTCGACCTCTCTCGCCTGCCCCAAGCGGGGCAGCTCGGTACCCTGGCCACGGTCGGATCGTTCGGCACCCCTTATCGCACGCGGTATCTGGATTGGTCGTTCTGGCAGGAGGGGTCGGTCCACGGTCAGCTCGGCGTCGACCGACTCTACCTGCGCCTGTCCGCTGCCTCCCTCGATATCACGGTCGGCCGTTTTCCAGTGAACACCTCGGTGACCGCCCTGTTTGCACCCAACGATTTTTTCGCGCCGTTCGCGGCCACGGCGATCAACAAAATTTACAAACCCGGGGTGGATGCGCTGCAGTTGAGCCTGGCACCCGGCGCCCTTTCGACCATCGATCTGATCGGCGTGATGGGCTATGGGGACGATGACGCACCCGGGTTCGGTCAGAGTGCCCTGCTCGTTCGGGCGACCACCGTCTGGTGGAACACCGAGTGGGCCCTGTTGGGTGGGAAGCTGGCCCAGCGGTGGGTGGTCGGGGCGTCGATTCAAGGGGAGATCGGTCCATTCGGACTGCGCAGTGAGGGACATGTGGGTTTTCCCGACCACGACGGGGATGGCCGGCTCGACGATACCGCTCCTGGTGGACAGCCGAATGACAAAGCCCACGTCCACGCGGCCCTGGACCTGGACCTGCCGATCGAGTGGCACAACAGTTCCATCGGCGCGTCGTACGGCTATTTCTCGGATGGCGCTCGGGTGGGGGGATATTTGAAACGAGCGCAGCGGTTCTTCCCCGATGATCAGCTTCTCTTGGCCCGGCACTACGCCGGGTTGAGTGCGGGCACGGAGATCATCCCGATCTTGCGAGCCCAAGCGGCGGTGTTGGTCAATGTGATGGATCGATCGGGACTGGGGGTGGTCAACCTGGTGTACAGCATCTCCGACGAGGCGGAGTGTGTGGTGGGGGGAATGGTTCCCTGGGGCAAGCAACCGCGGCTCGACGAGTCTGTCGACGGGCAGTCGGCCATCGCGTTGAAAAGCGAGTTCGGCGCTGTGCCCTATGTCGCGTTTGTCGAAACCCGGTTCTATTTCTAGAGAGGCACCTATTGGGGAGCAGTGTCGCTGTCTGAATCGGGATCCGTATCGGTGTCCGAGTCCGTATCGGTGTCCGAGTCCGTATCGGTGTCCGAGTCCGTATCGGCATCTGTGTCCGCGTCCGCGTCGCCGCTGGGCGCTGTGCAGGGGCACGGCTCCCAGTTGCCCGAACTGTCGCACAGCTGCTGTTGGACGCTGCTGCCGGGGCAGCCGCACTCCCTTTCCTGACCCTGTACACAGTCCTGCTCACACCCCCAACCGATGATCACCAACATCGAGAAAATCAACAATGCACCGAGTATTTTTGATGATCCCATCATCCCCTCCGGCAATTCAGTGTTGGTCAATATCTTATTCCTTACTCTGCCCCAGCCGGGGACGCAAAGGTAAAAATGGGATCAGATTCGAAAAAACAACGGCTCATCGGACCTTATTTCTACAGTGGATAACCGGGTTGCCGAAATCAAGAAAAGCGCATTTT
This sequence comes from Myxococcota bacterium, assembly GCA_028278265.1. Lineage (GTDB taxonomy): Bacteria > Myxococcota_A > Polyangia > JAAYKL01 > JAAYKL01 > JANQET01. The sequence goes on from JANQET010000244.1 coordinate 26,823, forward strand.
TGTTAGCATTGGCCCGATTTTATATTATGTTAGTACTATCTACGAAACAATTGCAGATGGAATAGCCCCAAAAAGAGGAGTGGAAAATGAGGATTTCAAGGGTTTTTATTCTAATCAGTTTGTTATGTCTCATCAGTGCCATCAACATCGGCTGCGATGGTGATGATGATGAGACGGACAGCGGAGTGGACGGCGGCCCCATTGACACCGATTCGTCCGGTATGACCGCGAATTTTGCCGGGACCCTGGTGGGTTTTCCGGTCGCCACACCGGCCCCCGGACAGACCGTCATCGCATTGAACAACGATTCCGCCGCTCCGTTGGCCGGGTTCGAGACGGTCAGCGCAGCCGACGGGGCGGTCACCTTCACCAACCTACCGGTCAATGCGGAGGGGCTGGTCGGCTTCAAGGTGCTCGGCGTTGCCGGTCAGTTCGTCGAGACCTATCAGTTCAACATCAAGGGCGAGAACACGGGCGAGAGACTATGGATCATGCCCAAGTCGGCCTACGAGATGGCGATCAACGGATCGGGTCTCGCCCCGCTGGATACCACCAAGGGGGTCACTTCCGGCGGTGCCTACTGGGTGGACGCC
>JANQET010000267.1 GCA_028278265.1 Myxococcota bacterium
GTGCAAATATCGGTCGCCGATGAGGGCATGGGCATTCCCGAATCACTACTCTCCCAGGTGTTCGATCCGTTTTTTACCACCCGGGGGTCGGGATCGGGACTGGGGCTCGCCACCGCCCATTCGATCATGCGTCGACACGAAGGGGCGATCACCCTCGAATCGCGAATCGGTAAGGGGACGACCGTGCGGCTGTTCCTACCTGCCGGCAGAGTCGCTACGGCGCCGCTCTCTGACAGCATGCCCCAGCGGATCAAGATGGAGGGCCGCGTGTTGGTCATGGACGACGAAGAGATGATGCGCAATGTGGCCCAAGGGCTGTTGGAGCTGCTCGGGTTCGATGTCGTCTGCGCCGGTGACGGGGAGCAGGCGATCGCTGTGTTCAAGGAGCAACTGAACGCCGGCAACCGGTTCGATTTGGTGCTGCTCGATCTCACCGTTCCCGGGGGCGTCGGCGGTGACCAAGCCATGTCGGAGATGCTTAAGCTCGACTCCCGCATCTCCGGCATCGTGGCCAGCGGCTACGCGGACAGTGCCATCCTCTCCAACCCCGAAGCCTACGGCTTCTCGGGCAAAATAGAGAAACCGTTTCGCAAGGCCGAATTGGCCCGGGTCATCCAAACGGTACTCGAGTCCCGATAGACGAAGTTTCCTCTACATCGAGCGAAGATGATGACGTTTCACCTCCAATCCCCCATCCCCCGATTCGCCGCAGGCACCGTGCCCTATATCGCTGTGGTGATCGGTTTGTACGGACTTGAGAACGCTTGGGTCGCCATGGTGGGGTACCATCTGGGAATGGCCGTCGTGCTCTGGTTGGCCAGGGGGAGATGGGACGGGAAATCGCTTGCCACCGGGTGGAGCTGGCGGGTCGGTGTGCTGGTCACGCCCCTGTTCATTTCGGCGGGGGTGGCGATCTTGTTGTTGTGGCCCATGGTCAAATTGAGCGGCATCGTGCTCGCCGACGTGCTCGACGCTTACGGGCTCGGCGGGGGCGCCTGGTGGTTGTTCGTCGGTTACTACTGTCTGATCAACCCCCCGCTCGAAGAGTTGTATTGGCGGGGATTGTTGAACAGCGGCACTGGACGGCCGATCGGAACGGATTTGCTCTTCGGTGGGTATCACGGATTGGTGATGGGGTTGTTCGTTACGGTTCCCTGGGCGGTGATCACCGTCGTGCTGCTCTGCGCGATATCATGGATCTGGCGCCTGGCGGGTCACCGGTTCAATGGGTTGGCCCTGCCCTGGGCGACCCATGTGGTCGCGGATGTGGGGGTGATGGCTGCGGTGTGCCTGCTTCGCTGATCAGTCGACGAGGATTGGAGATCATGAAAGAAGACCGACAAAAATCGATGACGTTTCGACAGCGGCTGCGACACAAGCAAATTTCCTATGTGATCGTGGATTTCTCGATGATTGGATTGCTGCTGCTCAATTTAGCAGTCATCTCGGTGGATTGGATCATTCAGTTGCCGTTGGTCAACGCGGTGTTGGCCGAAAACTGGCCGGACTTCTTCGATTTCTATCAGCAGACCATTCACGCCCATTTTCTGGAAATTGATCTGGTTTTCGTCGCACTGTTTCTCCTCGAGTTCACCATCAGTTGGGCCGTAGCGATTCGCAGGCGCACCTACTACCGCTGGTTCTTCTATCCGTTCATCCACTGGTATGATCTCCTCGGTTGTATCCCGCTGAACGCCTTTCGGCTGGTTCGGTTTCTACGAGTTATTTCAATTGTCTACCGATTGCACCAACTCAAAATCATCAATTTGCGATCCACCTATTTGTTTATAAAGGCGAAGAAATACTACGGCATCCTACTCGAAGAAATTTCCGATCGGGTGGTAGCCAATCTGATTGTCAGCGCGCAGGCCGAATTGGGTCAGGCGGGGTCCACCCTGGACAGCATTATCAACGATGTGCTGCGCCCCAAACAGCGGCAGATAGTGGATTGGCTCTCCAAGCGATTGGAGACCGCGGCAATGCACAACTTCGACGGCCGCAAGCGCGAAATTCGCCTCTACGTGGAATCGTCGATTGCCGATGCATTTCGCAAAAATGATGACATCAAAAAGATCGAGCAAATCCCGATGGTGGGCAAAACCCTCTGCACGACGTTGGAACGGTCGATTAGCAGTATCGTTTACAACATCATTGAAAACGCGATGCGCGATCTGGCCTCCTCCCGCAATCGTCTGATCGTCGAGGAGGCCACGGATATCGTCTTCGGTGCAATTGAGGCCAAGGATCAGGACAACGAACTGCACGCGATTATTCTGGAGACGCTCATCGAGGCCCTCGAAAAAGTCAAGGAACAGGTCACCGGCGTCAAGCGATGGAAGTTGGCCGACCTGGCCTGATGACTCGCGCAACCCGAGCCCTCGGCACCGGATTGGGGAGCGTATTCTCTCCATTGAGGGGAAGCATTGGCACCGTTGGATACAATCATTTATATTCAAGGGTGGATCCACCCATGGAGAGTGGGATGAGCAAGACATACAAAAAGAGGAAAGAGTGCCCAAGTCGTCGTCGGTTTCTGCAAACCCTCGGTGGGGTGGCTGCCGGCACGGCGCTGTTGGGGAGTTGCGAAGACGAGGGGGGGTCCGCTCCGGCGGTCGAAGCGATTCCCAAGGACACTCCTCGGGCGCGTAAACCCAACCCGTTCGTCAATGATGCGGGGCAGCCTGTGCTGGTTTGTGTGACCGGCGAGGATGTGGGGGCGATGGTATCCGCAGGCCTCGCCGCCATCGGCGGGCTGTCCAAGCTCGTCGCAGCGCAAGAGGATGTGTTGATCAAGCCCAACTGCAACGCGGCCGGTCCTTATCCGAGCATTTCCAGCGCATCATGCGTTGGCGCATTGATGAAAGAGATAGGCGCGGTGTCCAGCGGCGCGATCTCAGTGGGGGATGTGGGGTATGAACCGCCGTATGAAGTCTATTCGGTGATGAGATTGGGGGAGGTCGTATCCGCCAATGGGGGACAGCTGCTCTATTTGAAAGACTCCTATTCGGTGCGGCGCGCCGAGTGGCCGGCTGACAAAGCGAGAATCGGCGTCTATCGGGAGATTTATGACGCGCCGGTCGTGATCAGCACCTGTGTGCTCAAACGGCATCATGTCGCGCGAATGACTTGTGCGATCAAGAACATGTTCGGCACGATTCCCGGCCCTAATTACACCGCTTCGCGAGCGAGGCTCCACGAAAGGTCCAATGACTTCATGGCTGACATCGCCGAAGTGGCCGGTCTCGTCAATCCCGACCTCAATGTGGTCGATGCCCGTTGGATACAGACCGTTAACGGCCCCTTTGCCGAGGATGGCGTGCCGGTGAAGATCGACAAACTGATCATCTGCGGCGATCCGGTGGCTACAGATGTGTACTGTGCCGAGCTAATGGCCCAGTACGACAATTTCAGCCCGAATTCGATTCAATTGACCCTCGACCGCGCTGTCCAATTGGGGATGGGGACCGATGATCTGAACGCAGTGGAGATCGTGGAGATATCCGTTTAGACGAAGACCCGCCTGATAATCAATCGGTGATACTTTTGCGGGAAGGACTGGTTGGTTGTTGGGATGGGGAGAAGAACTAGTAGCGACCTCTGCCGCCTCTGTTCTCGCGGGGACGCGCTTCGTTGACGTTCAGTTTGCGTCCTTCGACCTCCCTCTCGTGAAGGGCGCTGATCGCTTTGCGGGCATCGTCGTCCTGCATTTCGACGAAGGCAAATCCGCGGGGGCGACCGGTCTCGCGATCGGTGATCACGTTTACAGAGTCCACCTCGCCGAATTCTTCGAACAGGTCGCGGGTTTGACTCTCGCTCATACTAAAGGGCATGTTTCCAACGTAGATTTTCATGTCGTTTTGTCCACTCCGAGCAAAAAAAAATGAACCGCAACGAATGCTCGGGGTGTTTCGTATTGGTCTCCGCATCGCCAGGCACATCCGTGCGACGCACAACGACCATAGGCTCTTTTACGTCAGACTGCAAACAATTTGTTTCGCAACGCGAGAGACCGCCGTTGTGGAGCCGGATAAAATGAAAGATTCGCAGCGAACCGCTGATCACCGTTTGGGCCGATGGGCGAATTTGAGACCGGTCCAGGTCTTGTCGATGGCGCAAACTTTGTAGTCGACCAGTGGTTGGGCCAGCCCCTCTTTGCGCACCAGCGCCTGTGTCAGATCGGTCGGCTTGGACGAGCTCTTCTTGGGCCAGGCGATCCAGAGGCCATCTCGTCCAGCATATTGGCCGATTCGCGCAATTCGGCGTTTCAGTTCGCGAGCGGAGGTGACGAACCAGATCACCAGATCGCACTTGCCCCGCGCTTGGAAACGAAAGGAGACCCCTTGAGGCAGTGTTCCCAGTTGGTCGACAAAGCCATCCGGCCCGTTGAGCACCGCGACGACCTGATCCGGTTTGAGTCCCAGTTTCTTGACCAACGGGGTGTTCTGATAGGCCGCAAAGACAGAGGAGGGCACCACCGGATCTCGGGGTGGCGCAGCAAGCGCCTGACCCAGATCGGTCTCGATGGCCTCCCAGGTGGTGAAGACCGCGTCCGGCAGCAGCGCTTTGATGGGCGCCACTTTCTCGGGTTTGCCTTCGATAAATAGCAACGGCACGAGACGCGTGGATTTGTACTTCCGCACGGCGATGCCCAGATCCCGTCCTTGGGCAGGCAGCCGGCTCAGATCAATGAGGATCGCGGCCGGGGGATCCCCCCGCAGTCGGGCCAGCGCAGCCGGATCGAACGGTGTCCCGTCGACCTCGTACCCCAAAGCGCTCAGTGCGGCCGCCCGCTCGAGCGCCGCCTGTTTGTCCCAATGGATCAGTCGGAGTCTGGTCATCGGTGAAGTATACTGCCAAGAGGTTCGATTGTCAGCGCTTGTCGCGACTGGGTTGGAAATGGCGTCTGGCGCTGAGAAACGAAGGCAAGTGCCTCAAGAAGTGCCATAGGGTTTTGCGGTGCTGCCAGAGGCGGCGACGCAGCCGGCGGCGCCACTTCGGACTGGTGTAGAAGCGTTTGACGTGTTCGTTGTAGAGCTGTTCCAGTCGCTCCTTCGACGGAATGTCCTTGGGCAAGAACACGAAATTGAGGCAATTCATCAGGCGCCAGTCTTCATCGAGCGTGCCGTCCTGTTCTATCGTCGGCCAGCACGGGGCGCCGGGAAACGGGGTGAACTTGGCCATATTCATGTCGTCGAGATCCAATGACAGCACGAAGTCGCTCGTCTTGCGGATGGACGCCTCGGTCTCACCGGGGAGACCCATCATGAATAGTCCCTTGACCCGCAATCCCTTGGCTTGGATCCGTTCCACCGTCTCGCGGACCTCCTCCAGTTCCACCCCGGCCTTGTGTCGCTCGAGCAGCTCTGTATCACCGGATTCGATGCCCAGTGACACCATCAGGCACCCGGCATCCCGCAGCATTTCGAGCAGTGCCTCGTCGGTGTGTCCGACCCGCACGGCGCAGTTGAACTGAATCGGCAGACCCTTGCGGGCCAGTTTTTCGCACAATGCGACGATCCGTTTGCGATTGGTGGTGAAGAGATCATCGTAGATATTGATGTGACGAACACCGTAGGATTGATGCAGCAGCTCGATATGGTCAAACACGTAATCGGCGCTGTTATAGCGGAATCCCCGCTTGAACACCGAGCGATCGCAGTAGGAGCACTGGTAGACACAGCCCCGGCTGGTGATCATCGTGGCGCCCGGGGTGTTGATATAGCTGAACGGCGGCAAGTAGTACCCTCGGGGAAAGTCAGCCAGCGCGTCATAGGCCGGGAAGGGCAGACTGTCCAGGTCGGAAATCAGTTGTCGCGGAGGGTTGGTCACCACCCGGTCTCCATCCCGCCAAATCAAGCCGTCGATCGTTGTCGGCGGACGCCCGTCGACCAGCTCGCTCATCGTCAATTCCCCCTCCCCGAAAGCGAGATAGTCGATGACCTCGAACTGTTCGAGCAGCCGGGCGCCGAGGGCGGAGACGTGCACACCGCCACAGATGATCTTGACGTGTGGCAGGGCCCGTTTGATCTGCTGCGCCATGGCCATCGCGTCGAGAAACGCCGACGTGGTGGTGCTGAATCCCACGAGATCAGGCGCCAGTGCGACGATCTGTTCGGCGTTCGCGGTAGGGCCCTGGGGGGTTCCGGGGCCCAAACAATCGTGGACCGCCACGGAACGACGGTGCTGGAGGAGGTAAGCGGCGATCGATAGCAATCCCCCCGGCGCCATTCGGTTGGCGGTCACGCTGATGTCGGGCTTGTCCAATACCCAATTTGATCCAGCCGGATGTACGAGTACCACACGCATCACTGCTAGACTACCGCCGAAGGGGAAGATGGTTAAGTCTTTTTTATGGGTTCGATGATGCGAAAAACGGAGAAGATGGACTCGTGAACCACACTGTGTATAATAGAAGTAGTCTTCTGGTAGGCGCGCGATAAAACGATAAGAGCACTGCAAAAGGCGGTGTGCGCGTCACGACCATTGGAATTGGAGGTCTGGTAAATGAGTTTTCGCAGTTTGATCTATTTATTGATTACTATAGCGGTGGGGGGATTGGTCTGCCAATGTATAGTGGGTCCAATCAGTCCACCGCCGGAAGAGGTCGATGGTGGGAGCGGGGACGCGGATGCCGATGCCGATGGGGACGCGGATGCTGATGCGGATGCAGATACGGACGCGGACACGGATGCGGACGCTGATGCAGACGCGGACACGGATGCGGACACGGACTCGGATTCGGACTCGGATTCGGATTCCGACGCGGACGCAGACACGGATGCGGATTCGGATACGGATACGGATATTGACACGGATTCTGACTCAGATTCGGATTCGGACTCGGATACGGACGCGGACTCAGATACGGACTCGGACTCGGATACCGATACGGATACTGATACCGATTCGGACACCGACACAGATACCGATATGGACACGGATACCGACACGGACTCAGACACAGATACCGATAGCGACTCCGATACGGATGCGGACACAGATACCGCTACCGACTAGGCTTTGGAACTCTATGAATGTTGCTGGCTGAACTGCTCGATATTTTCTTGTAGTATATCCGCTTGTTCGATCATTTTGCCCAATTGACCGTTCAATCCGTCCACTATTTCGGTCACCACGTCGGTCGCGTTGCCGATTTGACCCGTGGCCCCGGCGATCTCACTGACTTGATTTGATGCATCCCGGGTGCCCGCGGCGGATGCATTGATGCTGTTGGACAGCTCGTGAACGTTGGAAGCGATGTCAGTGGTCGCGTGGGCGCTCGTCGACACGCTCTTGGCGATTTCCGAGGTGGTGGCGGTCTGTTCCTCGACGGCTGAAGCGATCATATTGGCCAGCTTGTTCACCTGTTCCGACAGGTCGGTCATATCCTTGATAATGGTCACCGTGTTGTTGGTGTCCGCCTGCATCTCCTCCACTTGCCGGGTGATCTCCTCGGTGGCGCGGGCGGTCTGTTTGGCCAGCTCCTTGACCTCGTTGGCCACCACGGCGAACCCCTTTCCCGCGTCGCCCGCACTGGCCGCCTCGATGGTCGCATTGAGGGCCAACAGGTTGGTCTGGTCTGCCACATCCTCGATCAGCTTGACCACATTCCCTATTTTTTTCGCCGCACCGGCCAGGGCGCTGATTTGGGTCATCGCGTTGGCCGCCTTCTTGCTGCTTTTTTGGCTGGCGGTCGCGGTTTGGAGGCAGTTTTTGGAGATCTCGTTGAGGGTTGACGTCATCTGTTCCACTGCGGCGGCCACCGTGTTGACATTGTTGGACACATCGTCGCTACCGTTGGCCAGGCCGGCGATGAGATGTGTCATCTGCTCACCGGCCGCGGCCATTTGGCTCACGATTCGCGCTGCGTCGTTGCCGGCTTGTGATGCGTGATTGATATTGGCGGTCATCTCTTGAAACGCAGTGTGAAGATTGTCGGACTGTTTTTGCGCCACGCGCATGGTTTGACACAGGGCGGTGACGGTGTTCACCAGGTCGGCGAACGCAGCTGTGTCAAACGAGGACGAACGGGCGGGTTCGTTTGATAGCGTTCCCTTCTCGAGCAGCTCCTCGACCCGGTGATTCAGTTCCGAGAGTTGTGCTGCCGACTTTTTGTTGCTTCGATGGGATGCCGTCGCCCCCAATCCGGCGATGAGCAGGACCACGAGCCCCATTTTGAGGAGCATGGTCGTTGCGGCACCCGCTGCGGCACCCAAATCGGTCACTGTCCATCCGGCGATCACCATGAGCACAACACCGAGCACGACGACACTCACAACCGTCGAGATGATGTTCTTCTTCGACACTTTGTCCAACTGATCCATCGGGACACCTGCTTTTCGATTTTGAATTTCTATGTAGAGAAACGGCGTATGGGTTGGTTACCTTAAGTGTCCAACGATCTTTTTGTGGCTGAAGGGAGTCGGGCTTGGCGGTATCGACAATCGGGAAGCAACGACCCTCTAGGGGCTCAGATTGAGCTCTCTATCGATATAAGTATTCAATATTACAAAAGTTTCTGTTGATTGAACGTCATCCAAGGCCTGTAATTTCTCCGACAACAACTCGTGCAGCTCTTTCATGTTGGAGACCAAGACCTTGGCAAAGAGGCTGTAAAAGCCCGTGGTGTAGTGCAACTCGACAATCTGGGGAAACGAGTGGAGCTCGGCCTGGATCTCTTTGAACCCCCGGGCTCGGGCGAGCTTGATCCCGATGAAGGCGGCGATCGAATAACCGATCTGGTCGTAGTCGATGGTCATCCTCGAGCCGGTGATGATCCCCTCGGATTTCATCTTGTTGACTCGGGCGTGAATCGTCCCACCCGAAACGTTGAGTTCCCGAGCGATTTCGAGAAACGGTTTCCTGGAATCCAGGCGAAGGTGTTCGAGGATTTGACGGTCGAGTTTGTCTATCTCAGTGGCCATCGGTCACTCCCGGTTCGCACATCGTCGCGTTAGTGGTGTAGCAGCAGCAGCGGGCAATTGTCAAAAGCCGAGATGCCGCTGCGAATTGACGGGAGGTCGCAATTGGGTTAGCCAATGAGCGAATCGGAATTCGAAGACCGACGAAAGCGTGGTCAGACGATGGGATATCCCCCAGCCGACAGAAAATTGTGGCCGCCCAATCGACTGCTGTGGGCTGCCATCGTATATTGTTGTGCCATCGGTGTGCTGTCGCACCTTCCCGGTGATGAAATTCCCACCATCGTCATCTGGGATAAAGCGGTCCATTTTCTCGAGTATATTCCGTTGGGTTTGTTGCTGACCGGATGGTTGATTCTGCGGTCCGGGCCCGGACGTCGACTGGTCGTGCTGTACAGTGTGCTCGGTGTGGCGATGCTCGGCGGCATCGACGAAATCCATCAAGCGTTCGTTCCCGGGCGGGTCCCCTCGGGCTTCGACCTGATCGCCGATGTACTCGGCGGCTTGGTCGGTTCGCTGATTGGGGTGCCGTTTTTTAGTATGATGGCCAAACGGCGCGCCGTGCAGGCTTCCCGCTGATCAGCCGGTCGGTGTGTCGAACCACTTGAGCACCTCGAGGCCCAAGAAGAGAAACACCCCGTCGAATTCGTCATTGGTGATCCAATACACCTGGGCGATCGGGGCGATGACGAGCAGTCGAGCGAGGCGAATTTCGTACAACAGGGCAAAAGCAACGCTGGCCGGTCCTCCGGTGCCGAAGTCGAAATCCTTCTCTCCCATGGCGTAGGCCAAGCCCATCCCGGCCGACGGCCGGATTCCCAATCCTTCGAAGGGGTAGAACGTCACATCCAGAAACAGTGCAAACGCCCCGAGGGTCTCTTTGGCATCCTCTCCCTGGACGCTGTACGACATGGCGATTTGGAACCCGACGGCTAACCATTCAGTAAACGCGTCGCCCACCCGGAAATTGGTTTGCAGGTTGTGCAACGGTCCAAAATTGAGCTCGGCGTGGTCCTCGGTCTCATCGACCCAGGCGTGGGCTTGGAGGTAGCCCACCGAGCCGCCGAGGTAGGATCCCGGGTGACGGAGTACCGCGGGATCGCAGCGCCAGTGACGCTTGGCCGGCTGTTCACCGGCGGGTGCCGGTTGTTCGCCCCTGGACTCTGATTGCTCAGTATCGGTTTGTGGCGCTGGTTCGGGGTGCTCGGGGGGCGGCGCGGTTTGCGCCAATAGGGAGGACCAGCTGAGAAAAACCATGACCATCGCGGCCGAGCTGAAGAAACGCAAACGCATGATGGGCTACTCTAGCGCAAATTGGAACACTGTTCCAGCGCGGCGCGTTGATCTGCGGCGAGGGTTGGCTCGTTCATGATAAATGTCCCCACTCGATTCCACTGAAACCCGTGGGGACGCCGGTTGGACCACCAGATGAACATCGCGCGGCCCTTGATATTGTCGAAGGGCACGGTTCCCCAGTACCGCGAGTCATTCGAATTGTCCCGATTGTCCCCCAACACGAACACCTGATCATCGGGAACGATCACCGGACCGAAATTGGTCGTTCCCCGTCCGTGATGGCCGCTGGGCTCCTCGATGATCGTGTAAGTGAACTCACCGTGTTTCTCGAGCCACAACTCCGCCTGATCGTCCTCCCAATGCCCGTTCATGTGATTTTTGGTACGATAGACTTGTGAACCCACGCGGCAACGGGGAATCTCGGCGTTATTGATGAACAACACGTCTTTTTTGATCTCTACCTTGTCACCTGGCAATCCGACGATTCGCTTGATGAAGTCCTTGCCGACCATGTCGGTATCATCATTGGCAAACGGATGGCGCAAGGCCCGCTGGGGGAGCTTCTGTTCGGCGGGTGAGGGCTTGACAAAAACCACCACCTCCCCGTGAGCCGGACGGGCGAAGCGGACCAAACGGGTCCTGATAAACGGCAGCGACAACCCGTAGCGATACTTGCTGACGAAGATGTGATCCCCCACCATCAACGTGGGCACCATCGACTCGCTGGGGATCTTGAACGCCTCAACCACGAACAGGCGGAGCACCAGGGCTACAATCACGGCCAATCCGATCGATTCGAAATACTCCCGCCCGGCGCTCTTTTGGGCAAAGGCCAAAAATCGGTTGGATTTGTCTTCGAGCTTCTTGATGCCGGCGGCGATCTGATCGTCGTCCTTTGATGCGAGAGCTGCAGCCAGCGCGTCCATCGCTGCGTTCAACTCCTGTTTGCCCCGCTTGGAAACCCGATCCCCTTTCTTGGCCAATAGGCGCTTGATGGTCTTGTGAAACTTCTGCGCCTCTTTGGCGCGGCGCTTTTTGTGATAGGGATTGAGCTTGTCCTTGGGTCGCCAGAACGGCAGTTTGTTGCGAATCGAGTAAATCCCAAAGGCGAAAAGAGCGAACAGGAGCAGCACGTACCAGACTTCGACTTCTTCGATTTTGTTGGTTCGGCTCAAGGTGTCGACCACTGCCCAAGCCGCGGCCAAGGGCAGCGCGACGAACCAGAATACGTACCAGAACTGATAAAAAAAGTGTTTGAAATTCAACCGCTTCTCTCCTTTGGCGCCCCTTTATAGCCCTATGGGGCGAACCGTTGCAAGAAGGGGTTTCATATTTCGACGATTTCAGGAGTTGGTCCGCAGTCCCAATTTGAGGCGATTGGCCACGGCGTCGATCTGTCGCAGCTTGTATGATTCGTGAGATGCCTCACCCTGCTCGTTCTGCCGGTGGGAGCGCCGATCGAGGATCTGCAGCTCGGTACGAACGTAAATAATCGGTCTGGGAATCGGGTTGATCCCGTCGGTGCGATATGCAGTCTGGTAATTGGGCACCTTCAGGGGCATGTCAGCCACCCAGTGAATCACGCGGTACTCCGGGGAGGAGTGGCGGTTGGCGACCGGAAGTACCTGGTTTTCCAGGTCGGGATCGATTTGCAGTTTGGAGACGAGCTTGGACAGGTGGGGGTGCTCACCGCAGTAAGTGGCAAACGGCAGCAGGGTGTTGTACGACTCGCTGGCCAGGGAGTAGTTGAACGGAAAGAGGTTGCGCGCCAGGTAGTTGATCACCGGCAGCACATCTTCGATGGTCGAGGTGACCACGCGGAAACGCAATTTATCGAAGAGCTGTGCGGAGAGGGGGCTGTTCTTGGAGAGCAGCTTGGTCATCATGCTCGAACGCTGCTTGCGACCCCCGAGAAATTCGACCACGGGCAGGCCCTTGGCCATCATCTGGCTGACCACGCGGTAAATCTTGCGTTCGGCCGCCTGAAACGTCTCCTGATCGGTCATGCTCAGCGCTTGGCGAGCTTCGCTGGCGTCGAAGTGATTGGACATGTGCACTGCCTTGAGCACGATGCAGGCACAGAACTGGCGATGGCGATTGCCCGAATCACTGGCCATGGTCAGTAACTGAAGGAGTGTGGCCTTGCGGACCGGCTTGGGCACCGGAAAATTGAATGACTCCTGCAAATAGTCGACCGCGTCTTCCTTGATTCGCTCGTATAAGGCGAGGTCGTCCGGGCTATCCGGATCGATGCCGTGGGCGCGGCAGAAGCCCAACGCTTCGCTCTTGGAAAAATTCAGCAAATGCCAGTCGAGCACACTGCCGCCGCGCAGGATAAGGCGCACGAGCTCCAAATCGGAGAGGGAAAACTCATCCAACGACCGGTAGGGCTCCAAAGCCAGCGTTTCTTTTTGTTCCATTCAGTCTTTTTGAGAAGTATACGGTGCCGACGGGAGGGCAGGGGACTGGCCAGCGCTAGGCATGATTTGGTGCCGGGCTAGGCATCATTCCCAGGTAAGACCTGAACGTCCTTGGCTGAGTCGTTCTGTCCCAACGCGATGGTGCCGAGGAAGATACCGCAGACGATCAGCAGTAGCAGCATGTTTCCCCAAACAGTGCCGGAACATTGGGGTACCAGGGCGGCGAGAATCAGTAGCGCGATTGGTGCGAGACGAATCATATCCAACGGTCCTTTCTTACATTAACCTACCTGTAGGACTGTATACCACATCACGGTGTTCCCTGTCAAAAATATCACCAGTAAGTATAGGGTGGGCTGTTTTCATGCAAGCAAAATAGCACGGCGCAGCTAAAAAAAATTTTTCGATGTCCGTTATTTTAAGAAGCAAAAATAGTGTAATACGCGATTTTTAGTGTTAAATCACTCTGAGAGGCCCGAAACTGTAGGCTGGTGGTGGGGACGGACGATCGCCCTGCTGGCATTACAGCGTTACTTGAATTAAACGCTGTTTTACAATTACTGTAATTCGAAATTTGACAGGTCGGGGTTTCAATCTAGTCTTTTTTTAGGGGCCGTGCTGGGGCGGCGTTGGCCAAAAGGGTAAACCGAATGAGCAAATTAAACGAACCTGGTAAAATAGTTGAACTGCCGATACTACCGTTGCGCAACTCGGTGATGTTTCCCGCATCGGTGGTGCCGATCAATGTGGGCCGGGCAAAATCCGTACAGGTGATCGAGAATATCGCCAGCGCTGACGATCAGATTATCGGTGTGCTCAGCCAGAAAAAGGCCGACACCGAGGATCCCGGGTGGAGCGATCTGTACGCTATGGGCACCTCAGCGCGGATATTGAAGATGGTCAAGCTGGGGGACGGCAATTATTCGGTGGTTCTTCAGGGCGTGGATCGCATCCGGTTGATCAGGCCGACCGCCATCGAACCGTACCTGTCGGCCAAGGTCGAGTGCATCCCCTCCACCCTGGCCGGCGATGTGGAGATCGAGGCGTTGGCCACCAACCTCAAAGAGACGGCGCGTCAGCTGATCGCGCTGTTGCCCAATCTTCCGCGGGAAGCCTCCGGTGTGCTCGATCACGTGACCGACCCGGGAACATTGGCCGATTTGGTCGCGTCGAACCTCACTGTTTCAGTCGATGAAAAACAAAAGGTGATCGAGGCCGTCGATCTCGACCTGCGACTGCGCACCTGCCTACAGCTGCTGACCAAGCAGCTGGAGATGCTCAAGGTGAAAAAGGAGATCTCTTCATTGGTGCAAGAGGAGATGGGTCGGAGTCAGCGGGAGTACTTCCTGCGCCAGCAGCTCAAAGCGATCAAGGAGGAGCTGGGTGAGAGTGACGAAGAGGAAAACGAGATTGAGGAGATCCGTGAGCGCATCAGCAAGGTGGGAATGGCGCCTGAAGCCAAGAAGATGGCCGAAAAACAGCTCAATCGCCTCAAGCACATGCAGAGCTCTTCGGCCGAATACACGGTCACCCGCACCTACCTGGACTGGATGCTCGATATTCCCTGGTCCAAAGCCACTGACGACAAGCTCGATGTAGAAGTCGTACAGAAGGTCCTTGATGAGGATCACTACGATTTGGAGAAGGTCAAGCGGCGCATCCTCGAGCAGATTGCCGTGCTCAAGCTCAAACCCGACAAGAAGGGGCCGATTCTCTGTCTGGTCGGACCGCCCGGCGTGGGCAAGACCTCTCTCGGTCGATCCATAGCGCGGGCCGTGGGCCGGGAATTCGTGCGAAT
Source organism: Myxococcota bacterium (assembly GCA_028278265.1). Classification (GTDB taxonomy): domain Bacteria; phylum Myxococcota_A; class Polyangia; order JAAYKL01; family JAAYKL01; genus JANQET01. The sequence continues at coordinate 14,436 of JANQET010000267.1, forward strand.
TTCCCTCGGTGGGGTGCGGGACGAAGCTGAAATTCGCGGGCACCGCAGAACCTACGTGGGCGCGTTGCCCGGCCGAGTGGTGCAGGGGATGAAACGGGCGGGGACGATCAACCCCCTGTTCATGCTCGACGAGCTGGACAAGCTGGGGCACGATTTCAGAGGTGATCCGGCCTCGGCGCTTCTCGAGGTGCTCGATCCCGAGCAGAATAACTCTTTTTCCGATCACTATTTGGAGGTGTCATACGATCTTTCAAAAGTGATGTTTATCGGTACTGCCAACACGTTGGCTACGATTCCCCCGGCGTTGCTCGATCGGATGGAGGTGATCGAGATCCCCGGCTACACCAGGGAGGAGAAGCGGCGCATCGCCTTTGGCTTCATCATCCCCAAACAGCTGATTGAGCACGGTCTCGATGACGAGGTATTGACCTTTACGGACGACGGTGTTTTTCGCATCGTCGACTCGTACACCCGCGAAGCCGGCGTGCGCAATTTGGAGCGGGAGGTCGCCGCTGTGTGCCGGGCCGTTGCGGTTAAGGTCGCCGGTGGCAAAGAGAAGGAAAAGGGATACATCGCTGACGAGGCGTTTGTGGAGAAGGTCCTCGGGCCCCTGCGGTTTTTTCAAGAATCTGCCGATCGGTGTGCCGTACCCGGCGTGGCCACCGGTCTGGCCTGGACGCCGATGGGGGGAGACATCATTTTCGTTGAGGCGACCAAGATGAACGGCGCCGGGAAAATGGCGATGACCGGTCAGCTGGGCGATGTGATGAAAGAGTCGGCCCAAACGGCAATGGCCTTTGTGCGCGCCAACGCGGAGGAGCTCGGCCTGGATCCCAACTTCAACGAAAAGCACGACCTCCACCTGCACGTCCCCGCGGGAAGCGTGCCCAAGGATGGGCCCAGCGCCGGCGCCGCCGTGTTGACCTCATTGGTCTCTCTGATCTCCGGTCGACGGGTGAAATCGGATGTGGCGATGACCGGGGAGATCACCCTCCGTGGATTGATCCTACCGGTGGGCGGCATCAAGGAAAAGGTGCTCGCTGCCCACCGAGCCGGGATCAAAACCGTGGTCCTGCCGCAAAAAAATCAAAAGGACAAACCGGACATCCCCGAAGAGATCCTCAACGATGTCAATCTGGTTTTTGTACGACGGATGAACGAAGCCCTCGACGCTGCCCTCGAATCAAGCTCGGAAACCGCCAACGCATAAGCCGTCGTGACCGCGCCCATGGTGGGCGCGGCTCTTTATGAGGCCGGAAGCCCATCCCGCGTGACCGCGCCGTGGTGGGCAGTTTATCGCCGATGGCCCTGCTAGCAGAAAACACAGCTTGACAGCAGTTGGTCCAACCCCGGGATTTTCCGGTTGAAAAAAAGGGCGCATTCCGTGGTAGAAGCAGGCAACTGTCTCAGGAATGGAGGATACCATGAATGCAGGGAATTTTATCAGTCATCGGGTTAAACAAATAACAAATGGGCTCGAACACCGCACTTTGCGGCTCTTTGCCGTGGCGATCGCCGCTTGGCTGCTGATCGGTTGCGGAGCGACACCGCCGGTGGTTCAGCCCTTGGTCCCAGAGACGGAAACAGTACCGCCAAAGACAGAGGAAAAGGCACAGCAAAAGGAACCCCCGATGGAAAGTATCAACACCGATCCAGCCCATCGCTGGAATTTACAGGATCTGTTTGCCACTGACGCGGATTTCGATGCGGCGACGAAAAAGGTCGAAACTGATTTGCCCAAGCTCGCGGCCCTCGCCGGCACACTGGGGAAAAGCCCGTCATCGCTGCTGGCTGGACTGGAGGCGCTGTTCGCGGTGCATCTGGATCTGAGCCGGATCAACAGCTACGCCGGTCAGAGCTCTGACGAAGATGTGCGCAATGCAGAGCGACTCGAACGACGGCAGCGGGTCGGTCGGTTGAACACCGACGTCTCCAAGGCGATGAGCTTTGTCGATCCCGAAATCCTCAAGGTCGGTCGAAAGAAGATTGACCGCTTCCTCAAAAAAGAACCGAAACTGGCGATCTACGCCCATTTCCTGGATGACATCCTGCGACGCAAGCCCCACACCCTGGATGAAAAAGGGGAGGCCATCATCGCGGCGACCGGGTTGCTCTCCCAGACCGCTTCAACCCTGTACAGCATTCTGGCCAACGGAGACATTCCCTGGCCGACCATCACCCTGACCGACGGCACCGAAGTGCGCATCGACCACGCGGGATACGCGCGCGTGCGGACCTCGAGCGTGCGCGCCGATCGCATCGCCGCCTATACGGCGTTCTGGGCCAAATGGAAAGAATACGAGCAAACCGTCGGGGTGTCTCTCGACAGCCAGCTCAAAAAGGATCTGTTCTACTCCCAGGTGCGCGGATACGACAACTGCCTGGCCCGCTCCCTCGATGCGAACAAGGTACCCGAGAGCGTCTATCACATGCTGATTAAAACGACCAATGCCAACCTGGAGACCCTGCATCGGTATCTCAACCTGCGGAAAAAAATGCTGGGTCTCGACGAGCTCCGCTATCACGATGCCTATCCCCCATTGGTCGAGAGCGATCTCAAGTTCCCCATCGAAAAGGGCAAACAGTTGGTGCTCGACTCCTCCAAACCGTTGGGAGAGGAGTACGTGAACGTCGTTGCCAAGGGCTTCGAAGAGCGCTGGATGGATACCTTTCCGCGCCCCGGTAAAATGTCCGGTGCTTACTCCAACGGATCGGCCTACGACGTGCACCCGTACGTCTTGATGAACTTCAACGAAACCTACGGTTCGGTCTCCACCCTGGCCCACGAATGGGGGCACGCCATGCACTCCTACCTGGCCAACAAGGCCCAACCCCTGCCCTTGGCAAATTACTCGATTTTCGTCGCCGAGGTCGCCTCCACGTTCAACGAAGGATTGCTGCTGGATCACGTGCTCAAGAATGCCGCCAGTGACGAGGAGAAACTGTTCTATCTCGGGTCGGCGTTGGAGGGACTGCGCACCACCTTTTTCCGCCAGACGATGTTTGCCGAATTCGAATTGGAGATCCACACCCTGGTCGAAAAAGGGGAAGCGCTCTCGGGCAAACGATTGACCCAAATCTACGGAGATATTCTCAAGCGATATCACGGACACGACAAAAAAGTGATGGTGATCGACGATGCCTACACCCTGGAGTGGGCCTACGTGCCCCACTTCTACTACAACTACTACGTCTTCAAGTACGCCACCTCCCTGGCCGCTGCCTCCCTATTCGTCGAAGACGTGCTGCAGAAAAAAGAGGGCGCAACAGAGCGGTACCTCAACGTGCTAAAGGCCGGCGGATCGAAGTACCCCTACGAGCTGCTCAAAGAAGCCGGCGTCGACCTGGCCACACCCGCCCCCTACGAAGCACTGATGGCCAGAATGAACCGCATCATGGACCAGATTGAAGAGATTCTCAGCCGCCGGTAAATCAGGCGAGAAAATCGGAAGCGACAAAACGAATTGATCAAGGTGCTTTGACGGCTGATGAGTTTTAGCATCACCATTGACAATCTTTTTTCTGAACTTTGGGGATTTGTGCTTTGCGTTCCCGCTGCGCTCGACGCTTTTCATGGGGGCGAATCCCGCGGTATGAATCTGTTGGAAAGATATGCGTCTACCGACGATGGCGACCGCGTTGCCGAAATGGGGATCGCCATTCCAATTATGGGAGTCGAAGTAGGGTCTTACACGATCGTCGTTCGGTCTGACCAACAAGAATCAAGACTTGCCAAACCTCGAATCGAATCACCGGGGTGGGTGCTCAACGTCACCGCCCCTTTGGCGGTGTGCGGCGCGGGGTACCTCGTTGTTTGGGATCCTCACCACCCGGCCGTCCATCAGATTGAGGTCCCCTTGGGATGGTACCAAGTCACCATCAATGGCGGATACCAGGGCGCTGTCGAGGAGGAGACCTGGATCATCGAGTTTGTGTTGTCCAAGGCTCTCACACCGCCTCATTTTTCAGCGAACCTGGGGCAATCGTTCAACTTCATCGATCCTGACGATGAAATCGGTGACATATAGAGTTCGAAATATTCGCACCGATAGCACTGTACAACGCGATGGTTCTCGGCAGCTGACGAACTACAGCTCTCCACCATCGCTGATCGTCCAACTGTGATCCGATATCAACCGGGCCCTTGCCGCGGCAGCGTCTCCGGCACTGTATTTTGAGAGACCCCCGTCGAATTGCACGTCGGTCAGCACAGATTGGCCTTCCCAGCCGATGAGGACCGCGTCGTAGTTGCTCGTTGACAGCGTGACATCTTCGAACATCCCGCCCATGTTTTCGACTTTGGTGATACTCCAGCTGGAGAGATCCTGATCGAACGAGGTCGCTTTTCGAAACATGCCGCTCATCGTTGTTACATTCGATGTGTCCCAAGCGGAAATGTCCTGATTGAACGCGGCGCATTCGCCAAACATTGCAGACATGTCGGTGGCCGAGGAGGTGTTCCAGTCTGAGATGTCGTGATTGAATGAGTCAGCACCGAAGAACACCTCAGCCATATTGATCACCTTTCCCGTATCCCATCGGGAGAGGTCCTGGTTGAACGATACCGCGTTGTTGAACATGCCCACCATGTCCGTCACCTCACCGGTATCCCAGATCGAAATATCCCGATTGAAAGCAGAACAGGAGAGAAACATCCAATTCATATTGGTTGCTTGTGAGACGTCCCAGTTGGAGATGTCCCCGTTGAATGAGGTGCAATAGCTGAACATACTGTTCATATTGGTGACCTTGGATGTGTCCCAGCCGGCGAGACTCTGGTTGAACAGGGACGCGTGCATGAACATGGCGGACATGTCTGTAATGTTCGAAGTGTCCCAGCGTTCGATCGATGGCACCGCGGTCAGCGAGCCGCACCCGCTGAACATTCTGAAAAAGCTCGTCGTCCCTGATAGATCCGGCGTGTCCGTGGCGCTGATGGTGAGATTGGAGCAACCGTGAAACTGACTGCTGGTGTCCCCGAATCCAAGTGCTCCCCAATTCGTGATCTCGAGGATCTTCTTGTTGTCACCCGAAGGGGAAAAGGACCATCCTGAAATAGTGCCGGCAATCGTGACGATGTAGCTATCCGGGGTGGCATAGGTATGGGTTTTCCCGGGACTGTCCCAACTGGTAATGGTTTCTGAAGATCCGTCTCCCCAATCAACCATAAAATCGTATGATCCATTCGATACCAACGGCAGCGTTATTTGATCGCTATCTGATGCACCGTCGTTGTCTGTTTTCCACCGAGAAATGAACCAGGGATTTGGGCCGGTGTCGGTATCGGAATCCGTGTCCGAGTCCGCATCAGCGTCGGTATCCGAGTCGGCGTCGGCGTCGGTATCCGAGTCGGTGTCAGCGTCCGTATCCCCATCGGTGTCGGCGTCGGCATCTGAGTCGGTGTCTGAGTCCGTATCAGTGTCGACATCTGAATCGGTATCCGCGTCCGCATCCGCGTCCGCATCCGCATCCGCGTCCGCATCTCCGCCGGAATCACTGGGAGCGGTACCGCACGAAAAAAAACAGTGACCGCTAGTCTAGACTTTCGCCATTTTTAAAAGAGGCTGTCTTCGGTTCCAACAGGATCCCATTCGCCGAATTGCTGTCGTTCCTGAGGCGGGAGGATTTCGT
>JANQET010000273.1 GCA_028278265.1 Myxococcota bacterium
AGTTTGTAGAGCTCTCCGTCCCGATAGTCGCCATCGTCATCGACACAGCACTCCTCACAATCGCTGAACAGGGCTTGCTCCTCCGTTCCCTCCTCAGCGTCGTTCTCTCCCATCACAATCTTGAGATCCTCTTGATCCGGAATGGCGTCTTTGAAGGCCTGGTCCGCCGTCAGCTGGCACCCGGCGGCGACGAGTCCGACGATCAGGGGCGCTGTTACGGTTCTCAAACTAAGCTGCATCGCATCCTCCTTGGCGTTTTCCAACATTTCTATCAATTTTGACCCCCATCGCCCATTCCGCTGCTCATTTTTTTTTTGTCGCGCAAAGTGGCTTGTTCCCCACCGACAGCCCAGGCATAGTCGGAGCACCATGATCGCTCCGATACCCGACACAACGCGCATCTGCCAACTCACCGATTTGCACTTGCCGCTGGCGCAAAAGGTCCCCCTGTACAAGCTAATCGGCAAGCGCTCGCTGGGCTTTAGCAATCTGCGCTTCATCCGCACCCGGACCCACAAACGCCGTCCCTTCGAGCGCCTGTGTGAAGAAATGCAACGGGCCGCACCGGAGCTGGTGATCATCACCGGCGATTTGACCAACCTGTCGTTGGCTTTCGAATTCGCCGAAGTGGACCGGGTGTTGCGCCGGGTCGGCCTGACACCCCAAAACACCATCGTCATCCCGGGGAACCACGATCGCTACACGATGGGAGCGGACCTGACCAACGGCTTCGAGCACGGCATGGGGGACTGGCTGCCGGAAAACTTTTCGCGATCCGGGGGATATCCGATCACCCGAGTCGTCGGTTCGGTTGCTGTGGCCGCTCTGGACACCGCGGTCTGGCGCAGTGCCATGCGCGCGGCGGGCCGGGTCGATCCCGAGCAGACAAAGCGGCTCGGCGCGTTTCTCGATCAGAGCGCCCGGGACGGTCTCTGGCCCCTCATCGCGATGCACCACCCCCCGTTCCGCCTGCGTCGAGCGGCACTGCGTGACTATCGGGCCGGACTGGCCGGATTGCCCCTCTTCGAGCAGGCAATAGCACCCTATCGAGCCACGATCATCCACGGCCATCTGCACTACCTGTCCCGCCGTCAGATTGGATCGTGGGACGTAATCGGAGCACCGTCGGCCAGCAACGATGTGGGACTGGCCCGGGCCCAACTCGCCTTTCACTGTTATGACTTCAACCGCACCGGCCTCGAGCGCGCCCGATCGGTACAGTACTGGCCGGGCCAGGCCGATCCCTTCAAAACCACCGAGCTGCCGGACGAAGCGCTGGTCAGCTAGCAACCGACGAGGTCAGTGATGAATAAAACGCCGATTTCCACGCCCCACGCCCCGGCCGCTCTGGGCCCCTATTCCCAAGCCATCGCCGCGGGCGATTTCGTCTTCGTCTCGGGACAACTGGGGCTCGATCCCCAGAGCGGCAAGATGGTCCCCGGCGCTGCGCCCGAGCAGGCACAAAAGGCCCTGGACAACCTCGACGCCATACTCACCGCTGCGGGTTCGGGACTGGATCGGGTCGTCAAAGTGACCGTTCTGCTCGACTCGATGGACGATTTCGGACCGGTCAACGAAATCTATGCCACGCGCTTTCCCGCCGATCCGCCGGCCCGCGCCGCTTTTGCCGTGGCCAAGCTGCCTTTGGGGGCGCTGGTGGAGATCGAGGCGATTGCCCTTGCCGGGGCGTAACCTCCACGCCAGCAAACGACTTTTCCCGCCCGCCGACTCGCATTTCCCGACGGCTCGGGCTACACTCTGAAAAGGAATTTCACCCTCATCAAAAAGGGATGAGGAACTCGATGTCAACACTGGTGGACCGATGAGAGATCGCAATCTGGAAGCCTTTCTGAAAATACGCGACCAACGGCAACTCGCCTTTGAATCCCTGATGCAACACCGGGTGCAGAACGTGATGCTCGTATCGAGTTTATACGACTCGTTTACCGTGCAGGAGGACGGCCGTCTCACCGAGGCATTGTTCTCCGATTACCTGCAGCTCAATCTGCAATATCGACCCTACATCGTCCGGGTCTCCACCGCCGAAGAGGCATTGGAAAAGCTGATCATCAAGCCGTTCGACCTGATCATTTCGATGATGCGGGTCGGCGAAATCGACGTGCTCGACTTCAGCCGCCGGGTCAGTGAAATGGCCCCCGATGTCCCTCTGGTGCTGATGGCTTACAACACACGAGAGCTCTCCTGGTTGCAGAATCTCGACCCCCCCGGAGTGGATCGCACCTTTGCCTGGCTGGGGGATGTGCGGTTGTTCATCGCGATCATCAAGTATATCGAGGATCGGCTCAACGCCTGGCACGACGCGCGCACCGCCGGCGTTCAGAGTATTCTGCTGATCGAGGACAACCCGCGCTTCTACTCGATGTACCTGCCCCTGCTCTACACCGAAATCGTCGAGCAGACCCAAGCGCTGATGTCCGACGGACTCAACCGGCTGGACAAGCTCACCCGAATGCGCGCCCGGCCCAAAATCCTGCTCGCGACCAACTACGAAGACGGGGAGAAGATCTTCGAGCGGCAAAAGAAATACCTCTCCGGGGTGATCCTCGACGCCGCCTTTCCCAAGGAGGGCAAAATGGATCGCCACGCCGGGATTCACTTTGCCAAGCGCGTCCGGGCCGAGATTCCCGACCGGCCGATCCTGATTCAATCGACCGATATCCAAAACGAGATGCTGGCGATCCAGCTCGGCGCTCAATTCATTAACAAGCGCTCCCCCAAGTTGCTCTACGACGTGCGACAATTCATGGGGGACCATCTCGGCTTCGGCGATTTTGTCTTTCGCTCCTCTGATCGTACGGAGGTGGCCCGGGCGGGGGATCTCCACAATTTCACCAAGGAGCTGGCCGCGCTGCCGGCAGACGCCCTGCTCTACCACTCCAACCGCAATGACTTTTCGACCTGGTTGATGACCCGGACGGAGTTCGGTCTGGCCAAGGCCCTGCGCCCGGTCAAGGCCAGCGCGTTCGCCACCCCCGAGGAGTTGAGAAAACACCTGCTCGACAAAATCACCTACTATCGGCATCGCCCCAGGGCCGGCGTGATTGTCGAATTCTCACCGGACTCCTTCGTCGCCTCCAGCGCTTTCATGCGCATCGGCACCGGATCCCTCGGGGGGAAGGGGCGAGGGCTGGCCTTTCTCCACGCCCTTTTCGAGCGGTACAAAATCGAAGATCAGCTCAGCGACATCAAAATCGGTGTGCCGCCGACCGCGGTACTGGCCACTGGGGTGTTCGACGAGTTCATGAAGAAATCGAAGCTGCACAAGCTGGTTCTCGGCGATTGTACGGACGAGGAGGTGACCCAGGCGTTTCTCAACGCGCCCCTGCCCGATCAGGCCAAGGAGAACCTGCGCAGCTTCCTGCAGGGGGTGACCTACCCGCTCGCCGTGCGCTCCTCCAGTCTGCTCGAGGACACCTCCCACCAGCCGTTTGCCGGGGTCTACCGCACCTGCATGATTCCCAACAACCATCCGGATCTCGACGTGCGGCTGCGCCAGCTGAGCAACGCGGTTCGACTGGTCTACGCCTCGACCTACCAGAGCGACGCGCGGGGCTATATCAAGTCGACGCCGAGCCGCCTCGAAGAGGAGAAGATGGCCGTGCTGATCCAACAGGTGGTCGGCCGTCGCTGGGGCGACTATCTCTATCCCGACGTGGCCGGGGTGGCCCGCTCCCACGATGTCTACCCGATGGAGGGGATGAAACCGACCGACGGGGTGGCCTCGGTTTCATTGGGCCTGGGCAAAATGGTCGTCGAAGGGGGACGAGCGCTGCGCTTCTCACCGGCCGAACCGCGGCGGCTGTACCAGTTCTCTTCGGTGGATGAGACGTTGAAAAATTCCCAGCGGGAATTCTACGCGCTCGACCTGGGCACGTCCAACCTGAACCTCAGCGAACAGCACCCCGACTCGGCGATCACCACGTTGGATTTGGCGACCGCCGAAGAGCACGGCACATTGGCCTCTGTGGGTTCGGTCTACTCCGCAGAAAACGACGCGGTGTACGACGGCACCTCCCGGGCCGGGGTACGGCTGGTGACGATGGCCGGGGTATTGAAAGCGGGCATTTGTCCGTTGGCGGAAACCCTCCAGTTGCTGCTCCAAGTGGGCACGGCGAGCTTCTCCGGTCCGGTGGAGATCGAGTTCGCCCTGAACCTCAAAGACAACGCGGATCACCCCAACGAATTCTCGGTGTTGCAGATTCGCCCGATCGTGCTGAGCAGCGACACCCAGGAGCTCAATCTCGACGGCATCCAAGAGGAAGAGGTGATCTGCTACTCCAAAAAAGCGTTGGGGAACGGGGTTATCGAGGACATCCGAGATATCGTCTACGTGCGCCGGCAGGGCTTCGATCGGGCCGAGACGGTCGCAATTGCCGATGAGATCGGTGGCATCAACAACAAGCTGGGTCAAGAAGAGCGACCGTATCTGTTGATCGGCCCGGGGCGCTGGGGGAGCTCCGATCGCTGGCTGGGCATCCCGGTCACCTGGAAACAGATCTCCGGCGTGGGCTGCATTGTGGAGACCGACATGGACGACATTCCGGTCACCCCCTCCCAGGGCACCCACTTCTTTCAAAACATCACCTCCTTCGGCATCGGCTATTTCACGGTCAATTTCGGCTCCCTCGGCGGCGTGCTCGACTACGACTGGATGGACAGCCAGCCGGCCCAAACCGAAACCGAGCACGTGCGTCACCTGCGCTTTCCCGAGCCGCTCAACATCGCGGTCAACGGTCGGCGCTCGGTAGGTGCGGTGCTCAAACCGGGGCATTCATTCCCCAAGTTCAGCAGAATCCCAACGGTGCCATATGCGTGAAGATGATTTCGGAGCGATCGTCGGCCGCCGTTACCAGCGGCAGGTCCATTTCGATGCGCTGATCCCCCGTCGGTTGCGCAACATTTTACTCGTCTCGAGTTTTTACGATTCGTATACGTTTGTCGAAGAGGGTCGGTTGAGCGAGGTGCTCTTCTCGGAATACCTCGATCTCAACTTGCGCTTCGCCCCGCGGGTAGACCAGGTCTCCACCGCGCACAAGGCGCTCGAACGCCTGCGCTCGGAGCGATACGACCTGGTGATCTCCATGCTGCGGGTCGGCGACATGAACATTCGCGAGTTCGCCCGCGAGGTGCATCGCATGCACCCGGGTTTGCCGATTACCCTATTGGCGTTCAATACCCGCGAGGTGCACCTGCTCGAAGATGCCCACAGTTTGCCCGGCATTGATCGGGTCTTTGTGTGGAGCGGAGACGTCCGCCTGTTCATCGGCATCATCAAGTACGTCGAAGACCGGCTCAACGCCTGGCATGACGCCCGGGCCGCGGGCGTGAAGTGCATCATCCTCGTCGAGGACTCCATTCGGTTTTATTCCTCGTACCTGCCCCTGCTCTACACTGAAATCATGGAGCAGGTACAAGCGGTGATGTCCGACGCGCTGAACCGGATGCAGAAACTGCTGCGCCAGCACGCCCGCCCCAAGGTGCTGCACGCCACCACCTACGAGGAGGGGTTGGAGTACTTCCATCGCTACCAGGACTACACCTTGGGTATCATCGCCGACGCGGCGTTTCCCCGGGACGGTCAGGTGGATCCCCGAGCGGGCATCGATTTCTCCCGGATGATCAAGGAGAAACACCCGGATCTCGCGGTGTTGATTCAATCGTCGGATCAGTCCAACGAGACGCTGGCCAAGGAGATCGGCGCGGCGTTCATCAACAAGAAGTCACCGAGCCTGATGCACGAGCTGCGCGCCTTCATGCAGGCGGAGCTGGGCTTTGGCGACTTTGTCTTTCGCCGGCCCGATGGTTCCAAGGTGACCTCGGCGAGTGACTTGCGCAGTCTGGTCGAAGCGTTGAAGATGATCCCGGACGAGTGTTTGCTCTACCACGGCAGGCGCAAAGATTTTTCCACCTGGCTCTCCGCCCGCACCGAGTACGGGCTGGCCAAGGCGATCCGCGACAAGAAGCTCTCCGATTTCGGCACACCGGCCGAGTTTCGCAAACACATGATATCCTCACTCAACGTCCACCGCTCGCGGACCCGGGCCGGTATCGTCTCCGACTTCTCCAGCGATACGTTCGAGGCGTGGAGCGGCTTCGTTCGCATCGGCTCCGGATCGCTGGGAGGCAAAGGGCGCGGGTTGGCTTTTGTCAACTCTCTGCTGGAGCGGTATCGCATCGACGAGCACATCTCAGGTGCGCGGATCTTCGTGCCCCCGACCGCGGTGCTGGCCACGGGGGTCTTCGATGAGTTCCTCGAATCCGCCGGCCTGGCTCCGGTGGTGTTGGGGACGGCCAGTGATGCTGAAATCGCCACGGCGATCAACCAGGCCCGTCTGCCCGAGGACCTGGTCGAACAGCTGCGCACCCTGCTCAGCCGGGTGCGATATCCGTTGGCCGTGCGGTCGTCATCCCTGTTGGAGGACGCTTCTTACCAACCGTTTGCCGGCGTGTATCGCACGTACATGATTCCCAACAACCACGACAACCTGGAAATCCGGCTGCAGGAGCTGCTCAGCGCGATCAAGCTGGTTTACGCCTCGACCTTTCTGGGACAGGCCAAGAGCTATCTCGAACAGACCCCAAACCGCCTGGAAGAGGAAAAAATGGCGGTGGTCATTCAACAGCTGGTCGGCCGACGCCACGACAACTATCTCTACCCGGATCTGGCCGGGGTGGCCCGCTCCCACAACTTCTACCCCATCGCCGACATGGCCGCCGAAGACGGCGTGATCTGCGTGGCCCTGGGGTTGGGCAAAACGGTCGTCGAGGGGGGGCGCTGCTTTCGCTTCTCTCCTAAAAACCCGAATGCGATGTACAAAGTGCTCACCTCGAGGGACTACCTCTCCAACGCCCAACGGGAGTTTCTCTCGCTCGATCTCTCCAACACTGGACCCCAATGGGATGACTGCCGGGACACGGGCTCAAACGTGGTTCCCCTGGGACTGGACGCAGCGATGGCCCACGGCACGTTGAACAAGGTGGGTTCGGTTTACTCCCCGCGGGACAACTTGGTTTTTCACGACGTGAGCAAACCCGGGGTCAAGCTGGTCACCATGGCCGGCCTGCTGGAGGACCCCGACATCCGCCTGGCCGACGCCCTCTCGTTCCTGCTCGAAGTGGGGAACGCCAGCTTGTCCTGTCCGGTGGAGATCGAGTTCGCCGCCAATATCTACGAGGACCGCTCCCGACCACTGGAAATAGGCTTTTTGCAGATCCGTCCGATGGTGACCAACTTCGCCGCCGAGTCGCTGGCGATGGACAAACTCAAAACGTCCGATGCGATCTGCATCTCCCATCGGGCGCTCGGTCACGGCCGCATCGATGATGTTTGCGACATCGTCTACGTCAAGGCGGACAAATTCAATCGAGCATTGACGCGGGATATCGCCGAAGAGATCGGCCAACTGAACGCGACGTTCAAAGATCTGCAACGGCCCTACCTGTTAATCGGTCCAGGGCGCTGGGGCAGCGCTGATTGGCGTCTGGGTATTCCGGTGGTCTGGGGTCAGATCTCCCAAGCCAGATGTATCGTAGAGACGGACATGAAAGACATTCGCGTCAGCCCGTCGCAAGGATCCCATTTCTTTCAAAACATCACCTCGTTCGGCGTGGGCTACTTCACCGTCAACCTGGGAGATACCGCGGGCATGCTCGACACCGCCTGGCTGGACGCCCAACCGGTCGAAGCCGAAACCGATCACGTGCGCCACGTCGTCTTCGATGCACCGCTGGATATCGCAGTGGACTCCAACTCCGGCACAGGGGTGATCATGAAGGCAGGACATCGAGCCCCCCGCAAGTAAAATCACTTCGTTTCCATTCGTCAGCGTGTATTTTTAAACCGAGAAGTAAAACTACGTCCAAACTACATAGCAAGTCGATTCACCTGTTTTTTTTAGCCCTAAAGCACACTTTAAAACCACTAATCATTTGAAAGTTGTCACAGGCGAGCTATTTTTTTTCGATACCCAACGGAAACGGGAGTTCGATGACCGCCCATTGTCAGCTCAACGACAGTAAATTGATGTCCAAAAGCCCGCCCCCCTGGCAGAGATTTGCGTCGGTGCCCAAAGCTTCGCCCGGACTTCCCTCAATCGCCAACCCGAAGGCCATCCATCGGGTAAATAAATATCAACCGCAATGTGACAAAATTCAAACGAATCAATTTAAACAACACCGAGTGGATAAAAAGTTGGACTCTGCGCGCAACGACGCCTATGCTACGCACTATTGGTTTGATCAGATGAACTCGAGAACAGGTGATCGTGCGTCGGTGGCTGCGGAAGATCTGCATGCAGCGGTGATCCATCATGCGATTACCCCATTCAATGAGATACCTATATGAAAAGCATTGAGCAAATTCGCGAGTTCGAGCTTTACAAAACATGCCGGGAGCATCACTCCTACCTGATTGAGCGCGCGCCGCTTCTGATCATCGAGGTATCGCGTAGCGGCGATATCTCTTACGCCAACGACGACGCGCTGCGGTGTTTGGGGTACCGATTGGACGAACTGATTGGAACCAGTCTCCTGCAATATCTTAATCCGAAGCATCACCCTCAACTGTTTGCTCTGTTGCGCACCACACCGAACAAGCCGGTCAAGCAGCGGGAGGTGGAAATTACCACCAAGAAACAGCAGACCAAACACCTGCTGATAAGCGCCTCCTGCATCGAAGATCTCACCGATCACGCGGCCATCGCTCTGTTTGCGCAGGACAGCTCCCAACTGAGTTCCGCAGCAGCGGCGACCCGCGCGATGGCCCACGACATGAACAACGTGCTCGCCGCGATCATGACCGTGGCCTCGGCGATCAAGCTCGACCTCGCCGAGACCGGATGCAAAGCCGAAGATATCGATGACATCCTCGCTGCGTGTAGGCGGGGCCGCCACTTGACACGGCGGGCATATGGCTCTACTACCAATTGGGCCTCATTTGACATGGTTAAAACCGTTGAAAACAATCTACCTCAACCTGCGCCGACGATACCGCTGCGCGACGCTCCACCGCTGGGCGCGCGCAACGTGCTGCTCGTCGACGATGACGAAATCGTCCGCCAGGCAGCGGCGCGGATTCTCGAAAAATTGGGCTACAGCGTGATTCACGCCGAGAACGGCCAGGTGGCGCTCGATTTGTACGTGGCCAACCAGAGCAGCATTGCATTTGTCGTCCTCGACATCATCATGCCCGTGCTCAACGGCCGAGAGGCGCTGGCCAAGATGCGCGAGATCGATCCCACATTGAAAGTGCTGCTCGTCTCCGGGTACACTCGCGATCAGAAGATCGATGATCTGCTGGAAGATCGTCTGACAGAGTTCATCAATAAACCGTTCGATCTGGAGTCGCTCACCAGTGGCATCGCCAAGCTGCATCTCGATTGATCCGCTCTTTCTGCCGTCAACCCTTTTTCGCACCGACAGGTAAACCGAAATGGAATGGAATGGGATCACCTGGTTCTTCGTCGGCATGGTCTCGGCGCACCGAGGATTCGAGCTCGTCCTCGACCTGCTGCAGCTCGGCCATCTGGCCCGGCGCAAACAGCGCGTACCTGCGCACTTAGACGGTAAAGTCGATCTCGAGACGATCCGAAAAGCGGTTCGCTACAACCGGGACAAACTTCATTTCGGTTTGGTGTCATCCGCACTGGGCATTGTTGAGCTGGTGCTGATGATTGGATTCGGGTTTCAATGGATCGATGAACAGGTAACTGCGCTGACGGCGAGCCCGCTGGTTGCCGGCCTGGCCTTCTTCGGCATACTCGGTCTGCTCGACAGCCTGGTGAAACTGCCCCTGCAACTCTATTCGACGTTTCGCCTCGAGGAGCGACACGGTTTCAACCGCCAGACCCTCGGCGGTTTCGCGCTCGACAAAGTCAAGGAACTGCTGCTCAGCGCCGTGCTCGGCGGACTGCTACTCACGGTGGTCTTGTTGATCATGAGCCGGGCAGGGGATTACTGGTGGCTGATAGCGTTTGTCGGCGTAACGCTGATTCAACTCTTTCTCACGTGGATCTATCCCGTGGCGATCATGCCCCTGTTCAATCGCTTCACCCCGGTCGAGGAGGACTTGGCCATCGACGTCAGCGCCTTGGCCGACCGGGTGGGGTTCCCCCTGGCCGGGGTAATGGTGATGGACGGATCAAAACGCTCCACCCACTCCAACGCATTCATCGTGGGGCTCAAAGGGGCGCGGCGCATCGTTTTTTACGATACATTGATCGACAAAATCGACCGCCCAGCCCTCCTCTCCGTGTTGGCCCACGAGCTCGGTCATTTCAAATTGGGTCACTTGCGTAAACGGCTGCTCCTCGGATTAATCGCGATGGGTGTCCTGTTCGGCGCGATGGCCCTGCTCCGCGATCAGGCAGCCCTTTACACCGGTCTGGGATTTGCGCGGTTGAGCGATCACGCCTTTTTGGTGGTGTTCGGTCTGCTGGCCTCCGAGACGTTCGGCTTGTTCGGCTGGTTCTTCCGCTATCGCTCCCGCCGGGATGAGCACGCAGCCGATCGCTTTGCCGTAGAAGCGGTTTCGAGTGGCGAGGATCTCGCCTCGGCCCTGGTGACATTGACCAAACAGAATTTATCGAGCCCTGGATCCCACAGGCTCTACCGCGCGTACCACAACTCCCATCCCGCGCTCAAACAGCGCCTCGTCGCCATTCGGCGACACGCCGACGTGTTGGGATTCGCTCCCGAGCCACAGCTCGATTCGACGGAGTGATCGTTACCGGTTCAATCGTTGCGGGCGGTTGGTCACCCGCAGGGTGAGTTGGAGCAGCTTCTGCTCCCGCAATACCTTTACCTCGACCTCACTGCCCACGCCGGCGGTCGTGGTCAGCCACCCCAGCTTGCTGGCATCGCTGACCTCCTCTCCATTGAACGCGACGATGATATCCCGTTCCCGCAGTCCACCACGGGCAGCCGGACTGTCGGCAAACACCTCGGTGATCAGCACCCCTGAGGTGATCCCCAGTTGGTGGGCCACCTCTGCGGGCAACTCGCTGATACCGATTCCCAACCAGGCCGGCACCACCCGTCCCGAGCGCTTGAGCTGGGGCAAAATGGCTTTGATCATGTTGATCGGCACGGCAAAGCCCAAGCCCTGACCTGCCGCCGCAATCGCCGTGTTCATCCCCACCACTTCTCCCAGAACGTTGATCAGCGGTCCGCCGGAGTTTCCCGGATTGATCGAGGCGTCGGTTTGAATGAAGTCCTGAAACCCCGGTCGTTCCAGTCCCAAATCCCGGTAGTCCCGGCCTTTCGCGCTGACAATTCCGGCGGTGACCGTGTGGGAGAGACCGAACGGGTTGCCCACCGCCATGACCCACTCCCCCACCTCTAGATTGTCCGAGTTGCCCAGGGTTGCCGGGGCCAGGCCGGTCTGTTCGATATGCAGCAGGGCCAGGTCGATGCCCTGATCTGCACCGACCACGGTGGCCGGCGCATCCCGACGGTCCTCGAGCTGCACCAAAATCTGATGGGCCCGCTCGACCACGTGATAATTGGTCAGCACGTACCCCTGGTTGTCGATCACAAACCCCGATCCCAGGGATCGCTGTACCCGATCCCGCTGGGGCACCCCGAAAAATTCCTCCAACCCGGGCCAACCGAAGCGCGGTCGTTGGCGCACCAACTGAGCCGCGAAGATATTGACCACCGAGGGTTTGATCTTCTTGACCGTGGCGACGAACGATCCGGGCACGTTGGGATAGACCACCTTGACCTTGGGCTCTTCCGGTTGCCGCGGGATCGGAGCGGGCTGCTCGGTCGTGGGTGTATTATCGCTCAGGGGACGACAGCCCAAGGCCAGCAAGGCGACACAAATCGACAAGTGAATTCGCCAACCCAATTTCAGTGCCCTACCTATTGCGGGGACGAGCACTTTTTGGATTCAGCGACAAAGGCCATGCGCAGATTGTACAACACCTCGCCCAGCAAGCGCTCCTCGGCGCCGGTCAGGTTGCCCTGTGTCTTCTCCTGCAAGATGCTCAGGATATCGATGGTTTGCTTGGCCATGGGGAGGTTCTTGCACTCGCAATCCTTTTCCGGATGCGGCGCCAGGCCGAGGTGGAAGGCAGCAGAAGAGCTCAACGAGAGAACAAACGTCGTAAAATCGATGGGTAGAGAAGGATCTTGTGGATTGGGATCAGCAGGATGAGTCTGGTTCGCGGGACTCTCCGGTGACTGGTCCTTACTCATCTAACACTCCGATTTGGGGGTTTTGTTCAACCGGCTCTTCTGCAGGGGCGTCGTGCTCCTCCCCCTCTGGCGTCTCTTCGCCTTCCGCCGCACCGTCGAGTGCCGGGTCGATCACTTCACACTCTTCTTTCAGGTCTTTGAGATCCTTGAGATACTGTTCGTGCTCCTCGACGGAGACTTGTCCTTTTTCGAGATTCCGCCGAATGATTCGTCGGTCGTAAAGTAGGCTACGGGGGTCCATTGCGCTCCTCCAAAGCGGTCGATTTCAATGTCACTACACCCTTTCACCTCGAGGTGAAGGATGCGATTTTGAATATAGAGTCGAAAAAAATCATGTCAACCCGACCAGGGACTCATACCGGGGCACCAAGCGGTCCCAGTCCAACCCACCGGCGCGCTCGCGGCCCTTTTCCGCCAAGTGCTGCGCGAGCTCGGGTTGTTCCTGCAGCCGGCCGAGGGCCGCGCCGAGGGCCGACGGATTCTCCGAAGGCACCAACAAGCCGTTGACCCCGTGCTCGACCAGCTCGGCGATTGCCCCGGTCTCGGTAGCCACCACCGGTTTTCCCGCGGCAAACGCCTCGAGCGCGACCAGCGGGATGCCCTCCTGGCGCCCGCTGACGAGTGGACGAGAGGGAACCACGACCACGTCGCATGCGGCGAGCAGCTCGTTGCGCCGATCTTGATCTACCTGACCGACAAAGGTGGTCCGCACCCGGTTTTCTGCCGCGCGTCGTTCGAGTGTGGATCGCAACGGGCCCTCCCCGGCGACGATGAGCTGAACATCGGACCGTCCGGCGAGGGCCTCGAGCAATACGTCGATTCCCTTGATCCGGACCAACCGACCAATGACCAGCACCAACAATCCATCGGCTCCGAACGCCTCGCGAACGGATCTGGAACTCCCGGATGAGGCGATTGTTCGGAAATCGATACCCATCGGTGTGACCACCAACTTCGAACCGCACCGAGCGATGGTCTCCCCGGATAGATGGCGACAGAACTCGCGCTTGCCGCGCTGGGAAACAAATCCAACCGTACCCACCAGCTGCACCATCGCCCGGCACAGGGCCCGCCGCCCGGGTAGCTGGCCCAGCAGGTGAATCTCCCCGGAGTGGGCGATGGTCAGGTGGCGCCGTCGGGGCAGGCCGCAGGCGGCCGCGATAAACGCACAGGGCAGGGCCCAATGACTGATCACCGCGTCCCACCGTCGGGCAGCCAATACAGCTCGGACCCACAGGGCGGTCAGTGCCGCGGGCACCAGCCCCAGCAGCCATGGTCGTCGTTCGAGATTGTCCGGCACCCCGGCATCGAAAAACAGCCGCTGCCATTGTCGAGGACGGACATAGGGCGCCTCCAACACGTGGATCCCGGCGCAGCCCGTGGATCCGGCGGGGCGAGATTTCGATTCGGCGGCTTGGGGGACAACCACTTCTACCCGATGTCCGCGGCGCGCAAAGGCGCGGGCCATCTCCCACACAAACCGGCCGGCAGCGTCCGAGTCGTGGCGGGGAAACGAGGTCGTGATGAACCCCACAACGGCCATGGTCAGTTTTTGCGGCGTACCGGTTTGGCCAGCAAAAAAGTCCCGGCGCGACGCCACCGACGCCACATCGAGCAGAGCATGACCCAGGGCATACCGACCAATCCGGTCAAAAGAGAGATCCCGGACTGCTCAGATGCATAGATGGGACGCACCGGCACCTGGGCCAGTCGGGCCCCAACGCTGTACAGATGGGCCAGCACATCGTTGGGAAAGCCATAACGGGTATACAGCTCATCCAAGTCGAGCTTGGCCAGGGTGTGTGCCGTGATCACCGTGTAGCCGCACTGGGAATCCCGGATTTGGCCGTAACCGGAGGTCAGCTTGGTGAGCAGCGAAAACAGGTGATTACCGATAAACCGCGCCAGGGGCATAACGCGCCACACCCCCGGCCAAGCCAGGCGATCCCCTTTGACGTAGTCGGCACCGTCGCTGAGGACCGGCTCGATCAGCCGCGGCAGGTCCATCGGATCCATTTGGGCGTCTCCGGCCATCACGGCGACCACATCGTCACCCAGTTCCAGCGCTTTTCGGTAGCCGGTGACGATCGCGCCGCCCACCCCCTGGTTCACTTCGTGTCGAATACAGATCAGATTGCGTTTGGCACTCCAGCGACGGGCGATGAGCGCGGTTTGATCACTGCTGGCATCGTCGATGACGATTATCCGATCGACGAATTGGGGTATCTGCTCGATTGCCCGGCCGACCAGCCTTTCCTCGTTGTACGCGGGAATGACTACTGCAACGCGTTTATCGCCAAACATCGGGGGGATATAGCATATCCTCGCTGTGAGGTAAAAAGGAACCATCCACAGGTAGTGAAAACGCCGACAGGGCCCCAGGTCAGCAAAACGTCTCCACGGCGTCGCCGATGGCGCGAATCAGGGGAGGGATTGCGGCGGTGGCCACTGAACAATAAGCCAACCGCAGGGCGTTGATCCCGTCAATCCTAACTGTACCCACGCTGTGCTCGACAATCAGGTTCTGGCGCAGTTGCTCGGCGTTGATCGCCGCGTCCACCTCCAACAGAGCGAAGGCGCCGGAATTGAAGGGCCAGGCCCGTACCTTGGATGATCGCAAATCCGCCAGTTCGCTTTTCAGGCGTTGGTAACGCTCTTTGAGCACGGCCGTGCGTTGCTCGATCTGATCCTCCAGATCGGGGAGCTCGAGCGCTTTCAACACCAGGGCTTGACTGGGACCTGCCGGTACATTGGTCGTCCCGCGGGCAATGCACTTGAGCTTGGCATGCAGCGCTGCCTGGACCTCGCCCATCAGCGGATGGGAGATGAATCCCACCCGTCCCCCAAAGAAGACCAGCTCCTTGGTCACCCCGTCCAGGCGCATCGGGCACAGCTTGTCAGGATCTGCCCGTTCGGCGAGTTCCCAGAACAGGGAGCGCCGCATCAGGTTCGGCTCGTAGATCAGGCCGTGGTAGGCATCATCGATCAGCGCGATCGCCGGTCCGTGATGCCCGACCACCGTATCGACGATCGCCTCGATTTCCTCTTGCTGCGGGGTATAGCCGGTGGGATTGTGCGGAAAATTGAAAATGATCACCGCCTTGCCGGCCACCGATTGCAGGGTTTCGCTCAATCCCGCCACGTTGAATCGACCCTCCCGGAAGAACGGATAGGACTTAATCCGCGCGCCGGTGAACAGCTCGAAGATCAAACGGTAGTTGCCCCACATCGGCGTGGCGACGACCACATCGGTATTGGGATCGGCAAATAAATTGGCGAGGATGCTGCAGCCGTGAGTCAATCCATGAACCACCATCGGCAGCGCAGTATCGACAACACTAGTGCCGGAAAGCCGCCGTTGGCGCGCTGCCCAGGCGCGGCGCAGGGATTCGTGGCCATCCTGAGGGGAATACAAAAAGGCCATTTTGGGGTCCAACTGCTCTGTGGCTTGCTGAAGACCGGGCAGCGGCAATGGATCGCCCGCTCCGTCGGTGAGCTGACCGATGCAGGCGTTGATCTCGGTGTCCTGCGCCTGGCTCGCCTGAAACGGTATTCCTTGCGGGAAGGCGGCCCGACGACCCAACGGGGAGAGGCACCGCGCAACTGCTGGTGCTTGTCGTTCCAACACGGTGTTGAGGAGTTGTGCTTCATTCATCGGGTATTACCTCTTGCAATCGCGGCGGAGGGCCGACGAAAATAACCTATAGACCAAAAAAAAAGTGCCATCAATGGCCGTTTTGGGGAACAGCAACCACTTGTTTTTTCCAGTTCCAGCTTCGCAAACCCTTATCACACATGGCGCAAACGAATTCTATGGTTATACTTATAGTAGGTAGTGAGATCGGTTGGGATCTTGTGGAGCGATTGGATTGAAACGACAATACGAAAAGGGAGATGGACTTAACTCAGCTCGTTCAACGATGTGAACCCGCGATAAACTTGACCAGACGGAAATTTATCGGGTCTTCGCTCAGCGCCGCTGCTGGATTGGCGCTCGGCCAGGCAGCGCTGTTGTCGGGGTGCACCCGCTCAGTCGTGTCGACGATGCCCCGACCGTGTCGCTCGAAGTACGAAACCATCGGCCATCTGGTGCTCGATGTGGAGCTCGAACACAATTCATCCCCGCAAAGCTACCACCTCCTAGATGAAATCATCGACCAGGCCAAGCAAGCGTTACAGCATTTCGACGAACTGGAACCGGGTGATTCGTCCCATGCCGGACAAGCCCTCCAGGGCATCGGCGATCTGCTCGCCGAGTTGGGTTTCGAGTACAAAGAAAACCGCCTGCTCGGCACGGGACTGCAAAACAAAAAGATCGACTGCGACAGCTACTGTCTGGTCTATTTGAGCATCGCCCAGGTGCTCGAGCTCCCGCTCAAGATGGTGCGGGCACCGGCCCACGCGTTCGTCCGCTGGCACCTCTCCGAGCGGGACTACCTCAACTGGGAGACCACGACCAACTCGCCCAAAAAGGACGAATACTACATCGAGAAATACAACATCGTCGCCCAGTCGACCGGGATGAGCGCGCTACGCAGCCTCGACGCCGACGGGCATCAGAGCGAAATCCTGGCCACCGCCTTTGTCAGCAGCGGGGTCGAGTGGCTGAAGAAGTGCCGCACCAAAGAAGCGATCATGCGCTTCGACGAGGCCATTCGCCGGGATCCGCTCTACGACACACCCTATTACAATCTGGGGTTGGCGTACTACTATCTGGGGCTGACCACCGACGCGATCATGTGGTGCAAGCTGGCCTTGAAGCTCAATCCCAACCACCTCAAATCCCACTCCCTGCTGATGGCCGCATACGTGCGTCTCAAGGACACATCGAGCTCCTATCGCCACTACGAAAAGGTGCTCAAGCTCGATCCCAAATATTACTCCACGCGTAAACTGGCCAACCGCAAACGGCGCGGCGGAAAGGTCTGTTTGGCGCTGTAGGCTAAGTACGGCTAAGTGCGGCTAGTACGCATTGTTCCGTTTAATTCCTGAACAATCGGCTGGGAGGGCGAACACGAGGTTCGCCCCTACTAGTAACAATTCAGGAAGGCTGCGCCGTTTTTGACTCAGGCGCCTGGGAGGTCTCTTTCTCAGGGGGCGGGGGATCTTGGCTGGTCGCTCCTTCCCCCGGCGCTTCCAACTTGATCCCCTCTTCGTTTGTTTTCTTCTTGTTGAAGTCGAGGATAGGACCCGGGAGGGCCCAGCTGTGAATCTCGTTGTTCGGTTGGATGCGGATCTCCTCTGACACGGGGTATTTCCGCGGATCGAGCTTGCTCAGCTCGGCCTCGCAGCGCCGGGAGTTGTTGTTGAACCAGCGCAGCTTGGTGGACACATTGAGGCAGTGATCGAACAGCTTGATCGCCACGTCGCGAAACGGTTGGGCCTTCTCGTCCATCGATTGTCGGTAAATCGTGGTCAGTTCTTCGTCGTTCTTGAACATCGGCGGCAACGGCGCGTCGTAC
>JANQET010000279.1 GCA_028278265.1 Myxococcota bacterium
ACAAGAATAAATACCGAATTTTGAGAGTAGAGGCGTAATTGTGCCAAAGAGCGAGAAGCCTGAATACTTGGGGTATTTGGGCGCCGAGCGATGCCGGCAAAATTGATGGATCTGCTCTCAAAAACGGAAGTTGTTTTTGCGCGAGTCCTTAGCTGAACGATCGGCATGTACAGCAATTGCTGTTCAACACAGATAGGAGCTCAAAAATCATTCTTTGTTTTACACACCAATGGCGTGCACCGAATAGTTTAAAATTTCAGTTGATCCTGATTTTCCGTCGACTCCGGATTGACTTTCGATTTCTCTAGTTTTGGTATCGACAGCTATGACATGATACGTATCGGCTCTATGGCGTTTTAATAAAATACGCGTGGAGGACTGTTCAATGGCACAAAAGAGAACAGCATTGTGGATTGCAGACGTACGGGAACGATGGACAGCAGGTGCGACGAAACGGTTTCTGCAAAGCCTCCCGGAGGCCTACCGCGTGCGGGTTCACCGGTACAGGCGGTGGATCGACATGCAGATGAGCGTCACCGGCCTCCTGATGATCGGGACTGTGATGCAACGCGTTTTCGGAGATGAGGTGGAAGCTGTTTTGAGCCATCTCACCAGATCGTCTAACGGCCGTCCATCTCTTCCCTGCGGTCCGGATTTCAACCTGGCCCACTCGGGCGGTATCGTCATACTGGCAGTAGCGGAGAAAGCGTCTGGTATACGTGTTGGCATCGACATCGAAGTCATTTCCGACGCCTGGACCGAGCTACTAAACGAAGTGCTGACACCCCGGGAATTCGCTGGACTGGCAACCAAAGACAAACCAGCGGATGAATTCTATCGAATCTGGACCTACAAAGAAGCTGTGCTCAAAGCCGATGGACGCGGACTGGCGTTTCGATTGAACCGCATCTCCAGTCTTGGTCCCACTGTGCCACTTGATGGCAGGCGCTGGTCGGTGAAGCGCCTAGCGGTACCGTCCGGGTACGAAGCTCATCTCGCGGCCTCGCGCGACACCGCTGTTCGCCAGCGGAATTTTCATCTGCACGACGGCGCTTTCGACTGCACGTAGATTCTGCATTGTTTGACGCCTGAACATCAAATCATCGATTCTTTTCGTCCGTATTGACAGGAGCTGTCGAATTCTGGTACGGACTGCCGAGTTACCGGCTGGGCCATTTGTATTCTGCTGATGCAGTGGTCCTGAAAAGGGAATCCGGTGAAAATCCGGAACTGCCCCGCAGCGGTAAGTGGGAACGAAAACCGTCAATCAAGCACTGGCCCAAAAGTGGGCTGGGAAGCGACGGTGAGTAGGAACGAGGTTATCTCCCAGGCCCACGAGTCCGAAGACCTGCCGGCGACATGAACCATTTGCCAGACCTTCGCGGGTGAGGACGGCGAAAATGAATGACCATCGTTTTCCTAGAATTAAGCCTTTCAGCGTAGTGTTTTTTAAAGCGACGAAATCGCTCCGGAGTCTGGTGTGTACCTATCGTAACACGGCAGGACCGCCAGAGGAGAATTTCGCGCTGTGCAGCACGCTCCTGTAAATTTCACCGCGGCAGCTTTCCTGTTTCTGTGCACCCTCCCGACCTCGGCTGATGAAGCACCTGGTGTCGGTGCACCCCATCTGGATGCGCCCGGTCCAGACGGAAGCCTCGAATTGGGGGAGGAGGCCGATCCGGAAACCCTGCATGAAAATGATGGGGACAGCGCGGCGGCGTCAGTTGATGATTTCGAAAACTGGGAGGACTTTATCGATGATGAGGCCGTCTACGAAACCGAAGTGAAAGGGTATAGAATCAGGCCCACAGATGAAGTGACCGGATTCGCCGAGACGATCGAAGTCGCGGATGAGCGCAAGAGCGTGACCGATCTGTCGGAGGTGCTCTCCCACTCCGTGGGGGTGCAGGTTCGCACCATGGGAGGGCTGGGAGCGTACGGCGCGGCGAGTGTGCGGGGCTCGACGCCGAACCAGGTGCCGGTGTTCATCGACGGTGTTCAGCTCAATATCGGCGGTTTCTCCGCAGTCAACCTGGGGGATTTTTCCCTCGACATTCTGGACCACATCGAGGTGTACCGCGGCAATACTCCTCTCAAATTGGGCATCGGCGGCATCGGCGGCGCCGTTGTTCTTCGCACCAGGGCGCTGGGCGCACCCGTCAATGAGTTTGCAGCGAGCTATGGTTCCTGGAACACGTGGCGACTGTTGACGCTCTACGGCGGTCGCGTCGGCGGTGTCGATACCCTTGCCATCGTTTCGGGCCAGCACGCCGACGGCGATTTCAAATACTTCAACCGCAACGGCACGTTCAACAATCCGGACGACGACGAGTTTGTCCATCGAAGCAACAACGACCACACCGCCTATTCAGCGCTGCTCAAGCTGGGCCGGGACATCGGTGCGTGGCGCGTGCACTTGATGGATGACTTCTTTTTCAAGACCCAAGGGCTCGCCGGCATCGATCACATGGTCGATCACAGTACTGCTGAGCTCGAGACGCTGCGCAACAGCGTCAACCTTCGCCTCGAACGACCGATCGGCGAACAGACACTCCTCGGCTTTGATCTCGCCTATCTCATCATGCGCGAGCACTTCGACGATATGGGCGGTAGCATCGGGGTTGGACATCAGAATCATGTCTACCGGATGGATGGGGCCTTTGGTGCGATCCTTTTGCAGTCAGAGTTTTCAGCGAAACATATCACAACAGTTCGAATTGCCGGCCGATACGAGCATTACAGGGAAGATAGAATAAACCTGACCGAAGACGATCAACAAAGCCCGAGTTACAGAATCAAGACCGAGCTCGGTGCAGAGCACGATTGGAATCCGGTGACCCCGCTGCACATCGTGCCGACGCTCAGGGGTGAGCTCCATTACACCTATTTCGATGGTGGTCCGACGCCTGCGCTACAGACCGATTTTGAGGCCACGGACAAAACGGATTTCTATTTTTCGCCGTCGCTTGGGATTCGCTGGGAGTTGATCGAGGGCTTACTGCTCCGGGTCAACGGCGGTCGCTACACGCGCACGCCGGATCTGTGCGAACTGTTCGGAGACAGGGGCGCGGTGATCGGCAATCCCGATCTCAAAGCAGAAGTCGGGTACAATGTGGACGCCGGTGTCACCTACATTCTGGCCGGCAAGGCCTTTCTCGATTTTCTGAGGGTGGACGCGGTCTGGTTCGCCAGTTGGGTGGAAGATCTGATCTCTCTCGAGCAGAACTCGCAGAGCACATCGCGGCCGGTGAACATCGATGCGGCGACCATTCAAGGGGCGGAATTCGCGCTTCGAATCGCCGTGTTCGATCTGGTGACCCTGAGCGGTAACTACACCCATTTTCACGGCGTCAACAACTCGGATATGGCGCAGTATAACGGCAAGGATCTTCCCGCGCGCCCGCCTCATGAAATCTACGGTCGCCTCGCGCTTGAAAAGACGCTTACCCATGTTGGGTTCGCGGGTTGGTTCGATACTGATTACGCGGGCAAGGCCTATGCGGGTCAGTACAACAATGAAGATTTTGTCACAAAGCACTTCTTTTTAGGGGCAGGCGGTCGCCTCGAGCTACCGCGGACCGGGTTCACGATCACCTTTGAGGTCAAGAACCTGCTCGATGCCCTGGTGTTTAAAAACGAAAACGGCGACTGGCTGCCGATGAGCGATTACAACCGCTATCCCCTGCCGGGACGCACGTTGATGGCGACCGTTCACTGGCAACGGCCCCCAGCATGGCTCTGAACGCCTAGGAGGAAAAAAATGCCGAAGACAAGTGAAAAAGAAAAGGCCCGACCGAGGGCGATGGTGATTCTCGCGGGTCTACTGATCGGTTTACTGGCGAGCGCGTTTGCCGTACCTGCCTGTGATACCGGTGGAGAAGACGATATCAACGGCGAGGGCGACGCGGATACCGACACCGACACAGATGGTGATACTGATACCGATACAGAGGAGCCGCCCTACACGAGCGCATTGGTTGTCACTACGGACTACCAGACCGGAGCGTATTCGACGATTGCTCTCGATGGGCTGACGGTCACTCAAGACATCAACTTCGTTCACTCCGATGCGGTCTGCCACTTCGACCCGCTCACCGGCACGCCCTTTGTTATTCTGAGGCTCGGCGCTGACGCGGTGGATGTACTGGATCCCGGCACTTTTGACATTGTCAAAGAGTACTCTGTCGAGGCCTCGTCGAATCCGCACGATATCGAGGTTGTCAGCGCCGACAGGGCCTACATCACGCGCTTCGGTCTGTCCAAGATGCTCATCGTCAATCCCATGACCGGTGCCGAGATCGGAACCGTGGACCTGAGCGCTTACGCCGATACGGATGGCATCCCCGAAATCTCGGGCATGGCCAAAATGAATGACCAGCTCTACGTCACCGTCAAGCGCCTGGATCGGGAAAACAGCTGGGAGCCGGTGGGGGACAGCTATATCGTGGTCATCGATGCCGCCACCGGACAAGTGACTGGAGATATCGAGCTCACAGGGACCAATCCCGTTGGTGCTCCTGAGTATTCAGCAGCGCTCGGCAAGTTTGTGGTCGCCCTGGTCGGCTCCTACGGCACCCTCGACGATGGCGGCGTGGAGCTGCTCGATCCAGCGACCGATACCGTGGGAGGCTTTATCGTGTCTGAAGCAACCCTGGGCGGAAGCCTGAACAAGACGCTGTGTATCGCCGAGACCAAATGCTACGCCATCATCGGCGTGGCCGGAGACAACGGCAGCAATACCCATATCGTAACGTTCAATCCCAATACGGGACAGACGACAGGGACACTCCTTCAAGGGGCTGGTTGGGTATACGGCAATATCGCGATCACGCCCGACAACACCGAGCTGTGGATCGCGGATCGCACAGCCGACAACGCGGGCATTCGGATTTTCGACACGGCCACAGACGCGGAGAAAACACCCGCTCCCGTCGGCGTGGGCCTTCCACCGTCCGATATTTGCTTCACCCGCTAGTGTGTTGTCAGGCAAACAGTGTCGGGTCGAAATCCCCAATTCCCCCTTGAAAAGGGGGCTAGGGGGAATTACGTCTCTCGAGGGGCACCTTGGGGAGGACAAAATCCCCCCAACCCCCTTTGAGGGTGTTGTAAAAGGAAAAAATGGATTTCCAAAACGTAGGGCCGGGCTTTATGCCCGGCCGCTCGCTCAGCAGTGAC
>JANQET010000287.1 GCA_028278265.1 Myxococcota bacterium
TGATTGCGATGTCAATCGATCCCAGCCACGCCTCGTCCATCCGGACAAATGACTTGAGATTCGCCCCTGCATCGACAACGCAGATATCCATCTTAACGCCCAATTCCCGTGATTTCTGCAACGCTGCGGTGATCACCGCTTGGGCCTGCTCCAGCGAAATATCACAGCTCATCCTTTGTTCCCTCCTTTGTTCTCCCAAATAATGTGGAGATTTTCGACTGATCTAGCCTAAGGACGAAGCTATACCCTGTCAACTAAGCCTGAACCGTCGCGGATTTGCGCCCATGCCCAGGGGCCAGCGATTCCCTGTCAACTAAGCCTTAACCGTTGTAACTGTTGGGATTTGTGCGCTAGTCCATTCGATCCCAGGTCACGGCGACCGCACCGTAGCGGCCTCTCGGGTTCCAAAACAGGTGACCCGAGGCGCCCCCTCGCTCGGCGGCTTCGATCTGGTATTGAATGAAGACCGGTCCGTAGAGTTCTTCGGCGCGGAATTGAAAGGCCTGTAACAACGGTCGGACGATGATCTCATCGGGGAGTCGTTTCTTGATTCGGCGTATGGCATCGTGGATCTTACTTTGGATCACCGGCTTGCGCGGGTTTTCCCAGATTTTCTGGTGCCAGTTCGCCAGGTAGAGCATCGGTGAAATGACGTCGATGTATGGGGCCAGGTGCTCGAGGGATTGACCGAGTCCGTTGGGATCCCCTTTGCGGAACGCAGTGACGCCGAAGACATCTATTGACAAAGGGAGGTCGAGCACAGAATCCACTTCGTAGAGCAGGGAGGCGATCGCGCCGTACCGCCGCATGCCGGCGCGGCGATTGCGGTAGATGGCGTGTTTCGATTCGGGATCAACGGGAAAGCGCACATAGTCGAGCTGAATCTCGTCGAAACCGATGGCCTGCGCCGCAACGGCCACTTCGGCGATGTGCTGGTGGACCACCGCTGAGTAAGGGTCGGTCCAGATGTTGTTGGTTTTGTCGCGCCAGAGCTTTCCGGTGCGCCGATCGAGCACGCCGGTCTCCGGCTTCACTCTGGGCAACTGATGGTCTTTAAAGCAGACCAGACGACCGATGACGTACACGTTGCGTTTGTGCAACGCTTCCACGATGACGTCCATATTGTCGATTAGCCCGTGAATACGGCTCCGCGCGGACGGCAGCTCCTGGGTAAACGAAACACGACCCGTATCGTCTTTGACATCAAAAATGACTGCTTCGGCGTTGATGCGATCAACGATCCACGTGACCAACTCATCTACATTGGGGTTGAGCAGCCTGGCGAGGGGAATGTAAACCCCCCGAACATCGCGACCCTGCTGGGTGAGCTCTGACCCAGGCGGATCAGGCGCGAGCGGAAGGGAGGGATCCGGTTGCCACTCGCCTGTCTTGGCCTGGATCATTCCGGGGGTGGTCATTTGTGGAACTATTGTCTTACTGGGTAGATGTGGCGTAATCGTCCAGGCAAGATAAAAAAGCGACGTGATTACGACTAGTTGTGGAATTCTGTGACGGACAACTTTCATATTTTTACAATAACATTAATTTATATTCAAGTCAACCTATTTGTCTGATATTATTGTATTTTTTTGCAAACATATTGTATTACGAATTAGTTTTACAGTTGTGCTAAAATTGCTCGAGTAAACAGCTTCAATCCCCGGGGTAGCGACAAAATGAATCGACACTCGATATTCCCAAAGAATACTGGTCATTTTACTGACAATAATCCTATAAATGAATCATGACGCACCTACATGAGCACGCAAACGAGAAGGAATGCAAAATCGAGCACCAACACGAGCACCATCACCACCACCATGATCACGCATCGCTTGGTCGGCAGGCGAGTCGTAAGGCATTGATCGGTGCGCTGATCATCCTGTTCGTGCTGCTGATTGTCGAAGTGATCGGCGGGTTGCTGACCAACAGCCTGGCCCTGCTCTCCGATGCCGCCCACCTGCTGACCGACGTGGCCGCGGTGGGATTGGCCCTTTTTGCCCAGTGGTTTGCCCGGCGTCCGTCCTCTGCACAGCGCAGCTACGGTTATCGCCGGGTGGAGATCATGGCCGCGCTGTTCAACGGTTTGAGCTTGTGGATCGTCGCGGTGTTCATCTGTATCGAGGCCTTCGAGAGATTGTGGGATCCCCCGGAGGTAGAGGGCACACTGATGCTCATCATCGCCTCGATCGGGTTGGTGGCTCAAACCGGTGCAGCGCTGATTTTGGCCAAGGCGAGTGGTGAAAGCCTCAATGTGCGCGGCGCTTACGTACATGCGATGACCGATGCGGTGCAATCGGTCGGCGTGGTGATCGTCGCCCTGGTGATCATGTACACCGGCTTTGTCCTGGTCGATCCGATTCTGAGCATCGTCATCGGGCTGATGATCATCTGGTCCGGCGGAAAGATCGTCGCCGAGGCGGTCCACGTGCTGCTCGAAGGCACGCCGCGAGAGATCGATTTGCAGAAACTCGCCCAGTTTATCTGCCACACCCCGGATGTCCAAAAGGTCACCGATCTGCACGTGTGGAGTCTGACCACCGGCTACAATGCCCTCTCCGCTCATATTGTCGGCGATCCCGATCTCGATGCCAACGGACGGGAGTTGCTGACCGAGCTACTGACGGCGAAGTTGAAGGAGGTCTTCCCAATTCACCACGTCACCCTCCAAGTCGAAAAACGCTGCCACATCGATCATCAGGAGGACTGCGGCGACTGGATGACGTTTCCCAAATAGAACGATTTTACGACATGTGTAGGGGTAGCCCTTGTGGCTACTCTCAGGCCCTCGCGGCTACCCTTGGGACTGGCCCATTCAACACCTTCGATACGTGTAGGGGTAGCTACCCTCGGATCGGCGTCCCATTTTTTGCTAGTGGGCAGGCACGGAGACCTGCCCCTACTACTTTTCTAGTTCGTCGGCCATATAGGAGAGGATGACTTCGTCCAGGGATTTGTCGCTGATCAGATCCTCACCGAATTCCCCGTCAGAGTTGGGCGTGGCGAAAATCGACTGTCTGGCCGGATTGGCATTGGACTTGTCTTCTTCTTGAGGGGCCCGGGGTTTCTCGCTCATGGACGCTGGCGCGATGACCCGCACCTCGGCGTCGTCGCCGTCGGCCTCTGGTGCTTCGTTCCCTTCGAAGGCCATGCCGAACGCCTCGCCGAAGATGCGGGCCGCGGTCGCATCGTGCTCACCGTCCCGAAGCTCGACGAACATCGCCTTGTGCTGATCCTTCATCTGGGCGCGTATCTTGGTCTCCCGATCGGACTGGTCCACGATTTCGGCGTAGGAGGTCTTCTTGGTGGCCAGGATCGTGCCCTCGGCAAACAGGTGGGTGATGATGTGGGGATGATCAATCCCGGAGTCCTCAGTTTGGATATGGAACAGCTTGCCCGCGTGCCTGACGTTCGTGTTGTAACCGAGCAGGGGTGAGTTTGCCTTGTTTTTTGTCATTTTTATCAGTTGACACCGATCTGAGCGTCAGCTTCTCAAACAAGCTTACCGCTTAAAATAAAATCGTACCACAACATATGGACCTTCACCAGCAAACCGCTAAATATCGACGACCTCCACCTGCTCGAGGGATCGCCCCAGGAAGCGGGAAGCGACCTCTTCGAAACTGGCCGGCAGATCGGTCACAAAACAGTATAGTTCACCGGTGGCCGACGACTCGCGGTGCAGACCGCGTGCGGTCAGCTGGTCGCGAACGTCGGTGGCCATCGCGGTGGCCGAGTCGATCACCCGGGCGCCGCTGCCCAGGTCTGAGAGGGCGCGACAGATCGTGTTCTTGAGCAGGGGGTAATGGGTGCAGCCGAGCAGCAGTACCTCGATGTTCGAGTCGACCAGCGGCTCGAGATAGCGCTTGGCCGCGAGTAGAGGGACCTCCCCCTCGATCCATCCCTCTTCGGCGAGGGGGACGAACAGGGGAGCCGGCAGTTGAACCACACGGCTGTGCGGTGCCCGAACGGCAATCTCGTCCACATAGGCATTCGAACGAATCGTACCGGCTGTCCCGATCACACCGATGGTCGAGGCGCCACTTTGTGCCGCTGCGCGGGCTCCGGCCCTGATCACGCCCAACACCGGCATCTCGATTTCGTCGCGCAATGTGGGCAGGGCCACCGCCGACGCGGTGTTGCAGGCCACCACCAACATCTTCAATCCGCGCGAGATGAGCAGGGAGGCGCACCCCCTGGCGTAGCGAATCACCGTCTGGGCAGCCCGCGTACCGTAGGGCACCCGGGCGTTGTCCCCGAGGTAGAGGATTTGTTCCGCCGGGAGCAGTTTTTGTATCTCGCGAACGACGGTCAATCCGCCCAGGCCGGAATCGAACACGCCGATCGGTTTGTTGGCGATTGTTTTCCTTCTCGGAGGGGGAGCCCGGCTGGTTTATTTGACG
>JANQET010000313.1 GCA_028278265.1 Myxococcota bacterium
ACACGGCTACGGCCAGCGCGCCGACCAAAAAGCGCACCCCCCACTCCGCGTGGTCGGGAATCTGATCCGGGCCCACGCGGACGGCGAACAGCGCCATGCCCAGGTTCATCAGCCAAAATATCAGAATCGGTTTGGAGTAGAACCACTTGTTCTCCCAAAAGAGGCTGATCCAGTCGTCCTGCTCGAGTTGCCGTCGGGCCACCTCCCCGTAGTGGGTCTCCCAGCAATCCCACAACCCGTGGCTGCCCAGGGTGGAGAAGATCATTGCCGTCGCCACGCCGAGCACCAGAAAACCCTCGTGGAGCCGCCCATCGAACGGCCGGCGCCAAAATCGGGCGATGACGATGGCCAACGCGCCCAGTCCGAACAGCAGGGGACCGCTCCAGGGGGCGGCGGCGCCGAGGGTATCGAGCACAGACAACCGGCACGCCCCTGCGACGAAGAGTGAGAGGCCGAGGTAGAGGATGCGCAAGTTGAAATGGCTGAGCAGACGGATCCACGTGGGTGCAGTGGACAGGTCGATCGGTTTTGGCGGGGAGTTGACGGCGGTGGATGGCACACCGACCTGCCAGGCGCCGAAAAAATCGAGCAGCCCGATGATGATCACCACCAGCAGCGCGCAGCCCAAACCGATACCAAAGCTGAAAAAGCGGGGCAGAAACATCAGCAGCGCCAGGGCCAGGGTCGCCCCCAAGGCCACGGCCGCACCACGCTTGCGGTTCAATGGCACGCTCTTTTTTCCTTCGACATCAGCATGAAATCAGCACGGAGGGTACTTTCAGTGTTTCGAGGTGTCAACGCGAGAGCCCAGCCCCTCGAGTAGACACTGTGGCTGGAATATCGGGAAAAATCAGTTTCAATTCCCTTCTCAACGGAGGAGGACCGAAGAAGGGCTTCTAAAAACGTTTCTTCGTAGAAGACTTGCCCAAAAGACAGGTCTGTGACAAGGTGCCTGCTGTTTTACGTTTTGCCGTCGAGTTCAAGAGAACCGACGCGGTTTGAAGCGAGGCTTATCAAATGGGTTCTGTAAGTAGCGACATCAGGTTGAAACAGAAAGAGAAGGCCGCGAGTGCAGTGGAGGCCAGGGTGGCCTTTCTCACCGAGAAGGGGATCACCGGCGCGGCGCAAAAGAAGGATCCGACGCTGCGCCGACTACAGGCGCAACTGCAGAAGGCTAAGCAGCGGCTCGAGGCGATCAAGAAGAGGGACGACCACGTCAAACAGACAGCAGAAAAAATCAAAGCCGAACGGCAAAAGGCCAAGGCCAAAGCAGCCCAGAAAAAAGCCGGGGGCAAAGGCGGAAAAAAAGCGGCCGCACCCAAACCTCAAGCCAAGAAAAAGGCCAAGAAGAAGTAAGGGTGTCGCGTCGGTCGACTCGGTTGATTTTGCGTTGTTTTTTTCGTTGACGAGCCCCTGGCGTGCCCACGATACTGAGGTTGAAGTGGCCGATTGATTTCGCGCGGAGGCTTTTTACTTATGTCAGAACTTATGGACACCTTCGAGGGATTCAGGGCAGAGGATTTCGACGCCTACCTGCCCGAAAAGTGGAACAGCAACGTCTACACACTTCCCCGACGGTCGGTCAAAACCAAGTTGGAAGAGCTCGGCGCTCAACTCTCCCGTGAGTTGGAGACTGCTCAGCTGGCCCTGGTCATGCACCTCTCCGACGAGTTCCCTTCCCTGTGGAACAAAAAGAAGGTGGATACCCAGTGGTTGTTCTTCTCGAGAGACGAGGCGGCGCGAGCCGAACTATCGGACATTATCGATACCGAGCGCACACTGGCCGCCACCCTGACCGACCCCACTCCCAGGTACCGCCATATTTTCCTGGGTGTCGCCGTGGACAAGGATGTCTTGGAAATCGGTCTGCGCCTGCCTTACGACGCCTGGGTCGATCGTCAGAATTTCATCAAATTGCTCAACGACGAGCAGGCACAGCAACGATTCTGCGAACATCTCAATCAATTGCCGGAGCACTACGAAACCGGGCTGGCGGGCGAAGCGATGACCTCACCGTCTCATTTCGGCACCGGTGAAGTGGGTTCCCTGATCGAGCAATTCGAACAAACCCGGGGCTGGCTGTTCATCGGCGCCCGAATGCCCCGGGACCAAGCAGAGGTGTTGGGCACCAGCGTGGTCGAGACCGCCTGTGAGGCGTTCAAGCTGCTCGTTCCGGTGTACCGATTCATGGCCTGGTCGCCGGAAAACGACGCCATTTCGTTCGACAAACTGGTCGCCCAGCGGCACGAGGCGCTCGCCGCCAGTAAAGCCGAGCTCGATCGGGAACGGGCCGAGCGGGAGGCCCAGCGGGTGGAGCAGGAGCAGCAACGCCTGTTGCTCAAGGACGAGATCGAGGAGCGGGTGCGGGAGAACCAGGCCTGGCTGAAAAGGGAGACCGCCATTCAGCGAGCCCAAGCCGCCAAGGCGGCTGCCCAGGCCAAGCAGGAGTCGGCCCGAGCCAAGGCTGAGGCACTCGCCTCCCAATGGGGACTCGGCGAGAAGAAGAGCGAGCCCGCCGCAGACAAAGAGCGAGATATCGTCAGAGAAGAGATTCCACCCCAACGAGACACGCGATCCGAACCGGCGGCGGTCAGCCGGTCCCACGGCGGAGAGCCCCGGACTGACAAGCGGGCTGAATCGCGACCCCCGGAGCCCTCCCAGGGTGGTGCCGGGGATGGAGCCATACGAATCGGGAATCGGGTGAAAGTGCTACGCGGGTTTCTGGCGGGACGCCGGGGAGTCGTTCAGGAGATCGATGACAAAGGCGGTGTGCGCGTCGGTTTTGGGTCCCTCATCTCCCGGCTGACCGTCGACGAGATCGAGACCTGGAACGAGGCGCCGGGTCAGCGCTCTGACCATCGCAAATCGCCCCGGCGGCGAACGCGGGGTTGATCTTCGCGCACCGGCGCGGAATCGTGGTACACTGTCCTTTGAAAAAAAGAGAACGAGGATAGCGCTGGATGCCGACCGTCCATCCGTATAGATGAAATGTGATGGTCGATTGTCATAACACGAGGGTAAAAATGAAAAACATCGCGGTGTCACTCTGCTTGGTCGCGTTGGTCGCCGGTTGTGGCGGCGCCAAAGGCAAGGTTAAGGCCGGGACCACCGGCGCGACGTCCACTGGTAAATTGGGGAGGATCGACGAGGGATCCCGCTGTGAGACCGGCAAGGGGCGCCGAGAGGTGCTCGTGGATCTCAATCAGGACGGCCAACCGGACGTGCGCAAAGTTTATGTGGATTCTCAGGACGGCGAGACGCTCTCCTGTCGCGAAGCGGATCTGAACTTTGACAACACCAAGGACCTGTTTGTGTTCTTCGACGAATTGGGCAACCCCACCCGCGACGAGGTCGATTTGGATTTTGACGGCCAAGTGGACATTATTTCCACCTATGCCAAAGGCAAAATCGTCAAACAGAACATCGATTCCAATTCCGATGGGATGGTCGATCGGGTGCGCTTTCTGGAGGACGATGTCCCGATTCGCGTGGAGGGGGACCAAAACGGGGACGGTCAGGTGGACTATTGGGAGTATTACGAAGCGGGCAAGCTCATTCGCGTCGGAGAGGATCGGGACGGGGACGGTAGGGCCGATCAATGGGCCAGAGATGACGAAGCCGAACGGAGCGCTGACGAAGAGGAGGCGGAGGCGCCCGCCGCCGAAGCCGAGGATAAACCCGAAGAAGAGGGCGCTGAAGAGAACCCTGCCGATGAAGAGGAAGGGGAGAAAGCGGAAGCGTCCGAATAAGACGACCGCTGGTCCTTTACCGCCGCGAAATCCCCATTCGCTCCCTGGATCACGTCAGCTGTCGCGCATACCGCTCGGAGTAAAAAATAAATGGCATTGATGAGATTACAAAAGGCATTGGCTGCTGCCGGAGTGGCCTCTCGCCGACGCGCCGAAGAGCTGATCACCGACGGTCGGGTTCGCGTCAACGGCCGCGTGGTCACCGAGTTGGGCACCAAGACCGATCCCCAGCGCGACAAGATCGAGGTCAACGGTCGGGTGGTCGTCAGCGAGGAACCGGTGGTGCTGTTGATGAACAAACCCCGCGGTGTCATCTGTACGGTCAACGATCCCGAGGGACGCCAAACCGTGCTCGACCTGGTGCGCCACCGGGGGGCGAGGCTCTTTCCCGTGGGACGCCTGGACTACGATACGTCAGGAGCGTTGCTGCTGACCAACGACGGGGAGCTGGCCTATGCCCTGACCCATCCCAAACAAGGGGTGGCCAAGACCTACCTGGTCAAGGTACGGGGTCAGGTGAGCGAGGATGTGCTGCAGCAGTGGCGGACCGGGGTCGATATCGGTGACCGCAAAAAGACCGCACCGGCCGAAGCGTTTCGCAAGGAGCAGAATCAAAACTACACCTGGTTGGAGGTGACCCTTCGCGAGGGACGCAACCGCCAAATTCGCCGGATGGCCGAGGCGACGGGGTTGATGATCAGCAAACTCAAACGGGTCTCCTTTGCCAACATCTCCATCGCCAGATTGAGAATCGGCGAGTGTCGTCCGTTGACCGATCGGGAGTTGTTCAGACTAAAGCGGGATCACGTCAACCCCTCTGGACGTCAGGCCCAGCACACCCTTCAACCCGTAGATGAAACAACGAGAGAACGGAGCGTCAAAAGCGGGCGCCAACAGCGAAAAACGTCGAGAAAGAAGGGACGAAGCAAAAGAAAAACTTGACACTTGTAAACACGATTCCTATAACAGCTTCCGCTTGCTGCGGGGTGGAGCAGCCTGGTAGCTCGTCGGGCTCATAACCCGAAGGTCGCAGGTTCAAATCCTGCCCCCGCTACCACTCGAAAAAGCCTTGTCGGTA
>JANQET010000315.1 GCA_028278265.1 Myxococcota bacterium
TTGAATTCCGTCACGAATGAAATGTTGGGTGCCACCTGGGCATAGGCGCCGAACCAGCGGACAATATCGAAGTGCGCGGCGATGGGGACGTGAATCATAAAATCGTAACCGATATCGGCCTGTCGGTCGGAGAAATCAAAGAGCGGGGCCACTCCGAAACTGATTTTGAATAGCCCGTCGCTGGGAGAGTAGACCTTGATCCCCGCCCCAACCTGCCTTGGCTTGGGAGCGAAATCGCTGGGGCGTTCGACGCCTATTCGCAGCATGGCGAACACCTCGAACCCGGGCAACAGACCAAAACCGCCGAGAAAGTCCAGATGCACCGCCGACCGACCGGAGCAAACGGCGGGTCCCACGGGAACCCCGTCCTCCACTTTGTCCCATTTGCCGCATCGCCGGTCCGGATCATCCTTGTCGTACGGCGCGACGAAGTACCACCCCGTGCCCACCAACACATTGACCGATCCCTGCATAAAATGATTCCGCACTTTGCGACGATCATCCGGCCCGCTGTCCGGTTTAGGGGGCTCGGCGACCGCCAGAGTTGAGGATTGAGTCGTCTCAGTCGGTTGGGTCGGTCTCAAGAACGCATCGTCCCCGTCATCGGTGGTCGCCGGAGTAGGTGTTGGAGCGGGTGTCGGTGTGGGTTTCGGCGTGGATTGATCGGGCGGCCGTGGTGCGTTGGGCACGGCCTTTGACCGGGTCGGCGTCGGCTGCTGTTGGGCATGGGCGTCAATGATCCCTGCGCTGGTCAGGAAAAGGGCGCCGGTAAGGAGCGCCAGTAGGCGATTTTTTTTGGTCATGGTTCCCTCCACTCGAATTCGCAGTTTAGTCCTTAAGACGTGTTTTTTCTAGTATCCATTCACAACCGTCAGTATGATGCCGTTGATAGGGGACGCCAAGACGCGAGGGACAGTCATCGTGCGAGCCGGTCGGCGAAATTTTGCTAAAACGATTGGATTGGTTGCGGGCGCAGCGGCATTGCCTTCGCTGGGGTGGGGCCTGGGCACCGCCTCCCAGATCAATCTCGCTCAAATCGTCTACCCCGGAGGCAATTGGCAACCCCGGCCGACGGCGTTGCGCCGATTGGCTTGGGAAATTCACAAACGGACAGCGATCGATACGGTGCTCGAGCCCCGATCGATCAAACCCACACTCCACGCCTTGTCCTCCAACCCTCTGGTTTTTCTCGCAGGGGATCGGCCATTCCCAGCCTGGAGCTCTTCTTCCACCAATGCCATGCGCCGCTTCTTGAAACTCGGCGGAACGCTGATAATTGACCCGGCGGAGGTCAGCGGTGTCAACGCCACCGGGTTCGAGGAATCGGTCGATCAGTTGCTCGAAGCTGTGGTGCCCAAGGTGCGGCTCGAACCGATCGCGGCGGACCATGTGCTCTATCGGTCGTTCTACCAAATCAATCGCCCGCTGGGGCGGGTCGAGGGTCCACCTCACCTCTGGGCCCATGAAATGACCGGTCGCTTGAGCATTATTCGCACCCGGCACGACCTCGGCGGGGCGTGGGCCCGCGACAACCTGGGGAGCTGGGAGTACGAGGTATCGCCGGGTGGCCAGCGGCAGCGGGAATACGCCTTTAGGTTGGGTATCAATCTCGTGTTCTACGGACTGTGCCAAGACTACAAGGACGAACTCTCGCACCGGCGGTTCGGCGATCCGATGGTAAAGGATTGACCCGTTGGCGGTAGCGCAGTCAAGCAGTCAGCCGGTCGCCGAGCAGTGGCAAATCGCGGCGACCGGTGCACAGGATGTCACCGTGCTCCTCGTGTTGGCCGTGGCTATCGGCGTGGGGGTTGTCTGGACCTACCGCTCGCTCGATCCCCAACTGAGAAAATCGATTCGTTTGGGAATCACGGCTCTGCGCGCCTTGGCCCTGGGCGTCTGTCTCTGTTTGTTGATGCAACCCTCGTTGCGGTTTCGAACTATTCTCAACACCCCGGCCCATCTGGCGATACTCGTCGATGTTTCAGGGTCGATGAACAGCGGTGGCACCGAGTCCCGTTTGAACGCCGCCCGGGTTCTGTTGGAGCGTGCCAAGACCCAATTGCGTGACCTGGAAAAGCGTTTCAATGTCTCTTGGTTCAGATTCGCTGAAACTCCGACTGAAGTGCGTGACGCCCGAGAGAGTACCGAGCCCCCTGCCGAGAAACACCTTTCCAGTAACCTCTGCGGATCCCTGGAACAGGTGTTGGAACGCTTCACAGATGAAGAGCTCGCCGGCGTAGTGCTGCTCAGCGATGGTGCGG
Organism: Myxococcota bacterium; assembly: GCA_028278265.1. Lineage (GTDB taxonomy): Bacteria > Myxococcota_A > Polyangia > JAAYKL01 > JAAYKL01 > JANQET01. The sequence goes on from JANQET010000315.1 coordinate 2,262, forward strand.
ACACAGAGCGCCCCTTGACCCCCATCAAGGCTGAAGATGTGGCCTTTGCCAGAGCCCATGGGGTGCCGGTGAACACGGTATTGCTCAGCTCGACGGAGCATCGAAAGGACCTGGCCATCGCCGAAGTCAAAGTCGATCCGATCGCTTTCTCGCGCAGCGAGGCGCCGATTCGCGTGGACGTCAAGAGTATCGGCATCCCCGATCGGGAGGTCGAAGTGATCCTGTGGCAGGATGGTTCTGTCGTCCAGCGGCGGGTGGTGCAAATCATCGGTGGCGCAGGGCAGGCCAATTTTGCGGTGGCCCCTTCTCGTCTCGGCCCCCACGTCATGACCGTGACCGTGCCGGTTCCCCCGGAGGACAAGCTGCCCGAAAACAACCGGGCCTACCTCTCGTTCAAAGTCGTGCGGGACAAGATTCGCGTGCTGCACCTGGTCGGTCACCCCTCCTGGGATCAACGGATGCTGCGAGACACGCTCACCGCGTGGCCGTTGGTCGATTTGGTATCGTTTTACATCTTGCGGACGGCGTACCAGTCTTCGACCTACGGGTCCTCCGGTTTGGCGCTGATCCCGTTTCCCCGACCGCAGACCATTTTCGAAAAACACTTGGATGAGTTCGACATTGTCGTGTTTCAAGATTTCAAACCGGTTACCGTGTGGCACGAACGGCACATGCAGCGGGTGGTCGATTTTGTCGAACGGGGCGGTGCGGTGGTGGTCATCGGAGGGACTCACGGTTTAAGGGCCGGGGGACCGGCCAGCTCGATTTTGCAGCGCATTCTTCCCCTTCGCCTGTTGCCGCGGAAAACACCCAAGAGAAGACAGAACGATTTGGCTTCGTTTCGGCTCAATCTGACCCCGGTGGGATTTCGCCATCCGATCACCCGTTTGAAAACCGACATCGAGGAGAACAAACGGTTGTGGCGCTCCCTGGCGCGGTTGGACGGCGCCAATCGCGTGTTGGGGCTCGCCCAGGGCGCGTTGAGTTTGGCCGAACATCCCCACGCCCAGGTCGAAGACGGCGCCCTGCCGATCATTGCGGTGAAGGAAACTGGCAAAGGCCGAGCACTGGCGATCACCACCGACGCCCTTTGGCGGTGGCGGTTCAGCGGTCCCCTGGGAGGTGGACCGCTCGATACCTATGCCGACTTCTGGCACCGCGCCGTTTCGTGGCTCACCCGGGATCCCGAGTTGGATACCCTGCGCGTGCAAATCACCCCCTCGCCCGTGCCGAAGGATCAACCGGCGCGCATCGAATTCGAACTGCTCAATGAAGCGTACCTTCCAGTGCCAGGTGTTCAGCTCAATTGCACCGTGTCCTGGCTGGGAAAAGACGGTGTGAAGGCCTACGACAACTTCAGTATTCGACTGAATGATCAAGGGCGGTACAGTCTCAAGTGGCGACCCAAGGTGGATGGCCCCCATCGGCTGACCGTCACCGGGGAAAACGGTGTGTCAGCGGCGACGCGATTTCTCGTGCAAACCAAGAACAAGGAGCTCAGTCGTCTGGATGCCAACGAGCCTCTGCTCAAGGCGATTGCGGAGGCTAGCACCGGGCATCATCAGCAAAACGAGCTCAAACTCGATGAGCTTCAAACCCGGGTGACCGCTACCCAGAAGGTGTTGTCCCGCGTCGATATTCCGATTTGGGATCGCCCGTGGGCCATCGGGGTGTTCATCTTGTTGCTCGCATTGGAGTGGGTCTTGCGTCGACGAGTGGGTCTTTTATAGATCCAATATTTTCCATATAATTTGCAAAGATGGCAAAATTGTAGTAGTCTGAATCGAGGCGCCGCTTTCGCCTCGAACGCGATATGTGCCACTTAGTAAATAACACTGGCAAAAAAATCCTTATTGCATAAAACTTCAGGGTTCGTGGTATAAAAAAATAAGAAGGATCACTGAATGGCGCGCGGGACGGTGGCATTGATGTTTCACAAAGTCAGTGCATCCAGGTAAGGAGGAGGTCAAATGAACGAAGGCCCTGACGCAACTCTCGAAGTTGTTGAGTTAGTTGAGGACCAGGCAAGGGAGCTCTTGAGACAGCTCTACCTGCTCAGTGGCAGCAAGAGCCAAAAAGACATCTCCTACAGTCAGTACAAGGCGATGTCCGTGATCCACAACAACGGACCGATCTCCATTGGAAATCTAGAGCGACTCGTCGGCTCGGCGCAGAGCACCACTTCGGAGATGGTGGCCCGATTGACCAAGGCGGGACTCGTGACCAAGGTGCGCGGACCTCTCGACGGTCGCGTCGTCAAGGTGGAGCTGACCGAACAGGGTCATCAACAGTTTTGCGAACGGCGGGACACGGTACGTCGGGGATATCGAGCCCTTTTCGAAAAGTTCACCGAGTTTGAGCGCGAGAGATTCGTCAGTTCGATCAATAGCCTCAACAGTATTCTCCAACAATATTCCGATTAGTCCTTGTCGGCTAAATCTCTTCGGCGGGAGGATCTTCCCTGCGGGGGATCCAATTGCTAAGCACCGTTTCCAGGATCTTGGGATCAACCGGTTTCGAGATGTAGTCATTCATCCCGCTGGCCAGGCATTTCTCCCGATCGCCTTTCATCGCATTGGCGGTCATCGCAATGATCGGGATAGCGGTGTTGGGTTGTTCATCGGCGGCTCGGATCAACTTGGTGGCCGTATAGCCGTCCATTTCCGGCATCTGACAGTCCATCAGCACCAGATCGTACTCCGCTGATTGTAGGACCCGCAAAACCTCCTTGCCGTTGGAGACCGTGTCCGCCCGGTACCCCAACTTGTCCAGCAGCTTGGAGGCGACTTTGCGGTTTACCGCATTGTCCTCGGCCACCAGTATACGGACCGCTTTTTTCTGGTCATCGGATATCGGCGGAACGGAGATGAGGCGTTGACGCCCCCTTGCAGACGAAAGCTCGGCACCACTGAAAATCGTCTGCAGACAATCGAACAGCATCGATTGTTTGATCGGCTTGGTGAGGTACCCTGCAAATCCAATCTCGATGAGACGATCAGCTTCCCCGGGCTTCACTTGGGCGTCCATCATGATCAGGTGAGTGTCCTCGAGTTCAGGCTCGTTCTTAATGCGCACACCCAGGGTTTCACCGCTGACATCGTTGAGCCGTCTGTCGATGATCACCATCTGAAAGGCCTGTCCCGCTTGCGCAGCTGAGCGCAGAGTGTCGAGCGCGGATCGGGCGTCCGCTGTTTCCTCGTATGAAAATCCCCACGAACCGAGCAGGGTGACCAACCATTGGCGGTTTGTCGCACTGGTGTCCACAACCAGTACCCGGCCGGAATGGAGGGCCGCCGGAACGGGCGCTGTGGAGGGCTCCTCTCCGGTACGCTGCTTGCCCAACCGCACGGTAAACCAAAAGGTGGAACCCCGATCGAGCTGGCTGGTCACCCCGATGTTGCCGCCCATCAATTCAACCAACTTTCTGGAGATGGACAGTCCCAGCCCGGTTCCGCCGAATCGGCGGGTGGTTGAGATATCCGCCTGAGAAAACACTTTAAACAGGCTGTCGATGCGCTCCTGCGGAATGCCGATTCCCGTGTCGGAGATCTTAAACCGCAGCTTGATACCCTCCTCCACTTGCTCATCGAGACTGATTCGAATGGCCACCTCTCCCTTTGGGGTAAATTTGATCGCGTTGTTGGTCAGATTGATCACGATTTGCCGCAATCGTCCGGGATCGCCAATCACCAGCGATGGGACGGCGGGGTCGACCATACAGACAAACTCCAATTTTTTTTCGTGAGCGCGCAGGTAGAGTAAATCGGTCACATCATCCATTGTTTTGCGAATGTCGAATTTGATCGACTCCAGATCGAGCTTGCGCGCATCGATTTTAGTGAAATCCAGGATGTCGTTGATAATGGTCAGTAGCGATTCCGCGCTGGTCTTGACCACCTTGGCGTATTCCTGCTGCTCCTTGGACAGACGGGTCTCAAGCAGCAGCCCGATCATGCCGATGACCCCATTCATCGGCGTGCGTATTTCATGGCTCATATTGGCCAGAAATTCCCCCTTGGCCTTGTTGGCGATTTCCGCTTCCTCTTTGGCGTGTTTTAGCTCGGTGGTTCGTTTGGCGACCACCTGCTCGAGGCTGTCGATCGTGTTCTTGACCTGTTGTGCCAGATTCCACTTTTCGGTCAACGCGGCGGCCAGTTGGTGCACCTCGACGAAATCGAACGGTTTTCTGAGTACCAGCAAGCGGTCGGTTTCACCGAGTTTGTCCCGGATGCGCTCCCATGAATAGTCGGCATACGCCGTACAAATCACGAATTGCAGAAACGGATCCAAGTCCCACATGCGCCGAATCGTCTCGAGTCCATCCCAGCCCGGGGGCATTCTCATATCGACAAAGGCCAGAGCATAGGGACGTCCGTCCTTGATCCCCTGATTGACCATCAACAGGCCCTGCTCCCCCTGGTACGCAGAATCGACCTGGAACTGCAGCGATGTATCGATCGGTTTTTCGTCGAACAGCTTTTCCATGAACCCTTTGAGCTGATTGTTGCTCGACTCGGGCATCAGAATTTTTTGATAGTCCCGGTGCACGTCGGGGTTGTCGTCGATGATGATAATGCGCCGGTTGAAAAGCCGTCTGCTGATCGCGTCACCACGGAATCGACCCTCCGGTTGGCCGTGAGCGATGGTCGCTGCCTTGTCGAGGGAGCTGTCTTGTCGACGATCGGTCTGTTGCATCTGGACCTCGGCGCAAGCGAACTTGGGACGACACGTGTGCCTTAATGATACTTAACGGCAACGAAGCACGTTATATTATAGCGTCTAAATTGGCGTCTTTAAAAAATAAACGGAATGATCGCCTTGCGGTGGGACGGGTAATCGGGGAAGGTGCGGCGATACCAACGGTGATTCGACCAGGCGCGGGGGATCAGATTGGAGGCGGTCCAAATGAAAAACGTGAGTCCGGCTGGGGACCAGGTCAGCAGCGCCCAACCGGCCCATTCGATCAGTTCGCCGAAATAGTTGGCCTGGGAAATGTAGTTGAACAGACCCCCGTTGGGAATCCGATATTGCGCATCTCCAGGCCGACGTAGGGAGCGAAGTATCGTATCGGAATGGATGTTGGTGCCCAGCCCGATGAAAAAGAGAGAGACACCGATGAGAAATCGCCAATCCGTGAGCCAGTCGGCCGGGAGGGGATCGCGAATCTCGAACAGATAGTAGCCGTTGATGAATCCGTTGCCGAAATTGAACACCACCCCCAGCACGACCGTGAGCAGCGTGATGTTGGCCCGATCGCCCCGCATGGTGAAGGGAAAGAGGTAAGTGCGGTAGAGATAGTGAATTTGCCAGAGCACCACGAACACCAGGCTCACCATCGCTCCGGGATGCGACACGTGTTCGCTCAACGCGAAAATAATCACCAGCAACCAGGCCGCCGGAGTCTCCATCACGATCCATCCGACAATGCGATTGACCCGCGGTCCGAAGCCTCGCCGGGCGAATTTTCCGTAGGGGGCGGGGACAAAGAAAAGGGCAATCGAGACGATGAGGGCCAAGACGATCCAGCCCAACATGAACCATTCGAAGGGAGTCAGTGTGTCCATCGCGAGGCGTTATATCACTATTTTTCGAACATGTCCGGATAGAGTTTGTCGACACACTCCGGACAGATGCTGTGGCTGAACTCCGCGTTGGAGTGGTCGCGGATGAACTCCTCGATCTGACTCCAATAGCCGTTGTCGTTGCGCACCTTCTTGCAGGTCGAGCAGATAGGCAGCATGCCGCTGAGCGTCTTGACTTTGGACAGGGCGAATTGCAGTTCCGCGATCAGGGTTTCCCGCGTCTCTTCGGCCCGTTTTCGATCAGTGATGTCGCGGGCAAAACAGACCGTCGCCGGTCGGCCGCCGAACGTCGTTTGACTGAAACTCAATTCGATCGGTACGGTTCCCCCGGTTTTTTGCATGAGCAGCGTCTCGTGCCTTCGCTCGGTATCGCGACCGGCCTGAGTGCGGCGATATTGGTTCATTGCCAGCGGCCGATGTCCCGAGCTCAGCAACTCACCCAGGCGCATGCCCGATAACTCCTGAACCGAGAAGGCGACCATCCGCGCGAACTCTTCATTGGTGAACACGAATGCAGCCTCATGTTCCTCTTGATCCTGGAGAATGGCAATGCCCTCCTCCATTCGTTCCGCCGCTTCGACGAGCGCCCGGTAGAGGCGTTCCGATTCGATGAGCCGCTGTTTTTCCTGTTTTCGGTCGGTGATGTCGTGGTTGTTGGCGCTTCGGCCCAGGTAGGTACCGTCGTCTCCGTACACCGGCCGGCAGACGTGGGCGATCCAACGCTCTTCTCCGGAACGGGCGATCAGGCGAAAATCGAATGAGCACAAATCCTGTGTCACCCGCTCCTGGTGGAGATGGCGCGCCACTGCCTCCCGATCCAGTGGGTGGGCGATCAATTCGATCAGGTTGGGATTGTGCATGAACTCAGCGGCGAAGTGTCCGGTGATCCGCTCGCACGAGGGCGAGACATAGAGACACCGGCCGTCCGGATCCATCCAGTAGACCCAGTCATAGGCGAAATCGGCAAACGTTTTGAACAGTTCTAATCTTTTCTCCCTCGTGGCCAGAGACATCGATTCCAATTCGAGATTAAAGGCGAGCCGAGCGACGTTTTCGTCATACTCATCGAGAGCTGAATCTGTCATTGTTGCCCCCTTTTGTTTTGCCAATAATCCAACTAATCGCTTTTATTGATGAATTATACAGCAAAAGAGGGACGGGGGTACTTTTCGAGAGAAAAAATTTTGATCGCAACATAATCAGCGGTCAAAGTCCGACCGGAGGGTCTGATGAAACCTTCAACAACAAACGACGAATTTCTGCCACCACAAAGAGCGAGCCGGTGACCAACACCGTGGCGTGACCCGGTACGGTCGCTTCGGCACGGCCAATCGCTTGTTCGATTGACGGGGCGACGAAATCCCCCGGCAAGGCCCACTGACCGGCCTCGAAAGCGCGGGGGATGGGAGGTGTGGCGAGCACTACGCGATCGAATCGAGATCGCAACAGGGTCAACATTTGTGCAATCGGCTTGTCGCGCAGCGCGCCGAAGATCAACAGTTCCGGGTGCACCGAGGACTCGTCGAGGGACTGCAGCAGCGCGGTGATTGCGTCCGGGTTGTGGGCGATATCGAGCAGGAAACTGGGGCATCGTTGGAGCAGTTCGAAGCGGCCGGGCCAGGTCACCGATTTCACGACGCTGGCGGGATCCGGATCGTTGAACCGGGTATCGGTTTCGGCCAGGAGAGAGACTATTTTCAGCGCCGTTGCGGCATTCTGACGTTGATGGACACCGGGCCAGGGAGGGCGCACTGCGGCGGGCACCTCAAAATCGCGACCCAAACGGTACAGCGGCGCGCCCAGCGATCGGGCCCGCTGTTCGACAACCGCTCTCGCCTCCGAAGGGAGATCTCCCGTCACGAGCGGCACCCCCGATCGAATGACGCCCGCCTTCTCCGAGGCGATCTGTTCGATGGTGTCGCCCAGGTATTCGGTGTGGTCGAGTCCAATCGAAGTGATCCCGGTGATCACTGGCTCGCAGATGGTAGTCGCATCGAGCCGTCCACCGAGGCCGACCTCGAGGACCGCCAGGTCGACACGGTGCTCTGCAAACGCACAGAATGCCGCTAGCGTGGCCACCTCGAAGAAGGTCAACTCCAGGTCGTCGTGGACATCGAAGAGAGTGAAGATCGCTGTCAAATGGCGAGCCAGTTCATCGTCAGCGATCGGTCGACTGTTGATTCGAATGCGCTCGGCAAAACAGTGGAGATGGGGGGAGGTGAACAGACCGACGCGAAGCCCCGCCCGAAGCGCGAAATGGGCCACCAGGCACGAAACCGTTCCCTTGCCGTTGGTGCCCGCCACTTGAACACAGGTCAGCTGACGTTGGGGATCCCCGAGCAGTGCGGCACCGCGACGAACCCGATCCAAACCCAAGCACACCCCTTTGGGGGAGAGAGCGTACAACCATTCGAGCGCCGTGCGATGGTTCATCGGGGGTAGGGGCGAAACGCCAGACTAGTGAAACTTCTCTTTTTCTTTGATGAATTTCAGAAAATCGTCCAACTGGCTGGGATCGGGGATGACCCAACTGCCGTCCTTTTCGGTCAGTGCTCCGGCGCGGATCATTCTCGACACGATGTCTTGGGTTTCGGCCACCTCGAGTCCCACCTGTTCGGCCATCGCTTCCATATCGGCACCCAAAGTCACCGGACGATCCGGTGTCCAGCCCCGTACCTTGGCCAAGCGTTTGAAGTTTTCGATGATCCGTTCTTTGGGATCGCGGATCAACAACACCTGGATCAGTGAGTCGGCGGTCTCCAACCGTTTGGAGAGTTTGCGGATCAATCGGACGGCAATCTCGGTGTTGTGGATGATCATCTCTTCGAACACATCCATGCTCATCAGGAGAAGCTCGCTCTCCTCGAGCGCCACTGCAGTGGCCGAGCGGGGTCGGTTGTTGAGCAGGGCCATCTCACCGATGATCTCCCCGGGTCCCAGCACGGCGAGGGTCTTGTTGACCCCCCGGGACTCGACGAAAATTCGCACCGAGCCGGAGCGGATGACGAAGATCTCCTTGCCGATTTCACCGGCTTTGAAAATGGTGTCATTCGGTTGGAAGGTCTTGCCGTACTTGGTGAACAAGGTGTCTGACATGGGCTCTACTCCAACACCTGGTGGGTGGTCCATCAAAGACGTATCATCATCGGCTGATTCGCCCTCTCCGGCCACACAGTTTCCCCCTCACCGATAGCACAAGGTGAAACTACCACTCAATAGGTGGGGGTGCTATTCGATGATGATGCCGAGCTGAATGCCGGTCATATCGCTGTAGGTATAGGGGCCTTTGCCGATCGGCACGGTGACGTGATTTTCGGTCTCGGGGTCGAATTTGTACACTTCGTTTCTACCCCGGGAAACGAGCCAGACGTAGCCTTCGAAATCGATGCCGATGCCGATGGTTTCCCCGGCGCCCACGTTGTAAGCCTGGGCCAGCTCCACATTCTCTTCGTGGATTTTGAGGATTCGGGAGTTGTTCTCGGCGATCCAGATGAAACCGGCACTCTTCTCAATGCCCGTTCCGGTGCCCCGGGCGTAGTAACCCGCTCCGAAATAGAGCGACTCCATGTCACCGGTGGCCGGGTCGTAGCGATCGATGCAATCGGAACCCTGACCGCCCACGGCCCAGACGCGTCCCTTGGTGTCGATGGACATCCCGTAGCCACACTTGGTCGGAAAGGTCTCGATGTCGAGCGTGTCCATGTCCATGCGGTGGAGGGCGTACTTGGCGGCCCGATCCACGATCCACAGCCCGTTGCTCGAGTCGACGGCTGCCCCGTAGGCACACCCATCGAACTCGATGGTCTCCATAATTTCACCGGTGTCTCCGTTGAGCTTGAACAGGTAGTCCTGAGCGCCCTCGGTCTCCAGTTTGTAGCAGGTGCCGATCCAGACATGCCCGCCGGTGCCGCTATCCGGATCCTCCTGACCGTCCCAGGCCACGGCCCGCGCGCCTTTGACGCCGCTCCCGAGGGAGGTGTGCCATAACATGCATTCATCCTTCTCCCAATCGAGTACATCGTTGGGTCCGCTGGAGGTCTGGGTGATGCCGTCGGTGTTGGTATCCGGACATTCCGTGGTGCTGGCAGCGAACTTGGTCACCGAGGCGGGTTGGTTCCCGGTAGTGTCGGTGGGGTGCCGACGGTTGAGCACCACCGCATCCCCGTGGCGATTGACCGACGTACGGGAAGGATCGCCGGCGGCCGTGGCCCCCAGAGGACTGGTGATGTAGCGGGCCACTTCGACTTCCGCGCGGGTATCGACCTTGGAGACGGTTCCTTCACCGGTGTTGGCAATCCAAATGTACGACAGCCTCACATTCGGATCCGTGTCGGAGTCGGTATCCCCGTCCGAGTCGGCGTCCGTATCGGAATCGGTATCCGAGTCCCCATCGCTGTCCGCATCGGCGTCCGAGTCGCTGTCGGTGTCTCCATCGGAATCGGCATCGGAATCGGTATCCGCATCGGCGTCCCCGTCTGCGTCCCCGTCTGCGTCGCTGTCACTGTCTCCATCCGAATCACTGTCCCCGTCCGAATCACTGTCTCCGTCGGCGTCGGTATCGCTGTCCGCGTCCCCGGACCCGTCATCATCTGCCGGTTGAGGTGTGGTTGAGTCTTCGCAGGCAAGCGCGAAGAGCAGTCCGAACCATATCCCAACAATTGATATCTGTTTCATTGTTATAGTTCCTTGGTAGTTCTTTCATTCATAAATTATTCTAACATAGCAGAATCAGGGGTATGAATTAAACACAAGTATTTGTCAATAATATTCCAATTTGCTGGCCCTGGCGGGGTTCATTGAAACCACTTTACTTGCGCTGGGTTTCGCGTCAAAAAGGTGGGGTCGAAGGTGGGATTGAATGACCGAACTGCGAAAGGAAAATCCGTTGATCCAGGGAATTAACACGGCGTTGGTCACTCCGCTCATGCGGAACGAAGTAGATGTTGGGCGCCTTCGGGGGCTGGTCGAATATCAATTGAAAGCCGGTGTGGACGGACTGGTCGTCTGTGCGACCACCGGAGAGGGATCGTTGCTCACCGAACGGGAACGTCGGCAGGTGATCGATGTGGTGGTCGACCGTGTCGATAAGCGGGTGCCGGTGATCGTCGGCATGAGCTATGTGCGGATCGATTCGGTACTCGACGCCAGCCGCGTGGCTGCCGACGCTGGTGCGACGGCGTGCTTGGTGCCCTCACCGGCGTATATCAAACCGTCGCAAGAGGGTATCTACAGGTATTACGCGGCAATTGCCGATCAATCGCCGTTGCCGATCATTTTGTACAATGTGCCTTCGCGAACCGCGTCGGATATTCTGCCCCAAACTGTGGGGCGGTTGGCCCCACATGAACAAATCGTGGGCATCAAAGAAGCGACAGGGTCGATTGAACGGGTGCAAGGGGTTATCGCGGCTGCTGCCGGGCGCTTGTCAGTGCTCAGTGGGGACGATCCGATCACCCTGTCGCTGATCGCCGCCGGGGGACAGGGGGTGATCTGCACCGGCGCCAATGCCACCCCCCAACAGTGGGTCGCACTGTGGCGGGCATGGAATAACGGGGACCTCACTGAAGCGGCGGCCATTCAGGCGAGCCTGCTGCGGTTGCATCACGCGCTGTTCACCGAATCCAACCCGGGCCCGGTCAAGATGGCTGTCCACCTGCTCGGCTTGATCGAGCCGGAAATTCGCCTGCCCCTCACCTGGGCACAACCCCAAACCCGAGCGCTGCTCGTCGAGGAATTGGAGCGGCTCGGGTATCGGATCGGGGGAGCAGCCCGATGAGCACTGCTTTGCGCATCGCGCTGGTCGGGGCGGCGGGACGGATGGGGGTGGCGATCACGCGTGCCGTTCAAGCGCGGGACGACTGCACCCTCTCGGCAGCGGTGGAGCGGCCCGGCGCCCCCTCGATTGGCGCTGATCTGGGTCAATTGTCGGGAGTAGGACCGATTGGTGTTGAGCTCAGCGATGATCTGGGGGCGATTGGGCGGGGGGACGTAGTGGTCGATTTGAGTTTGCCCGAGGCCACTGCCGACGTGATCGCCGCGGCCAGAGCGGCGCGCCTTCCCTTGGTTTGCGGGACGACCGGCCTCGACGCCCGGTTGCAGGCGCAGTTCAAGTCGGTGGCGGCTGAGATTGCGGTGTTGGTCACCGCTAATTTGAGCCCGGGAATCGCTTTGCTCACCGCCTTTGCCGAGCAGGCGCGGGAGGCCTTGGGAGCCGACTATGATATCGAGATTGTCGAGATGCACCATCGAAACAAGGTGGACGCACCCTCGGGTACCGCTCTTGCATTGGCGCAGGCGGTGGCGCCCAGTCAAGCGGAGGAGCGATATAGTACGGTTTTCGGCCGTCGTGGTCGTGTGGGTCAGCGACGCGTAGCAGAGGTGGGCGTCCACGCGGTCAGGGGTGGCGGCGTGTTCGGCGAGCATACGGTGATTTTCGCCGGCGAGCACGAGCGCGTGGAGCTGACCCACCGGGCTTCCTCGAGAGAATTGTTTGCTCTTGGAGCCCTGAAGGCAGCGCGGTTTCTGTATCAACGGCCGGCGGGGCTCTACACCATGAAACAGGTGCTCGGACTCGCCTGAACCAGTCCAGGCCAGGCTTTGTCTCAAAAGTTCGGACCGAGTCTAGGGCGGTAGTAGGGAGTGCACAGTTCCGTCCTGGCCGGCGACGCTGCGACTGATCAAGTATCCGAGACCATCTTGCATCTCATACCACTCCACCACGGCCCCGGTCACATTTATCCCGTCGGTTTCCAGTGAACTCAATTTGAGCTCGGCGACAACGGGCAAGGGTAATTCGACATCGAGCGTACCATCACCGGCGACCTGCAGATCGGCCTGCCCCCAGGCATAACCGCTCTCCGATGGGGATTGGGCGTACATGCGATATCGCCCTTGATCCAACCAGATTTCAAATGTCCCGTCAGGTGCACTCAAAGCATCGTTTTGCCGGGCAAACGCCGACGCGCCGGCAAACGGGTGGGCATCGAGCGTGGTCGAAGGCACTCCGGTTCCTTCGGCTAGAACACGACCCGTGATTTGAAACCGGCTGCTCAATTGAAACACTTTCCCTTGCAGGTCGATATCGGCCGGATTGGACAAATCGATGGTCTCGGAAGTCGAGGTGTAGTCTGTTTTGGTATTCGATGAAGATTCGGTCGGGATAACCGTCACGGTATAGATGCGGGGATAGAGATAAATACCCAATTGCCCCGAGTTCTGCTCGAGCTGACCAGCCTCGTTGGTCTGTGCACTGTGTTCGACGCGGGTGACCGCGAGGGTGGTTGGATCGATCTGCTCGGATTCGAACACCGCGATGCATTTGGGGGCCCGTTCGGCAAAGGAGTTTCCCTCCACCTTTGCCCCGTAGAGAATGGGAACGCCGACCGGGTCGAGCCACAGGTCAAAATTCTCATCATCCGGACTGAAACCGGGGATGACCGTCGTGGGATATTGCGGTTCGTCGGGCCGGGAGATGTGCAACGAGAACTGGGTCGCTCCGGGATCGACACCGATGGTGAACTCGCCGCAGGGAGCGGTCTCCTCACCGGGACAACCGGTGATCGCGGTGGTGGAGACGAGGCGATTCGTCTCCGGATCGATCGCTCCGACCGTCAATCCGTCGGTGGGTTGATCCCCCAGCCGGACGACCCCGTGAATCGCGGTGTTGTCGTCTGGTCGAGGGATTTCCAGCACCTCGATTATCGTGCTGGTGCTGTCGTACAACACCGAATCGTGCGGCAATCCCGAATGGTTGACCAATCGGAGACCATCGAAGTAGATCGGTCGATATTTGGCAGGATTGTCCGGGAGAATGGTCAGCCGGTATTCACCGGGCAACACATAGACCTGTAGCTTGTCGTCGACCACACGGTAGCTGGTGACCTGTGCTGTTTGGCGGTAAACGTTGATCCCGGTACGGGTTAAAAATACCCGTGCATCAACTGACGTTACGTCCGGCGTCGGTGACTGCCAGGCAACGTCGACGGTCAACAGCACCGGCGAACGGATCAACAGCTCGCTTCTTTCGGCTGGCGTGGTTCGCACATCAACTTGGAAAAACTGGGAGGGGATGTCGATGGTCTGCTCGTCTGGATCGAGTACCACTTTCACCACGTGTTCCCGTTCGCTGACTGGTTGTGGTACTGCGCAGAGTCCCAAAACCGGATGGCACGAGGTTCCAGAGGGGCAGTCGACGGAGTCGACGCAGGTGTTTTTTGGACCGTCGTAAATACTGGTGGTGGGGACGCTGATCGGATCGGCGCAGCACCAAGTCAGGCAGCTGATCAGGATGAGGCAGGCGCTATGGGTAGGGTCAGTTCTCATTATCAATTACAAATATCTGCCCCGACTTCCACAGTCCAGATCAACTCAGCGACACGGGCCTCTTCAGCGACCTCCAAACCATCGGGTATGAACCCCCGATCGGAGACGACGACTTTAACGAGCATCACCCTGCCCTGCAGTGTTTTGTTGATCTTTATGTCACAGTTGCCGTGAAGTCGCACACCGGTCTGGTCGACCTCTTCTGGGACCAAGGCGCTCTGCGTGGACGGTTTGGGGCAGAGTTTGATGGAGGACCAAGTCGCGTTGGAAGAGGGCGGATCCTCCATCAGCATGATCTTAGCGTACAGTTCTTCGGCATCTGTCGCGTCGGCATCCCAGATTTCGAACTTAAACTCTTGAACATATGGGTAGGGTGAGATGGAATCCTGATTACAAATGTAGACCACATTTTCCCCAACGGGCTCAATCTTTTTGACCTCGGGGGGGTGATTGACCTTCTCTTGAAATTCAATTCGGTCGGTCACCACGCAGCTACTGGCAGCGAGGCACATCCCGGTGAACACGACGACCCCGACCCAGGCCGCCCAGCTGCGCCTAGTTCTTTTCGAGGTAGCGAAAAACGGTCCGGGGATCCACATCGAGATCTCTTGCTGTTTTCGTGCGGTTGCCATTGTTGCGTTCGAGTACTTGTATCACATATTCCCGCTGAAATTTTTCCTTTGCCTCGGTCAGTGACAGAATCTTGGGTAGGACATCTTCGTTCAGGTCGATGTCGTCAATGCCAATCATCGCACCATCGCAGAGAATGACGGCCTTTTTGATGCGATTTTCCAGTTCGCGAACATTGCCCGGCCAGTCGTACTTTCGCATTCCGATAACAGCATTGGGCGTAAAACCCTTGACCGGGCGATTGTATTCCTCCGCGTAGCGGTGCAGCAGGTAGCGGGCCAACAGGACGACATCCTCACCCCGGTCTTTCAATGGCGGCAGGTCGATGCTCACCACATTGAGCCGGTAGTAGAGATCCTCGCGAAATCTGCCGGCTTGCATCTCCTCGTCCAAGTTTCGGTTGGTCGCTGCGATGATTCGGATATCGAGGGGCTCCGCCTTGGTCGAGCCGATTTTGACCACCTGGTGCTCCTGCAGCACGCGCAGCAATTTGACCTGCAAGGAGAGGGGCATTTCGCCGATTTCGTCGAGAAAGATGGTGCCCTTGTTGGCCGCCTGGAATTTTCCCTCCCGGGTCGAAACCGCTCCGGTGAAGGCACCGCGCATGTGGCCGAAGAATTCGCTCTCCATCAAGTTTTCGGGCACCGCGCCGCAGTTCACCGTAATAAACGGACCTTTGGACCGCGGGCTGCGGCGATGGATTTCCGCGGCGATGAGCTCCTTTCCCGTTCCGGTTTCGCCGTTGATCAACACAGAGACATTGGTCGTAGTGACCTTCTCCACCTTGCGAAACACCTTGAGCATCGAGGAGGAGCTGCCGATGATCTCACCGAACCGCTTTTGCGACAGTTCGTCTGTCAGCGATTGGTTTTGGGAACGCAGTGCATCGAGCAACAGGGCGTTTTGCACCAACAGCGACGCTTGAGCCGCAAAGATATTGAGCAGTTCGAGATTGCGCGCGGCGAACAGTCCCTTGATGCTGTCGTTGCCGACGTAGATCAGGCCCATCAATCGGCCTTTTTCGAGCAGGGGAACGCACATCACCGAGTTGAGCTTGAGGTTGATCACCGATTCTGCTTTGCCGAACGTGGTGTCGTTCATCGCGTCTGAGACGATCAGCGGTTCCTTGGTTTCGATGACCCGGGCGACGATGCTGTCTGACAGTGCCGTCACCGCGGCGTGGACATTTTCCCGGTGCATGTTGCGGGCGACCTTGATCTCCGGCGTCCCGTCTTCGAGGAGCACCAGGAACCCTTTCGCCGCCCCGGTCAAATCGATCACCGCATCCAACAGTTCATCGAGGATTTCGGAAAACTGTTGGCAGGACATCAGCTCTGCCGAAAACTGTTGCAGCCGGTGCAAGCCGGTCAGACTGAACTGTTCCTGTTCATCCTCCGAACGCTTGGTGTACGGCGTAAACATGCTGAACTGCAGCTCGGTTTCGCCGAACCTGACGTAGTCTTCGTGGGTTAGGCGGGATCGTTTTTTCCGCTTGCCGTTGATCCAAATCGGCCCGTTGCTCTCCGTTTGTACGATGTTGAAGTCCCGGTTGTCGAAGACGACCTGGGCCTGGTGGGCTTTGATATTTTCCTCTTTAATTACAATATCATTGGACTTGTCGGCGCCGATGGTGGTGATGCTCTTCGAGAGGGTGTAGGTGTGTTGGTCGCCGTCTCTGTCTCGCCATGTGAACGTGGGCATAGTTCCTCATTCGCTTTAGCAGTTAAAATGCAATTTATAAGTGTATGCAATTTCCGCACGCGGGTAAACCGACCATTGCCACGATGGGGTGGGTTGCCGGTCATAGATGAATAATTCCAGTTAGATATCAATTTCTATACGGGATATTTTTTTGAGATCAGAGCTACACGAACAAGAAGGCCACGGACACTGCAAAAGTGAGCAGGAGGATCAAACCGTCCATCCGGCCCAAGCGCCAGCCGATGCGGATCATCGGTACCAGAATCAATACGGTCAGCACGAAGAAGATAAAATCCCCGAAGCTCTTTTCGAGCTGTCCGGAAATCGGCGTGATCACCGTCACGGTCCCTAGAATCAGCAGTAGATTGTAGAGGTTGGACCCCACCACGTTGCCGATGGCCATATCGCTCTCCCCCTGCTTGGCGGCGACGACGGACGCGGCGAGCTCCGGTACGGAGGTGCCGAACGCGACAATGGTCATGCCGATGATCCGCTTGTTGACCCCGAAGCTCTCGGCGACCCCCACCGCTCCGTCCACCATCGCTTTGGCCCCAGCAGCGAGGAGGATCATTCCGCCGACCAGGAACACGATGTGCAAGGGTTTCAATTCGGGCCGTTGCCAACCGGAAACCGACGTGGTGCGATGCTGTTCTTTTTGGGCGAGCTTGAAACAATAGTACGTGTGGGCCGCAAAACCGATGAGCAGGATGATGCCGTCGATTCGGCTGACCGAATCGCCGATCCAGGTCATCAGCACCACGCCGAGGGTGACGACGAGCACCATCGGAATATCCCGTTTGAGCACATCGGTCGCGATCACCATCGGTGAGATCAGCGCTGAAATGCCCAACACCAGGCCAATGTTGATAATGTTCGAGCCGATGACATTGCCCAGGGCCAATTGATTGTGGCCCGACACAGCGGCGACCGTGCTGACGACGAGTTCCGGCGCCGAGGTACCGAATGCGACGACGGTCAACCCGATGATCAGCGAGGGGACGCCGAGGAAATGGGCGAGCTTGACCGCGCCGCGCACCATCCCTTCGGCGCCGAGCCAGACGCCGATTCCGCCGCCGAGTAGAATGAGCGCGTCCGTTAACATCCGCTCAGTCTATATCTGTAACAACAAAAGAATCAAATATCGTCGAGGAGTGGATGGCGGTGTTGACGTTGCGATGTGGATGCCCCAAGCGCACGGTTCCCCCAGTGAGCGGCAAAATCGGTTTTCGCGGTGTAAGTAGTGCTTAGCGCGATGCTTTTTGACGAATCTGTTTGCGTCGCCGCCGCGCGGCCTCACGCCGTTTGATTCGTTTGAGCTCGCTGGGCTTGAAGTAGTGGCGGCGGTTTTTCAACTCCCGGAGCACTCCCTCGCGAGCCATGCGGTTTTTCAACTGGCGAATGGCTTGGTCGACCCGATCGTCGCGCACGCTGACTTCGAGGGGGCGGCAGAAAACCACTTCGCCGATGGCGGCAGCCTTGCGCCGTTTACGTTTGTCGAGCTCCGCATCGCTGCCGTTGAGATCGAAATCTTGGGCGGCGGTCGCTCCGTTGCTCCTGGGCGGTTTGGACGGCAGGTTCGCGGTGCTGGTCTCCGTTGCCTGCGGTTCTGCCGTTGTTTCGTTGTTAGCCCCGTCTATTGTCATGCCTTTCCTCCAGTTGGACCCGGCGCTCGACTGAGAAGCGCAGTCCTCGAACCGAGTGAGGGACCTTACTGCCATGGCGGCCACTTAGCAAGAAAAATTATCGACCGTTCGGGGAATAGCTGAAGTTTTGAGTAGATTTCTTATTTGGCGAGGTGAATCGATGGGGAGGGTGGGCTAACTATTGTCTTTGGACTCTGGGGACGAGTCCATGTTTTCGGATGTGGAAGCGGTCAGTTGGTCTTTGGGCGAGTCCTCCTCCAGCTCACCCTTGATGCCCTTCTTGAAATTGCGGATTCCCTCACCCAATCCCTTGCCTAGCTTGGGCAGTTTGGTCGCCCCGAAGAAAATGGCGATCGCCAAACCAATAAGGATCCATTCCCACATGCCCGGCATACCGATTAAGGGCACGGCGATTAGCGGCTGTAACATACCTTGCTCCTAGCTCACACGTCATCGCTGAGACGATGCGTTCCTATTATCTACTATATTTGCGATCTTTGGACAATCTTCCCCGTTTTAATTCTCACAATTCGGTAGAGTCCGCCCAGTGCGATCAGTCCGCATACGGCGATCACCGGCGCCAATGCGGCCTGGGGACCGGAGAGATATTCCCGTTCCCAAAGGGATTCACACATGCGACCGAACAGGTGGAAGGCGGCGAACACCCCGCACGCTGCAGCGATCGCCAGCTGCCGACGACGCCAGCGGTGGCCGAAGGCCAAGTAGATGGACAGCGCGGCCATCAGGGCGAATCCCGCCGGTCCGGCCACCCGCCGCCACAAGGCGAACGCCTGAGTTCTCGCGCTGATACCGGCGGCAGAGGAGGTGAGTAGATGAGCGGTGGGTGCTGCCCGTACCGCGGGCAGGAACTCCAGCCGCCGTTCCACCGTCTCTGCCAAGCTGAACTTGAGCTCCAACGCATCGAACGACAGGGCACTACCCGGCGTCGGGGTCGGACCGGGTTCGAGAAAAGCGGTTCCCTCGACCAGTCGAATGACCACCGTGGTGCTCTGTGGCTGAAACAATACGACACCGCTCGTTGCCACCAACTGAACCGGTCGCGCCCCGTCGCGGGCGTCTTCGAGGAAAACCCCTTCGAATTTATTGGAGTTTTTTTGATCCGCGTAAAAAGTGATGCCGTCATGGGGCTGGAGGAACACACCGGGTTCGAAGCGTTGGGTCAGGGCATTCCCCGCGAACCGGGCGGCCATTTGCCGCAGGGTGGTCTGGGAGCCGGGGCTGGCCGCCAGCCACAACCACCCACTGAGCGATGTCAGGACAACCAGGAGTCCACTAGAACCGATGATGGCCGGCTTGGGACCGATTCCACTGGCGTCCAGCGCGACCCGCTCTCCGTTTTGCACCATTCGTCCGGCCACCCCGAACGCGGCCAGGATGAACGCCGGGGTGAGCGACCAGGTGATCACCGGGATCAGGAGCAGGGCGATCCCTTTGCCTGTATCCCATGGGCCGGCGCCGGCGCCCAAGAAGACCGGGGCCACGCGAATCAGCTGGGTCGTGAGGAAGATGAGCACGATGGCGCAGATGGCGATGATCAGCCAGGGTATAAATCGCCGTAAAAAGTAGATGGATAGCCTGTACATCTTAAAAGTGCCTGGACTAAAACATTTCCTCGTTTTCACCCAAAGGGGATGATATGAAGTGAAAATACCAACAAAAAAGGAGTCTCACCATGACGATAAAATCAAAAATTGACCAGATATTTGATTTAGATGACAAAATAAGAATTTTAAAGGATGAATTTTCTGGTTTTGCCGCAAACGAGCGTCAACAGGTGCTCGTCGAGCTGTTCGAAGAGGCGCTCCGGGAAACGACGGATACGAGCCCGGTGAGCCTGCGCACCGTGCGCATCGTCGAGCTGCTCACCGATTTACCCGGCAAACTTTGCGCGGCACCGTTGAGCCTGGGACTGGGGCACGACAATCCGGACATTCGCCTGCTCAGCGCCGAAGCACTGTACCAGCTGGCCGACGATGAGCTCAGTCAGATTGAACCGGCCATCGCCGCCGCGCTCGAGAAGTCCGGTCCGTTTGCCCAAGAGATGCTGGCCGTCCTAGTCGAGCTCGATGATCCGGAGGTGGTCGCGGTGATCGAGCGGTTTCTCGCGCTCGAAGATGTTGAAACCGTTAGCCTGGCCGTCGAGGCGTTGGTCGAAGTGGGCGAACCGTCTGCGGTCCCGTCCCTGCAAACGCTGGTGGAGGACACGAGGGTGCTCTCCATCGGTGAAGATGAAAATGACGATACGACCGAGTGGACCCTCGGTCAGCTGGCCAAAGATGCGATCGAGATGTTGAGCGACAAGGAAGGGTAAAAACAAGTGCATTTTCGTGATGTTGATCAGTTGAGCGGGAGACAAAGAAAGAAGGGTAGAATGAAACGCGATTTTATATCAGTGACCGATTTTACGGGTGATGAACTCAGGGAGAATCTCAACCTGGCGGTTGAGGTAAAGGCCAAGACCAAGGCCGGTGAGCAGCTCGATGTGCTGAAGGGCGGAGTCGGCGCGTTGATCTTTCACAAACCGTCCCTGCGCACGCGGTGCTCGTTCGAGGTCGGCTTTCGGCAGTTGGGTGGTAGCGCGGTGTACATCACCGATAAGGAGATTGATCTGGGGAAACGGGAGTCGATTCACGATGTGGCCAAGGTGATGTCCCGCTATTTCGCGGCGATCTGCATCCGCACGTTTTCCCATCAGAATGTGGTTGAGCTGGCCCGACACGCGGATGTGCCAGTGGTCAACATGCTCACGGATCTGCTCCATCCCTGCCAGCTGATGGCCGACATGCAGACCATTTTGGAACACAAGGGTACCATCGACAATCTCACCATCACCTACTTGGGCGACGGCAACAACATGACCAATTCCTGGATGAAGATGGCCCAACGGATTCCGATGGATTTGCGCATCGGAACCGCCCCCGACACGTTGCCGGACAAAGCCATTGTCGAAGAAACCCAACGGGCCGGATTGTCTTCGGTGCGTATCTGTCACGATCCGGCCGAGGCGGTCGAGGACGCTGATGTCATCTATACCGACGTGTGGGCCTCGATGGGCGAAAAGCACCTCGCCGAAAAACGGGCAGACATGCTCCGCGCTTTTCAGATCAACGCCGGGCTCGTCGCCCGGGCCAAAAAAGATGCCATCGTCATGCACTGCCTGCCCGCCGAACGGGGAAAGGAGATCACCGACGAGGTGATCGACGGGCCTCAGTCGGTGGTGTTCGACGAGGCGGAGAACCGGCTCCACGCGCAAAAAGCAGTGCTGATAAAACTGTTGCAGTAAGGCGAACAGAAGCGGGCTTCACCGCGGCTCGTCCATCGTGTACCCTCACAACATGGAACAACGAGACAAAAAGCGCCTGATTCAGATTATCGAAGATGAGGAGGATCTGGTCCTGGGCCTGCAGGACGCATTCGGCTTCGAGGGCTTCGAAGTGATCGCGGCGAGTTCTGGTGAAGAGGGGATTGCGATGGCCGCGGACCGGCATCCCGATCTGATCATTCTCGATTTGATGCTGCCGGGGATGAACGGGTACAAAGTCTGCGAGCAGATCCGACGGCGCGATAAAATTGTTCCAATCCTGATCCTTTCGGCCCGATCCCAGGAGAACGACATCATCCGCGGATTGGAATCCGGTGCCGACGATTACGTGATCAAGCCGTTTTCCATTGGGGAGCTGCTGGCCCGGGTGCGGACGATTTTTCGCCGGGTGGCAGTGGCCCAACGCCGTCCGTCGTCGATTATCAACGTGGGGGAGGCAACGGTGGACGTGGCTTCCCAAACCGCATCGCTGCGGGGCAAGCAATTTCAGCTGAGCTTTTATGAGGTGCAAATACTGCAACTGTTCGACGAGCGTCGGGGAGAGACGGTTACCCGCGATCATATCCTCGACAGCGTCTGGGGATTGGATGCCAACCCGACCAATCGCACGGTGGACAATTTCATCCTCAAGCTTAGGCGCAAGCTCGAACCGGATCCCGCTGCGCCCAAACACATCCTGACCGTCTACGGCCAGGGCTACAAATTGGTGTGACGATGAAGGAGCTCATCTATCTCGATTACAACGCGACCACCCCGGTGCTCGAGTCGATTGCCCGGCAGATTGCGGTTTATCTGACTGAACAGTTCGGCAATCCCTCCAGCGGCCATCCGTTGGGACGAGCTGCCCGCCAGGCGGTGGAGCTGGCGCGGGACAAGGTCGCCGAGCTGCTGAGCTGCGATCGGTCGGAAATCGTCTTCACTTCCGGGGGCACCGAGGCGAACAACCAGGCGATTCGAGGTATCGCTGCTGCGAGAGATGATCGGAAGAAGATCATCACCTCGGTCATCGAGCACCCGGCCACAATTCGACCGTGCGAGGCGCTCGAGGCTTGGGGATGGACCGTGGATCGCTTGCCGGTGGATGGAGACGGCGTGGTCGACGTGGATCGGTTGATCGACCGGCTCGATGAATCCACTGCCCTGGTCACGGTGATGCACGCCAACAACGAAACCGGCACGATTCAGCCGATTGCTCGAATTGCGGAAGCGGCCCATCGGGTGGGAGCGATGGTCCATTGCGATGCGGCCCAATCAGTTGGAAAAATACCCACACGTGTCGATGAGCTAGGGGTTGACCTGCTCTCAGTAGCCGGTCACAAATTCTATGCCCCCAAGGGGATTGGGGCGCTGTACGTGCGACGGGGAACCGAGCTTGCCCCCCTGATGGCCGGTGCGGGGCACGAAGGGGGGCGCCGTCCGGGCACCGAAAACGTGCCTGGCATCGTCGGGTTCGGCGAAGCCTGCGCGCTGGCGATAGAGTCGATGGGCACCGAGATGGGTCGGGTGGGGGCGCTGCGGGACGATTTGTGGCGACGTCTCAAGACCGAAATTCCCCAAGCCAAATTGAACGGCCATCCCGTCGATCGCTTACCCAATACCTTGAATCTTTCCTTTCCTGACATCAGTGGTAGTGCGGTGTTGGCTAGGGCGGACGGTCTCGCCGCCTCAACCGGCGCCGCCTGTCACGAAGGAGGCACCGAGATTCCGTCAGCAGTGTTAGTGGCGATGGGGATTCCCGCGGCCGTGGCACTGGGTTCGGTGCGGCTCAGCTTGGGTCGGTCGAGCACTTCCGCACAGATCGAAGCGGCGGCCGAGATGCTCATCAATGCCTATCGCCGTGCGATCGCAGATATATCAATTCACGATTGACATGTCCGAACCGGGGAGAGAATCTGGACTATCAATTACGACGCATCTTTGTTAAGAAAAAAAACTTATGACCGACATTTTATTGTCAGCAATGTACGGTATAAGTAATATATTATGCGATGTGCTGTTTGGAGGGCGAAACATTCGGGTTGTTTCAAGATAGCGACCCGTACCGAATAGCGCATAAAAATGGCTCGCCATTTGTCGCCATTGTTAGTACTAAGGTACTTAACAGGAGAGGAAAGCATGACTATTGATTTTATTAACGAATCGGAGACGGACCCGGCGTTGGACAGTTCGCAGTCGTCAGTTGGAGCGGATGAGCCCTCGGATTTTAACGACAGTAGCGAGAAGGAGGGAAGCGAAGGACCCCACGACGACGTGAGCAATGAAAGCGAAGGGTTTTCGTCGACCGGGGAGGAAGCTTCACCTCCTGCTCCGGCCGGCGATCGGGGTGGCGATTCGGATACTGTCATGACTAAGGTGGCCTTGGACTGGGTTGAACTTGAAGCTGCATTAGAGAATAATTCACCGGAATTACACAGTTTTCTAAACACAGTCACCGGCGATGTGATCCGCGTCTTCGAAGGGACCGAAAACTCGGAAGCGCGGCTCAAACAGGCGGAAACCAGTCCCGATTTCATCTACATCGAACCCATTTCATCTCGAGATCAATACCATTGGATGGAAGAGTTCATCGAGATGGTCGAGGAGCCCACCCTCAAGGACAAGCTCAACATCGCTATTGACGGTAAGGGCGCCTTTCGCCGGTTCAAAGATGTCTTGGTGGGGTACCCGTCAGAGCGGGAGCGCTGGTTCAACAAACGCTCGGCCAGGTTGAGAGATCACATGCAACAATGGCTCAAGAGCAAGCGGGTCGAAGCCACCAACAGCCCCCCCTGGGAGGTCAGTGAGAGCGAGTCTTCCCCCCGTGCGGAATACACCCGCGCCCCGCGACACGAAGGGACACAGGATCTCCGAGCCCGAGCCCGCGAGCTGCTCGATGTGGTGCCCACGCGTGAGCTGCCGATTGCTGTGGCGTTCCTGGAATTCCTGCGCAATCGACGGGATCCCCGACACGGCAGACACAGCTGATCGGAGTAAAAAAGGTGACTCGATTTCCCATTTCGGGGCGCCGATTGATCGCCGCGGCATTTGTTTTATTCACCTGTTATCGACCTGTACCTGCAGAGGCGGATCCCCCGGACGATGCGGTATTGTTGGACGGCATCAGCGTCCTCGCCGGGGGACGACCGGCCGATGATGCGGCGGCGGTTCCGATCCTGCTCAGCGAAGTGGCCCTCGAAGGGGAATTTCTGCAGCTCAGTCGGTTCGGTCCGATGGGGTCGAACCGGGTGGTGGATGAAGCACTTCGCAAACAGGCGCGCAAGCAGGCGCTGTTGATTCGGGTGTTGGCCAATCGCGCCAAGCGGCTGGAGGAAGTCGTCGATCCGTCACAGGTACTCTCCCTGGAACAAAAGCTCACTGGACTTGCCGGTGGGGAGTACGCGATGGAGCGTCTGCTCCAGCGATATGGCGTGAGCAGGGATTACCTACACCAATGGGCCAAGAACGCACTACTCGCCGTGGCCCAGGTCCGCTATGCCGAGGAGCAGACCGACGGTCCGGGAAAAGCAGCCCTCGAGAAATGGCTCGCAGGCATCGTCGCAGTGGATCAGATTCGGATATTCAGATGAGCCACAAGGTCCGCCGGGATGGCCTGACGGGACGGTCGATCGACTCGCTACGGTATGACGTTCGACCCGCCACCTTGGAGGATTTGAACGCCATTCTCGGCATTGAGCAGCGATCTTTTTCGTCACCTTGGCCGGAATTTGTCCTGGCCGAGGAGATCGCCAAGCGAAGCTGGTCGAGGGTTCGTGCCGCCTGCACCGACGAGACGGTCGTCGGGTTTATGGTGTATTGGACCGTGGTCAGCGAACTGCATTTGCTCAATCTGGCGGTCCATCCCCGGTGGCGGCGGTCGGGTATCGGGACCCTGCTGATGACCGATCTGGTCGAGACCGCGCAGCGGGAGTCGTTCGAGGAGATCATTCTCGAGGTCCGCGCTTCCAACGAACACGCCCGAGCCCTGTATCATCGATTCGGCTTCAAAGCGCTGGATGTGCGGCGGGGGTATTATACCGATACCGGTGAAGATGCGGTGGTGATGGCACTGGAGCTCGCCCTGAGCCGGGAAACCGGGCGTAGCGAATAAAGATTGCCATCATTCGTCCTTTGTTTAAAGTTGAGCTAAACTAGTTGTTTAACATCGCGTAATCGAGTGCTGGAGGAGAACCCAATGAAAGTATCGATCCAACTGGGATGTGCCGTTCTATTTGCGCTTTGCTCAATCGGCTGCGGCGCCAAACAACCCGAGGGTACCGGACCCAAACCTGACGAGGCGCAGCCCGATGCGGGAGCGGCGGACCCTTCAGTTGTCTCGGCCGAAAACCGCATCAGAAATTGGCTCGGCACCGAGCTTTCGGCCAAGGTCGGCGCGTTGGCCAAGGAGTTGGGGTCCAATCTCGGATCCGCATTGACCAATGACGGAAACGTCAAACAGCAATCGAAAAAGCTGACCGACGCGATCCTCAAAGATGCCGAAGTAAAAAAACGGTTGGACCAGATCAGGGATCGGGCGACCAAGGGGTTCACCAACAAGCTCACCTTGGGCTGGAAGGTGATCAAGGCCGGCGGGGTGGATGCCTTCAAGCGAAAAGTGAAGGAAGACACCCAAAAAGTCGCCGTACCCGTGCTGGTCGACTACATCCAGAACAATGTGCTCAAGGACAAACGCACGGGCGCACTGCTCAAGGATTTTGGCCCGGCGCTCAAGGTCCAAGCCAAAATCGCCGCACTCGGCGTCGAGGAGAACCTGTCTGCCCGGGTGACCAAAAAGATTTTAGGGGTGGCCTTGCGCATTTCCGCCGCCGGGGATCAGGCGGATATGGCGTTGCGGGTCGAAAAATGGATTCAGAACTGTCA
Organism: Myxococcota bacterium; assembly: GCA_028278265.1. GTDB lineage: Bacteria > Myxococcota_A > Polyangia > JAAYKL01 > JAAYKL01 > JANQET01. The sequence continues at coordinate 28,340 of JANQET010000315.1, forward strand.
GGGGACCGCCAACACCGAGGTCGAGAAATTCATGCTCGGGGTGGGCCGCCTCGATTCCCTGACCCTTGCTATCCGCGGCTTGGCTGCCGACGTGTTGGGCCACGAGACAACCAAGCGAGAGCTGACCGTGATGATGAAAAACCTGCTCGCGGACCAGGCGGTCGACGGTGCCCTGGTCAAGGTTTACAACGCGGCCACCTTCGAGAAAGGCGAGACCAAGGTGCGCACCGCCCTACAAGCCGTGCTGAGTCTGCCGGCCACCGACCGGGAGCTCTTTGCCGCGCTGCAACGCCTCGCCTCGGCGCCGGGGGCCAACGCGATGATCAACAAGCACGCCAGCCTGGTCAGCCAGGATCCCCAATTGGCTCAGTTGATCGAAGAATTCGTGCTGAATCTGCTCGAGAGCTGCGGCGATCCCACCGCCGGCTGATGAATCCCCTGATCCCACCGCCGGTGCACGCCGACGAAACCGTGACCGTGGTCGCCCCGGCCGGGCCAATCGAAGCGACGGCGCTGTCCCCCGGGCTGACCTGGCTGAAGACCCATCACCCGGTTGCCGAGGCACCTCACCTGTTGTCGCGGGACGGTTACCTGGCAGGCTCGGATGACCAGCGCAGCACCGCTCTGCAGCAGGCGCTCGATTCCTCGGAGGTCCGGGCGGTGATCGCGGCGCGCGGCGGGTACGGCACGACGCGGATTCTCGATCGGGTGCAGTGGGAGGGGCTGAGGAGCTCACCGAAATGGCTGGTGGGCAGCTCGGACTTTACGGCAGTGCTGATGCAGCTGTGGGATCGGTTTCGGCTGTTGTCGATTCACGGTCCGATGATCGCCCGGTACGACCCGTCAAAAAAAGGGGATTTCGAATCGGGGATCGATCTTCTCGCCGGCCGAAAGTGGCGTCCTCCGACGGATCTTCAACCGCGCTCGCCGGGTCGGAGCAGCGGCCCGCTCATCGGCGGCAACTTGACCGTCCTGGCCCATCTGTGCGGAACCCTATCCCCCGAGTGTTTGGCCGGGGCGATTCTGTTCATCGAGGACGTTGGCGAGGCACCGTACCGGCTGGACCGCTGTCTCATCCAACTCCACCGGTGCGGATGGTTGCGGCAGCTCGGGGGCGTCGTGCTCGGCCAGTGGACGAACTGCCTGCCCGGTCCGGACAGTGTGACCGCCGAAGAGGCAGTGCTGTGCAACATCCAACCGCTGGGGATTCCGGTGGCCGCCAACTATCCCGCGGCCCACGGGGCCCGTAACTATCCCTTTGTACACGGCGCCGAGGTGGTGCTCCGTGTCGATGCGTCCCGGGCGGAGTTAACACCCGTCTAGCAACGACTCGACTGCGGAAACCACCGCGGGCAGGGCCGCCGCGACGGCCGGCGTCAGTGTTTCACTGAACTCGGTCAACTCTTGTGCTTCAATCCCGATGACGACCACCTCGTGGGGCATCTTGCCGGGAAACAGGCGCTGCCCCAGGGCCAGTACGGTGGGTAAATCGGCCTCGTGGGCGCTGCCCAGGTGGGCCGACTTGGTGAAGGCCTCACCGGTCAGTTGGTGCACGGTCCCCGGGGGCGCACCGGTGACCATCGCGTCCAGCAAAATAACCCGTTGATACCCGCCGATGTAGTCCAGCAGGGCGATTCCCGCGGTCCCCAGTTCGAGCACGTCGATCCGGTCGGCGGACAATTGGCGTTGAATCTCCCGCGCCGCAACCACCCCGACCCCGTCATCGGTCAGGATGGTGCTGCCGATACCGACCACCAGTGTTTTCATGTTCCGTCCCGGCGCAGTCGGTGCAACGGTTTGCCGTGCTGGTAGAGGGTCAGTTCCAGGGCCATCTTTCCGGGTAGAGCGTGGGTGGCGCAGGCCAGGCACGGGTCGTAGGCGCGAAAGGCCATCTCCACCCGGTTGAGCAGGTCGTCGGAAATTTCACCCCCGTCGATGAGGATTTTGGCCGTATTCTTCACCGAGAGGTTAATCGCCGCGTTGTTCTGAGCGGTGGCCACGATGAGATTGACCGCAGTGACAATGCCCCGTGCGTCGGTCCGATAGTGGTGGTAGAGAGTTCCCCGCGGCGCTTCGACCACGCCGACCCCTTCTTTGGGTGTGTTACTGGGGACGGTACGCACATGGGTGTCGAGAACCTCCTCGTCCACTGCCAACTCGACCACCCGCTCGGCAGCGTACAGGCACTCGATCAGCCGGGCCCAGTGATAGGCCATGGTCTGGTGCACCGGCCGGTGACCGAAGTGCACGAAGAAGCGTTCGTAGGCACTTTGGGCATTGGGAGTGGCCATCCCGTCGGCTACGTTGAGCCTGGCCAGGGCGTTGACCCGAAAGACGCCGCTCGCAGGTCCATCGGTGAGCCCTTGCCAGCCCACGTTCTTCAGATAGGGCAGCTTGAGGTAGGACCAGGGCACCACCTTTTCAGCAAGATGATCGAGATACCCGTCGGCACTGAATTCGGCCACCTGCTCGCCCGCCGGATCGACGACCCGCACGGTGCCGTCGTAAAAATTGACCCGCCCCTGCTCGTCAACCAGACCCGCGTAGTGGGTGTTGAGGGCAAAGGCCTCGTCGTGAAACAAATCGGTGTTTTGGGGATCGACCAAAATTTTACTTTCAAAAATGTCCAACGCCTGCGCGGCAAATCTGGCCAAGCTCCGGGCCATCGATTCGATTTCGCCGCGCTCCTCCCCTGTGATCGGCTTGGCCATCCCTCCGGCCAGAGCGGCGACCGGGTGAATCGGATGTCCCGCGATGATGCCCTGTATCTTTTGGGCGTATCCCCGATGCCGCAGCACTTCCCGTCCCAAATCGAGGCCGGCTGTCTTGATTAGCCCCAGCAGGTTGCGTTCGGCCTTGGGGGCTGCCGAGCCGGGGATGAAGTCCGGGGCGGCCAAGGCGAAAAAGTGCAACAGGTGACTGTGGGCCAGATGGGCGCAGAGGTAGAGCTCGCGCAATTTTTTCGCTGCCCCTGGGATGGTGACCCCGTACACCGCGTCACAGGCTTTGGCCGAGGCCATGTGGTGAGCGCCGGGGCACACGCCGCAAATCTTGGGCATGATGCGGGGGAGCTCCTCCACCGGACGCCCGACGCAGAAGTTCTCGAATCCCCGCAACTCCACCACCTGCAGGTAAGCGTCTTGGACCTGACCCCGGTCGTCGAGCAGGATATCGATTTTGCCGTGACCCTCGAGCCGGGTGATCGGCGATATGGTGATTGTCTTTGTCACGGCGAATCCTTTTTGGGTTTGTCGTTCATCCCCTGGTTGATGATCGCTTTGGGCAGGCCGAATCGGTAGAACGTGCCGGCCGGATCGACGATGCTCTTGACGGTTTTTTTCATCTGGTGGGGTGCCACATCGTTTTCATTGGCCTCCCCGGCCAGGGTGCCGATGGCGGAGAGCGCCTCGGCGCCGGAATCGAGCATCTCGGCGGTAGGTCCGAAACAGCCGCGACACGGCATGTTCGCTTCAATGCAGGTGGCCGAGCAACCCCCGCGGGTGGCTATCCCCAAACAGAGCAGGCCCTGGTCCAGAAAACAACGGGAAGGATCGGCGGTGATTTCATGGGGACGGACGATTCGGGCCATCCGCTCGGCGGTTCGCGTCTCGGCCCTGGGACAGGAGTCGCAGAGCGCTTTGTCCGAAGCCAGTACCGTTTGGGGTGGTGGCAGGCTTCCCGATTGGGCAAACCGGGCCACCGCGTCAAACAACTCACCCACCCGCTCCCCCGGTGGCGGACAGCCCGGCGCAAAGAGATCCACCTCGACCACCTGATTGAGGCTGCTGACGGTCTCCCACAGGGCGGGCAGGGTCAGCGTCTGGCCATCGATCGTGCACTCGGTTTGGGGCCGTATCTCTTCGGCGTTGTCGGTCGATGGGGTATCCCGGTACACTGTTTCAATCAGTTGTGTCTTGGGGGCCAGGTTGGCCAGACCTGGAATGCCGCCGAAGCAGGCACAGGATCCGAAGGCGACCAGTACTTTGCACTTGGCGGCGAACAGCTCGGCGTCCTCTCGTTGTTCAGCGGTGCGCACGGCGCCGTTGAACAGGCCGATGTCCACGCTGTTGTCCGGTCGGGCGGCCAGATCTGAACGCTTGAAATCGAGGGCCACCGGCCAATAGACGATTTCCGCCAGCTCGGCCAGGGCCAGCACCCGCTCCTCCATGTCGAGGATGGAGACGTCACAGCCCCCGCAGGCGGCGGCCCAGCTCACGGCAAGGGTTACCTTTTCAGCCATCTAAAGCCTCCTCATCCCACCGTCGCTTCCGCCGATGCGGTGCCCATCGGGTTGGGGCCCAACTCTTTGAGCGTGGCGGTCATTTTGGTCAGGGTTTCCACGAGCTTGGCCTGCATCGGCGCGCCGATATACTCGAAGCGCAACCGGCTCTGACTCAGCCCCAGCTGGCCGAGCAGGGCCCGCGCCAGTTCGATTCGTTTGTCGGCGACGAAGTTGCCCCACAGGTGGTGGCAGCTCCGTTCGGGACAGCCGGCGACGAGGATGCCGTCGACCCCCAATTTGAACATTTGCAGCAATAGCGCCGTGTTCACCGAGCTCGAGCATCGCACCCGCACGGCCCGATAGTTGACCGGTGCGTCTTTGCGGTGAATTCCGGCAAAATCGGCGGCGCTGTACGAGCACCAGTAACAGAGCAGGGCGAGGATTTTGGGGTCTTGCGGGTTGGCGTTGGCAAAGGCCACGTCGGCCTGGGCCAAGAGTTGTTCGTCGGTGAAGTTGCACAACTCGGCCGAGTGGGCCGGGCAGGCCGCCGCGCAAAACCCGCAGGTCTGACAAAAGGCCGGATCGCTGATCGCCCCGGTCTCCGTCATGCGAATCGCTCCGTGGGGGCAAACGGTTTCGCAAATGCGGCATTTGGCGCACCGCTCCGGGTGGATCCGGCTGGCATGTTTGAGGGGAGTAACGGTCCCCTCCTGCAGTGCGGGCAAGGCCCTCATCGCCGCAGCGCTCCCCTGCTCGCAGGCCTGTTGAATGACCTTGGGGCCGCTGCCCGCACCCACCACGTAGACCCGGTCGACCAGCGATTCGGTCGGTCGGAACAGCCGGGGTTGGTTCTCCACCGGATAACCGTGCCGATCGGTCATTACCCCGAACATGCGGTACAGCTCACCTGCTCCGCCGGCCGGGGTTTGCGCTGCGGCGAGCACCACCAGATCCGCGTCCAGGGTGCTGGGCTCTCCCTGGGGTTCATCTTCGTCATCCACGCAGGACGCGACGGTCAGCTCGAGGGAGTCGTCATCGGTGGCCTTGATCCCGGTCACCTCCCCTCGGGCGAACTCGACACCGGAGAACTTGAGCTTCTGGTAAAGGGCTTCCAGGGCCCGATCGTAGGTCCGCATGTCCCGATAGTAGACCACCTGGGGTTCCGCCATCGGTTGGGCCACCAGCAGGCGATCGACCTGCTTGGCCGTCACCGCACAACAGGTTTTGGAACAATAAGGCACGCCGGACCCTTCTTTATCGGGCCCGGCACGGGAGCCGGCGCACTGCACAAAGACCACGGTTTCGGGCTCCTCCCCGTCTGAGGGTCGCACCACGCCCCGGTCCATCAGCCGCTCGAACTCGAGGCTGGTCACCACGTTGGGGTGTTGTTTCGAGTATTCATCCTGCCCGGAGAGATCCAGCGGGTCGAATCCGGTGGCCAGGAACACGGCGCCGAACGCCTGGGTCTGTTCGGTGGCCGCAGCCCCCAGATTGATCGCCTGGGTCGGGCACACCGGCACGCAATCCCCACACATGGTGCAGGCCTGTTGATCGATGGTGTGGACATCGGGCAGGGCCCGCTCGAAATCCTTGTCGATCGCCTTTCGCTTGGAAAATCCGCAGTCGAAGCGGCGGATGGTGCTCTCCGGACACGCTTCGGCGCACGCGCGGCAGGCCAGGCACAAATCCGGATCGACGAAGGCCGCCGCCGAGCGCAGGGTCACGTTGAAGTTGCCGTCCGCTCGCTCGACCCCGGTGACGGTGGTTCCGGTGAGGGTGGTGATGGTGTCGGAGAGCAGCGCTCCTTTTGCCTGCACCGGACCGACGCAGGAGCCGTCACAGACCGAGGGCCAACCCTCGGTTTGAAAGATCCGCGGAAACTGGCACAAGTGGCCCCCGAGATATGAATTCTGTTCGACCAGGGTCACTTCGATGCCGGCCGCGTCGAGATCCCGAGCCGTCTGCAAACCGGCCGGCCCACCGCCGACCACCAGTGCCCGACGGGCGATCGGCACCTCCGTCGGTGCGGCCTCGCTGGTTTTCAAGCGCGCGTGAGCCATGGTCAGCAGATCGATTGCCTTGCCCGTGGCAGCGTCCCCGTCCGTGTGCTGCCAGGCGCACTGCTCGCGAATGTTGGCCACTTCCAACAGGTCGGGACAGAGTCCCAGCCCCTGCATCAGATGGGTCAACCGTTCCTCGGGGAACTTGAGCGCCGAGCGGGGAGAGCACCCGGCAAAGAGCATCCGATCACATCCCTGCTCGACGAGTTTGCCGAGCGCAGCGCCGAGGCCCTGTTCGGTGCACAACAGATCCGCCTGATCGGCGAATCGCACCCCGTGAAGTTGCCTCGCGTGTTCGACGAGATCAGGGGTCCTCACGTGATTGGAGACCAGTCCTTTGCAGTCACAGACAAAGACACCGATACCGAATGCCACGAATCACCTCCTCGCTGTGTCCGTCGAACGCTGGTTGTAAGTAAATAGAATTTATCAGTCGTTTAAGAGCGCGTAAAGCCGGTTCGTGGTTTGCCAGTTTCTCGTGGTGGCGGACAGTCCCAGCTTGCGCTCGAAAAATTGGTTGCTCAACTTGGTGCGCCCATACCCGTTGGGGCAGTGAACATAAACCGCCAACGGGCTCGGTCCCGGGGCGAACTCATCCGGGCGGTACGCGGTGGCATCGATGGTGGCCAGTGCCCCGGGACCCGCTTTTTTCGAGATAAAAGTGACGTACAGGCTCTTGGGATCGGCGCCCCGGTCGACGAACGGATTGCCATCGACAATCGCTGCGAACTGGGCCACCGATCGGACGATTACGTCCACGTCCGGGTAGCCGAACGATTGGTCGATCGCTTCGCTGAGCAGGGGGCCGAGCTTTGCTTGAGGGGTGTCCGTGCAAAGGACGATATTGCCGCTTTGCAGATAGGTTTTGATGTTCAGGAATCCCAGCGAGGAACAGAGATTCACGAGCTCGGTCATCTTGATTTTCCGTTTGCCGGTCACGTTGATCCCGCGCAGCAGACAGGCAAATCGAGCCATAGCGTCCCTCCTCTGGCTGTCGTTAATCCTTAGTCGTCATACTGGTCAACTTTTGTCAAGTGTGCTACACCACAAGCGCTCACCGTCAGGGCCCGGCTCACATTCACCGCATGCGTTGCGTGCGGGGCAGTAACGCATGCAACGCATGCAAAGTTACCGGAGTGATTGTTAAATGTTCGAGACATTAACCAAGGGCTTTCGCAAAGCTCGCAATCGGTTCAGTGGCGTCGGAGAGATCGATGACAAGGTGATCGACAGCGCCATTCGCGATATTCGCCTCTCCCTCCTCGAAGCAGATGTTGACCTGAAGTTGACCAAAGAGTTCTTGGCCCGCGTTCGCGAAAAAGCGATCGGGGAGGTGGTGCCGCTCTCGGCCAAGTCCAAGGGCAAAAAAGTCAAGATTTCGCCATCCGACGCGTTTGTAAAAATCTGCCAGGACGAATTGACCCAGATGATGGGACCGGTGGATACGGAGCTGTCGATGGCCCCCAAGGGCACCCCCACCGGGGTGATGATGGTCGGTCTCAACGGTGTGGGTAAGACCACCTCGACCGCCAAGCTGGCCCGCCTGTTGGAGAAAAAGGGGCACAAACCCCTGTTGGTCGCCGCCGACGTCTATCGCCCGGCTGCGGTTGAGCAACTGCAGATCCTCGGCGATCGGTTGAACATTCCGGTCTACTCCAAACCCGGCAGCAAGGAGACGGTCAAGATTTGCGAAGAGGCGATGCGGGAGGCCCGGCAGCGGCGCCGCGACCTGGTGCTCTTCGACACGGCCGGACGCCAGACCGTGGACGAGCAGCTGATGCAAGAGCTGTTTGACATCAAAAAGACGGTCAAGCCGAAAAATATCTTTCTGGTGGCCGACGCGATGATCGGTCAGGACGCGGTGAAGACCGCGCGGGAATTTCACGAGCGGTTGAACCTGTCGGGGGTGTTGCTGACCAAGCTCGACGGTGATGCCCGCGGAGGTGCGGCCCTATCGATTAAAGAAGCCACCGGCGCGCCGATCAAATTTCTCGGTATGGGCGAGGCGCTGGACAAGCTCGAGGAGTTCCGTCCCGACGGCCTCGCGTCACGCATTCTGGGCATGGGCGATGTGGTCGGCTTGGTCAAAGATTTCGAGGAAGTGGTCGATACGGAGAAGGCCGAGCGGGACGCCAAGCGGATGCTCAAGGGCCAGCTGTCGATGACCGATTTTCTGGAGCAGATTCGGGCAATCAAAAAGATGGGCTCGTTGAGCGACCTGATGGAGAAGCTGCCCTTCTTTCCAGGCGGCATGCCCGATGATTTGAATGTGGATGATCGGGAGCTGGTCAAGATCGAGTCGATCATTCAATCGATGACCAAGAAAGAGCGGCTGGATGTGACCCTGTTCAACAAGCAGCCCAATCGGATCGAGCGGGTGGCCAAGGGGTCGGGGCGCGAAGTCAAGGACGTCAAAGGGCTGCTCGAACGATTCAACACGATGAAGGACATGATGGGCAACATCGGGGCCCAAGCCGGCTTGATGGGAAAAATTCCGGGGATGAAGCAGCTGGCGATGGCCAACAAGCTCAAGGGCCAGCTGGGGAGCGGGATGCCCGGAATGCCCGGCATGCCGGGAAGCCCGATGGAAGGACTGGGCCAGGAGATGCTGCAGGCAGCGGTGGCAAACCAGGGAGCCCCCGGCAGCAGAAAGATCAAGTCCGCCAGTAGCAAGGCGAAAGCCAAGGCCAAGCGGAAGCAGGCCAAGAAATCCCGCAAGAAGAGCCGGAGATAGGGCGATGGCGCCGCGAGCTCAAATTGATGCAGAGGTGCCGGTATCTACAGCTGGACGCAGCATCCACAGCGGGGCGCTGGTCGTCGCAGTGATGATCTTCGCCGGCTGTTTGGAGCCCGCGCTCAACGTGACCACCGACCAGCGGGATCAGGTCGGCGAAGACCTGCTCTCCTCCCCACCGGCCGAGATGGACCAGACGCTCGATGTGGATTTTGACGGCAAGGTGCGCCTGTTGGGCTATGACATCAAATCTCGGCGAGTCGCGCCGGGACAGAGGGTGGAAGTCACCTGGTATTGGTCCTGCACAAAGGCCACCGGCCCGGGATGGCGGCTGTTTACACACGTCATTGACGACGAAGGAACCTCTCGTCTCAACCAGGATAAGCAGGGGGCTATCCGTACCAATTTCCAGCCCGAGCACTGGCGCCCCGGTGATGTAATCCGCGATCGGCAGTTGATCGAAATCCCTCCGGCCTGGAGCTCACCGGTGCTCGAGCTGAGGGTCGGCCTCTGGAAAAAAGAGGATCGCATGCCCATCCGCAGCGGCTCAGCCGATGATGCTCAACGGGCCAGAGGTCCGCGCATCACCACCAACCCGGCCCCGGCCCGGGCGGTTGAAGTGCCCTATACCGCTGTGGCGCCGACGATCGACGGCCGATTCGCCGATGAAGCGGTGTGGCAGGGGGCGGCTCGACTCGCGCCGTTCGGCCAGACAATGAACGGCCGACCTGTCGAGCAAAAGACCGCGGTGCGGTTGTTGTGGAACCCCAAAGCGCTCTATGTGGCGATGGAGGCCGAGGACGACCACCTGCAGAGCCGGTTCAAAAATCACGATGATACCTTGTGGAAAGAGGACGTGTTCGAGATTTTCCTCGATCCCAAGGGGGACGGGAAACACTACTACGAGATTCAGGTCAGCCCGGCTGGGGTGGTGTTCGATTCCTACCTGCCGGCCTATCGCAAAAATAGAAACGACTGGTCCAGTGGCGTGCAGGTCAAGGTGGCGCGCGACGGGTCGTTGAATAACCGATTGAATGTGGACAAGGGGTGGCGGGCCGAGCTGGCGATTCCCTTTGCCGCACTCGACCGCGGCGGTGACCGGCCCCCCTCGGCAGGGGACAAATGGCGGGCTAATTTTTTCCGGGTGGACGTGACGAGGCGCAAACCGGTCTACAGTGCCTGGTCCCCCCCGCTGAGGGGTGATTTTCATGCATTGAAGAAATTCGGCGACCTGGTGTTTGGCGATCCGCCCCGCGCGACGACCCACCAGGTCAACGATGCCGATCCGGGGGGAGATCGCTTGCTCGCAACCGAGAAGTTGAAGTAAAAAAGAAAAATGGACACTCAATTTTTGGCAGCCCGGGGCCGATCGGTGGTCTTCGTTTTGGCGATTGGCGTTTGGGGAGTTGTGTCATCGAGCGCAGCAGCGTTCGACGATCCGGCGAGTAAATCCGAATCGAAAAAATTGACCGCCGACCAGCGGGCTCAAGCCAAGGCGCACTTCCTCACCGGTTCGGAGCATTTTGCCGATCAGAATTACGAATTGGCGATTCAGTACTTTCGTCAAGCGTTCGACCTCACCCAGTCGCCGGAGATCATTTATAATATCGGTCGTTGCCACGAAGAGCTCGGTCAACTCGACGCGGCCATCGAAAACTACAACACCTACCTGCACACCTATCCGGATGCGGATGACGCGGATGAGGTTAAGCACCGGATTACGATGCTTAGTGCCATCGTCGAAGAACAGCAAAAAGAGAATTCGTTGAACGGCGACGAATCGCTGGAAGATGAGCCCATCACCGAACCCGAGGAGGAGACCGATCCCCCCGAGTGGCTCTCCGGACTCCGATTGGGAGCGCATGCGGGTGGTGCGGCCACCTTGACCGGCGTAACCGACAGCATTGTCGCGACGGTGGGCCTTCAGGGTCATTACGAGATCCTCGATTGGCTTGCCCTGTCGATCGCTGGCACCGGCGGCTACTATTTTAACGATTATTTGATGACCGATCCGCGCTTTTACGTCGCGGCGTTCGGCGGCGGCCGAGGGGCGTGGCGAGTGTTCGGACCGGTGATGCTCACGGCGAGCGCGGGACTGCGCTACACCTGGATCGAGATTCGTCGGGGCTCGCTCCATTGGCTGGCCGCGGCGGCCTCGGGCGGCGCGATCTACCCCCTGACGGATTGGCTCTGGCTCACCGGTGAGGCCACCGCTGCCTTTGGTTATATCTTCGGCGAAAAGAAGCACCCCGAGGAAGAATTCGCCGACCCGGATCTGCAGACCGAGGTGGGTGGGCGATTGGCCGTCGAGTTCGTCTTCTAGTGCCCCCTGCCGCCCGAACATTTATCGGTCTGGGAAGCAATTTAGGTGCACGGCGAGCGACGATTCGAGCGGCAATTCAGTGGCTCGACACCCATCCCAAGATGAGTGTCATCAGTTGCTCTTCGTTCATGGAAACCGATCCTTGGGGGGTCGCTGACCAGCCCCGTTTCATCAATGCGGTTACAGAGGTTCAAACCTCGTTAAGCCCGCGTCCGCTGTTGGACGAGCTCAAACGCGCCGAACTGGAGCTGGGTCGGCAGCGGCGCTCGCGGTGGGGTCCCAGAGAAATTGATCTCGATATTCTGCTGTACAATCAGACGATCATCGATACGCCGGAGCTCACCATCCCCCACGGTCAACTGACGAACCGCCGCTTTGTCTTGGTCCAACTGGTGGAGCTGGACGACCGTCTGATCGATCCCCGTTGCGGCAAATCGTTGTGCCGGATACTCCGCGAGCTCGACCGGACTTGATCAAATTTTATTTTGAGAGGGGCGCTGTGAAAAGCTCCTGCTTGATCGACTAACAAGATGAATTGTAAGGAAAAAATTGACTATTGAAAGTTCCAAGATCCATGGTATAGGTTGATAAAGTATGTGAGTTGCTGAGTCGACTGACAGAAATGTAATCAAATCACGGCGTTACAGAGAGGAAGGGCAATATGAACACCAGTGCAGAGGTCACTGCGGATCCCATTGAAATGGTCGAGGAGCAAGCACAAGAGCTCATGCGACAGTTGGATCTGCTCAGTGGAAGCAAGGTGCAAGAAGATATTTCCTACGGCCAATACAAAGTCCTGTCTGTGATCCACAATCAAGGGCCGATATCAGTGGGCAACCTGGGTCGCCTCGTCGGTTCGGCGCAGAGCACCACCTCGGAGATGGTCGCCCGGTTGACCAAGGCCGGGCTGGTGACCAAGGTCCGCGGTCCCTACGACGGGCGCGTGGTGATGGTGGAGCTGACTGAATCGGGTCGCCAACTGATGCGCCGGAGGCGCAAGCGGGTACGCGAAGGGTATCAGTCGTTGTTCGAGCAGATGCCCGATCCCCAGCGGGAACAGTTCGTCGAGTCGCTTCGCTCGCTCAATGATCTGCTCCATTCAACCATCAAGTAGTTCACCTCACAAATTCCTTTCCGATCCGACTGTTCGAGCGGCGCACCACCGTTGAATCGAGGTGGGTTCTCCCATCGCGGACCTGTCAGAATCTGCGGCCCGCGCGTTAAGAACTGCTTACCCCCGCCGTATTCTTATTACATGAGAGTGTCGTTTTTCGCTCGCAAAGGGTAGCCCATGAATCAGGATTTCATTTTTATCGGCGATCCGGGGCCATATGCGTCAGCCATGGCCAACGCACTCAACTCTGCCGGACTGTCACCCAAAAGAGTCAGAATCAAGGACGGTACCGACCTCAAAAAGGTGCTGGGCAAACAACAGCCGGCAGGCATCGTCTTTGATTCGGACATGGACGATCGGGCCCAACACATCACTCGCCTGCGCGAGAGTCCGAGCCTCAACGAGGTGCCGTTCTTCGTCCGAGTGCCCAATCCGGATCCCACTGAGCTGGCCTCTGCCTTTTGCGACGGGGTGGACGACTATATCGTCGATGGCAGCAAACACCAATTTTCCGCGTTGGTCTCGGCGATTCGCAAGGAAGAGAACTGGAAAGCCGTGCGGGCGCCGGTCGGTCAGGTGATTCTGGCCCATCCGGATCGGACCCAGCGCATCCGACTGAGCAGCGTGTTGCGGCGCAACGGGTACGATACCCATTTTGCCGGCACGCTGGACGAGTTGGAGACGGCGATCGAAAAGGTCGATGCCCGGGCCGTGCTCGTGTCGGTGGAGCTGGGCTATCAGGAAGTGGTCGATCGGGTCAATCAAGCGACCGATCCCCGGGAACCGGAGGCAGGGGTCATGCCTTGGATTTTGATCGCCCCTGAAGAGCGGCTGGACGAATTGGGCGCCAGCATGCCGGTGAATCCGCCGGTCAAGCTGTTCGAAGCTTCTGCTGATGCCCAGGGCCTGACCTTCTTGATGAACGAGTTGCTCGCCCCGCCCCCGGTCGGCGTGAGACGGTCGCCCCGGGTGCTCTACGGCTCACCCATTACCTTTGTCCCGATTGACGGGACGCACCAGTTTTTCGGCTTCACGTTCAATATCAATCTCGGCGGGCTGTACATTCGCACCCTGACCTCGTTTCCCCTGCAAACCAAGATCGAGGTGTCCTTCTCTCCCCCGTTCGGCCGGGGGCAGGTGGTCGCCACGGCGCAGGTGGTGTGGCGCAAGCAACTCGGCGACACTGACGGAAATGCCTCTCCGGCGGGCATGGGTCTGCAGTTTCTCGATCTGTGGCACGCGGATCGCGCCGGGTACGAAGCGGGCTATGGAATGCTGCTCGAACAGGAGCAGGCCAAGGACGCCTCACTCCTGCCTACCCCCACGGCTTGAGCCAATCTTGACAAAGCGGAACGCGATGGGTCACAAAAAAGGCTCTGCCGAACCTCTCCGCTTGACACTTTTTCCAACACGACGATAGTTACGGATTCACCAAGCTGCGTTGTGCAGCGGACTTGGAGGTGATTTGGTGACTTCGACCGTTAAAAAAATAAGCCCGGTCCTAGCCGAGCTCGATGTGGAAATTCCCAAAGAAGAGATCAGCGCTGCCTATAACCGGGTCTATGCCAACCTGGGCAAGACCTCGAAGATCCGCGGATTTCGCAAAGGTCGGGTGCCCCGCTCGGTGTTGCGTCGAATGTTCGGCCCCACCCTCGGGGGAGAAATTCTCAAAGAGGTGCTGCCCACCGCGCTGCAGGGCGCAATTGAAGAGCACGAGCTGGAAGCGATCGGTCAGCCCGAGATCGACGCTCAAGACGTCAAAGAAGGGGAGGCCTATCGATTTGTGGCCAAAGTGGAGTTGAAGCCCCAGCTGGAGCAGATCACCTTCGACGACGTTGAGATAACCCGTTACGTGATTCCCGTGCAGCAAGATGACATTCAGCGGGAGTTGAAGCGGCTGCAATCGGCGATGGCCCAAGTCATTGATCTGGAAGAACCCCGTCCGGCACAGAAGGGGGATATGCTCAAGCTGCAGATGAAGCAGTGGAACGATGGAGAGTGGCAGTCTTTCGGCCCGGCTGAACAGGGTGTGGCGATTGGTGACAGCCCGTTTGGGGATCAATTCGACGATCAGTTGATCGGTCTCAATGTGGGCGAGGAAAAAGTGATCGACCTCGGCTCCAAAAAAGAGGTCGATGAAGCGCGGGTGCGATACCTGGTCAATGTGGTGTCGATCCAAGGGCGCGAAGTGCCCGAGTTGGATGATGAATTTGCCAAGGATTTAGGTGAGTTCGATACACTGGAGGCCCTCGAGAAGAGTATCGAGGAGGGCATCAGGAAGGGCATTGACCAAACCGAGGATCGGCGGGTGATGTACGAGCTGTTCAAAGCGTTGAGGGAGAAGAACCCGATGGAACTCCCGCCGGGACTGCTCGAACGCCAGACCCAAGCGATTCAAATGAATATGGAAGCCCAGCAGATGCAGATGACCGGCAAATCGCCCGAAATCGAGGAACAGAAGAAAATGATCGAACAGGCGAGTGAATCGGCGCGGGAGATGGTTCATCAGCATCTGTTTGCCAAAGAATTTGCTCGGCTCGAAAAAATCGAGGTGACCGACGACGACATCGATAAGGAAATCGAGACCTTGGCCAAGGATAAAAATATTCCCCTGCCCATGTTGCGCGCGGAATACAATAAAGAGGAGAATAAAGAGCAGATGCGCAATCAGCTGCTCGAGCGCAAATTGTTTGATTTTGCGATAGCGAAGGTTAAGATCATTGAAAAGGACGTGTCAAAAGAAGATGAGCCGGCCGAAGCGGACGGCAAATGAAAGGACCTTTCATGAGTGATCGCGCGTCAACCATTGCGGGCAGCTTTATCCCGTATCCACAAGTCGTGGAGCAGACCCATCGCGGCGAGCGCAGCTGGGATATTTTTTCGCGTCTGCTCAATGATCGCATTATTTTTCTCGGTACGTCGATCGGCGACGAGGTGGCCAACCTGCTGGTGGCGCAGATGCTCTATCTGGAGTCGGATGATCCGGAAAAAGAGATCAGTTTGTATATCAATTCCCCGGGCGGATCGGTCAACGCCGGGTTGGCGATTTACGATACCATGCAGTATATCCGCTGCCCCATCGCCACGATTTGCATCGGCCAGGCCGCCTCGATGGCGGCGGTTTTGTTGGCCGCCGGTCAGGCCGAGCGGCGGATGGCCCTGCCCAACAGCCGGGTGATGATCCACCAACCCCTCGGTGGGGTGACCGGTCAGGCCTCGGATATCGAAATTCACGCGCGTGAAATATTGCGCATGCGCGAGCGGTTGAACGAAATTCTTTCGTCCCATACCGGTAAAGATATTAAGAAAGTCAAACAAGATACGGACCGTGATTTCATTATGACTGCCGATGCTGCCGTGGAGTATGGCATCATCGATGATGTGATGAAGACCCGGTCCAACGATTCGTAGGGAGGAAGGGATCAGCTTGCCAGCTTCTCCTGTAGATTTATAATGAAATTGATGAGCTTGTTTGCAAGAGGTGAGTTTTGAGCCGTGGACGAGGAACCGATCGCCCGACTTTGTGCTGCTCTTTTTGTGGCAAAAGTCAAAAAGAGGTGCGCAAATTAATCGCAGGACCGACGGTCTACATTTGCGATGAGTGCATCAGTCTATGTAACGATATTATCGCTGAGGAGCTGGGTGCGCAGGAGCCCCGCACCGGGGGCAAGAGCCTGCCCAAACCGGCAGAGATCAAAGATACCCTCGAGGATTACGTGGTCGGCCAGCAGTACGCCAAACGGGTGCTCTCGGTCGCCGTGTACAACCACTACAAGCGAATCGACTCCAACCTGCACACCGATGACGTGGAGCTGCAAAAATCGAACATCCTGCTGCTCGGCCCCACCGGATGCGGCAAGACCGAGCTGGCCAAGACCTTGGCCCGGGTGCTCAACGTGCCGTTCGCCATCGCCGATGCGACCGCGTTGACTGAAGCCGGGTATGTGGGTGAGGATGTCGAGAATATTATCGTCCAGCTGCTGCAGAACGCCGATCACGACATCGAGCGCGCACAGCGGGGGATCATCTACATCGATGAAGTGGACAAACTCTCCCGTAAAAGCGACAATCCGTCGATCACCCGCGATGTTTCCGGCGAGGGGGTGCAACAAGCCCTGCTCAAGTTGATCGAGGGAACCGTGGCCAACGTGCCCCCCAAGGGCGGCCGCAAGCACCCGCAGCAGGATTTTCTCCAGGTGAACACGACGAACATCCTGTTTATCTGTGGGGGTGCCTTTCACGGGCTCGAGTCGATCATCGAAAATCGGATCGGCAAAAAGACGATGGGCTTCGGAGCGGACGTGAAGAGCGCCAAGGAAAAACCCATCGGCGAGCTGCTCAAAGAGGTACAACCGGAGGATCTGCTCAAGTACGGGCTGATTCCCGAATTTGTCGGGCGCTTGCCGGTGGTGGCATCACTGCACGAGCTCGATGAAGACGCGCTGATGGAGATTCTGGTCAGACCGAAGAATTCGCTTGTAAAGCAGTACAAAAAACTGCTGGAGATGGACAATGTGAAATTGACGTTCACCAAGGAGGCGCTGAGGGCTGTCGCGAAAGAAGCGATGAAGCGCTCGAGCGGCGCGCGGGGGCTTCGTTCTGTACTCGAGTCGGCCATGCTCGATTTGATGTTTGATCTCCCTTCGATGGACGCGCCCAAGGAAGTGGTGGTCAACGAAGATACGATCTTCAAGCACGAAAGACCCCTCGTTGTCTTTGGTAAAGACAAAGCCAAACCGGCCTAGTCATCGCATTTTCATCTGTTCTGTGATTTTTTGTCGTTCCGAAAATTGGGAGAACCATGGGCACTATTGAGGACCGAATAAAAGAGTTCAAAGGGCGTACTGTACCCCTTTTACCATTGCGCGATATAATCGTTTTCCCACACATGGTGGTGCCCCTGTTCGTGGGGCGGGAAAAATCGATCGCCGCCTTGGAAGACGCCATGACCAGCGACAAGGGCATCCTGCTCGCGGCGCAGCGACAGGCGAAAATCAACGATCCATCGCCAAAGGACATCTTCACCGTGGGCACGTTGGGCACAATCGTTCAGCTGTTTCGTCTGCCTGACGGAACGGTCAAGGTGTTGGTCGAGGGTAAGCAACGGGCGCGGGTCGTGCGGTACTTGGCCAACCCCAAGTATTTTCAGGTGGAGATGGACCTGATCGAGGAAAAGCAGACGTCTTCCGTCGAGGTCGAGGCGCTGATCCGGTCAGTCCAGAGCACCTTCGAGACCTACGTCAAGCTGAACAAACACATTCCCCCCGAGATGTTGATGACGATTCAGGGCATCGACGATCCCTCTCGCATCGCCGACACCATCGTGGTGCACCTCTCTTCGGTCAAGCTCGACGATCGCCAGAAGATACTGGAGAACGCCGATCCGATCAGCCGGTTGGAGCGGCTGTTCGAGCTGATGCACGGTGAAATCGAGATTCTCCAAGTCGAGAAGAAGATTCGCACCCGGGTCAAGAAGCAGATGGAGAAGACCCAAAAGGAGTACTACCTCAACGAGCAGATGCAGGCGATTCAGCGCGAGCTGGGGGAGCGGGACGAATTCAAGGGGGAGGTCGAAGAGCTCAAAAAGCAGCTGAAAAACAAGAAGGGCATCACCAAGGAAGCGCTCGAAAAGGGGATGCGCGAGGTCAAGAAGCTGCAGATGATGTCACCGATGAGCGCCGAGGCGACTGTCGTGCGCAACTACCTGGAGTGGATCATCGCTCTGCCCTGGGGCGAGCGCACCAAGGAACGGTACGATATTGACGAGGCCGAACGGATTCTCGAAGAGGATCACTACGGATTGAAGAAGATCAAGGAGCGCATCGTCGAGTATCTCGCCGTACAGGCGCTGGTCAAGAAGCTCAAGGGGCCGATTCTCTGTTTCGTCGGCCCTCCGGGCACTGGTAAGACCTCGCTGGCTCGCTCCGTGGCCCGGGCCACGGGTCGAAAATTCATCCGCCTCTCTCTGGGTGGGGTGCGCGATGAGGCCGAGATTCGCGGCCACCGGCGAACCTATATCGGCGCCCTGCCGGGTAAGGTCATTCAGTCACTGCGCAAGGTCGGTGCGGCCAACCCGGTCTTTTTGCTCGACGAGGTCGATAAGATGAGCTCTGATTTCCGGGGCGATCCCGCCTCGGCCCTGCTCGAGGTGCTCGACCCCGAGCAGAATTATATGTTCAATGACCACTACCTCGACCTGGACTACGACCTCTCCGACGTGCTGTTCATCACCACCGCCAACCTGCTCTCCGGCATTCCCCTGCCTCTGCAGGATCGGATGGAAATCATCGAGCTGTCCAGTTACACCGAATTCGAAAAGCTCAACATCGCCGTGCGTTACCTCGTCCCGCGACAGCGCAAGGAGTGCGGTTTGGAGAAAGTCGAGATGGATGTCACCGAGGCGGCGATTCGCACGGTGATCAACCACTACACCAAGGAGGCAGGGGTGAGAAATCTCGAACGGGAGATCTCTTCCATCTGCCGCAAAGTGGCGCGCAAAGTGGTCAAAGAGGGCAAGGAGCAGAAGATCCCCATCGGCGCACGGGACGTGCCCACCTATCTCGGCGTGCCCAAGTTCTCGGTCGGCAAGAAGGAAGACGAGAACCGGATCGGGTTGGTCAACGGCCTGGCGGTGACCTCCACCGGTGGCGACCTGCTCGCTGCCGAAGTCTCCGTGGTGCAGGGCAAGGGCAAACTGATTTTGACCGGCCGGATCGGCGACGTGATGCAGGAGTCGGCCCAGGCCGCCTTTTCCTACGTGCGCTCCCGGTATGAGCTGCTCGATCTCGAAGCTGATTTTTATCAGAAATTCGATGTGCACATGCACTTTCCCGAGGGTGCGGTGCCCAAGGACGGCCCCTCAGCCGGTATCACCGCGGCGACCTGTCTGGTCTCGGCGCTGGCCAAAACGCCGATCCGTTCAGATGTGGCGATGACCGGTGAAATTACCCTGCGGGGTCGCGTGCTGCCGGTGGGAGGGATCAAGGAAAAGGTGCTCGCCGCCCACCGGGGCCGAGTCTACACCGTGATCATTCCCAAAGAAAACCGCAAAGATATTCATGAAATACCGACACGGGTGCTAAAGTTGATGAAGCTCGTGCTCGTCGATCACATGGACGAAGTGCTGTGCACGGCATTGGCCGATCGGGAGATGGCCCAACGATTTGGGGTCGCCGATCAACTGATGATCTACCGCGAAGGGCGCCTGGTGCGACCCGAAGAAAAAGAGGAGATCGATCAGGCCCCCGAGCCCTCTTCCGACACCACCTCGCCGACGAGTTAATCGCGCCGACCAGTTGGATGGTCCACCCGGTGAGCGGTATTCATAGCAAACACTCTTTTTCCTGCTCGAGAAGAGGAAACCCCCTTCGAATCTGTTGGTCCATCGGTCTGTTGGTGCTGCTCGGTTCATCTGCGATGGCGCAGGCACCCAAATGGCCGGTTCCCCCCACCGCTCGATCGGCGCTGACCTGGGACAGCGCCCATTTCGTCGAGGGCATCACCACGGCGACCCCGTGGAGTTGGCATGCCCGGTTATCGACCGGCTACCTGTACGAACCGGGAATCACCCGGCGTGTATCCCAATTCCGCGGTGATATACAACTCGGCATCGGGTTGCCGTTCCGCCTCGAAGTGGCCCTCGCGCTGCCCCTGGGGTTCACCTTGGACGAGTACGCCAGTGGCGGGTTGGGCGGCGGATTCGGGGTCGGGGATCTCCAGCCCTCTTTGCTGTGGTGCTTGCGCGATGCCAGTCAAGGGGGCCTGGGGTTGCTCGTCGGGGTGACCCCGATGGTGCCCACCGGGGACCACCATACCCTGATGTCGGAAGGGGGGTTCGCCCTCGAATCCCTGGTCTCCCTTGCCTTTCAAACCCTCGGTTCC
Organism: Myxococcota bacterium; assembly: GCA_028278265.1. Taxonomy (GTDB): domain Bacteria; phylum Myxococcota_A; class Polyangia; order JAAYKL01; family JAAYKL01; genus JANQET01. The sequence continues at coordinate 48,674 of JANQET010000315.1, forward strand.
CGGGTGTCGGTCAACCTGGCCTACCGTCTCCGACCGGAACACTCGACCCATGACAGTGAAAATTCGTTCGAACAGGACGACGATCTCATTTGGCGAGCGGCCATTCGCGTGCCGAGAAAATACGATGCGGCCTGGTCCATCGAAGCGCAAGGGGCGATCGGCCTGGCCACTGCAGAGGGGATTTGGCCCTCCTCTGCGTCGCGGCCGGTGGAGGTGGGCGCGGGGCTCGATTTCCCGGTCAGCCGGGTGCATCGCCTGGGGGTGTTCGTGATGGCCGGAGTTGCCGGTAGGGTCTCGTCCACCGTTCATTTGGGCCTGCGCTTTTCATGGCAACCCGTGCTGCCCGATGAGGACGAGGACGGCATCACCGGAGCGAGTGATCAATGTCCTCTCATCCGCGAGGACAAAGATGGGTTCGAGGACGGCGATGGGTGTCCGGATCTGGACAACGACCAGGACGGCTTTCCCGATGACGAAGATCGCTGCCCAACCACTCCTGCGGCGGACGCTTTCTCCGAAGACGGGTGTTGAATCGGATTATAGCTCGAACGCTTCGATCGCCTTGCGCCAAGCGGAAAAAGTCCCCCCCTGACGATGGGCCTGAATCGCGGCCAGGGCGGCGCGCTCCCCCCCATGGGCCAACTTCCAGTCGACCCAAGACCAGCGGGGGGAGGTGGGGGTGAGGCGGGCGCGTCCGGCGATCAGCTTCTTGAGCAATTCCAAGCGTTGTTTGATGGTGCGCAGGGGGGCCATCTCCTGATCGGCCAGGGGCGTTCCGGGCTTGGGCACCAGGGCCTGCACCGCCACTGAGATAGTGATGGTTTGGCAAAGCTCGCGCAGTAGGGTGGCGAACTCATTGATATCCTCATCGGTTTCACTAGGCAACCCGACCATGGCGTAGAGCTTGAGCCGCTTGAGACCCACCTTGGCCGCGAGATGGGCGGCCTCTATCAGGTTGGTACCGTCGATGCCTTTGTGGATTTGCCGACGCAGGTGATCCGAGGTCCCGTCCGCGGCAAGGGTCAGGGTGCGCAGACCGCCCCGTTTCAGGGTGCGGGTGAGTTGTTCGGTGAGTCGATCGGCCCGGATGCTGGAGAGGGAGACCCGTCTGCCGGTGTCGACGATGGCTTCGACCAGCGCCTCGATTTGTGGGTGATCGGTCACGGCCGCACCCACCAAGCCAACCCCCGGTGCGTCAGCGGGGATGGCCGACAGAATGCGATCGGCATCGATCGCGCGAAAGCAGCCGGCGCCGTGCGCCCGGGCGGACATCACGCAGAAGGCGCAGCCCCGCTTGCACCCTCGGGTCGCCTCGATCAGGAACAGGTTTTTCAACTCCGCCTCAGAAGACCACGTGGCCGCAATCGCCGGAAGCTGCTCAACCGAAGCGTGTGTTGCCCGTGGCGGCGACGGATATTCCCCCGGTAACCAGATTCCGGCGGTGTCTCCGGCCAACGCCTCCAACAGTTCGGCTTTGTCCCGCGTCCCGGCGATCGCCCTGCCCAGCCGGGCCAACACCGGTTCGGCTTCTCCGACGACCACCACATCGGCCAAGGGGGCGACCAGCCGGGGATCGACGTAGGTCAGGGGGCCACCGATGATCACCGGTGGCGTCCCGCCTGCCCGATCATCCCGCAGGGCGGCAAGTCCCGCGGCATCGAGGAGCTCGATGATGCCGCCGAGATCTGTTTCGCAAGCTGCTGAGAAGGCGATGGCACTGCAGCGGGAGATTGGGTGAGCGGTCTCCAGGGTGACCAGCGGACGCGGGGCAGCGGTGGCGGTATTCAAGAAAAACCGTTCACAGGCCAGCCCGGGAATTCCGTTGAGCTCGCGGTAGACGGTTTGCACGCCCAACGAGGAAGCCCCGACGCGATAGGGAGCGGGATAGCCCAAGGCGACCAGGGAGCCGGACTGGCGAAAGATCGTTCCCCGTTCGTCCACCGGAAGAGACGGCCGGACATGGTGCTTTTTAATCGGTGATCGCCCCATTTCGCCCTCAGTATACGCGCAAACGCCGCGGAAAAAAGAGTTTGTCACGCGCAATGAAATCCTGTGGCATCGCGCTTTTGACCGTGTTATACAACCGCTGCCCGGCGCTGGGTGAAGTAGTGGGCACCAGGGCCGAAGAAGATATTGCCCATCGCGTGGAGGTTAAACATGGGAATTCCAACAATCGATAAAGATGAATGTACAGGCTGTGAAGAGTGTGTCGAGGCGTGTCCTGCCGAATGCATCACCATGAAAGACGCTATCGCCATTATCGACGGCGGCGAGTGCACCGAGTGCAGCGCGTGTGTCGATACGTGTCCTGCCGAGGCCATCGCCGAATAAGCGCCTCATGATCCTCGCCCGGCACCGCAAAGTGCGATAAACTGCCGAGCATGCCCGACGGAACGTTTCCCCCAGGACAAGGAAGAGTGGCCAAGGCCGCGCGCGCGGGGCTGTTCCCCGTTCCGCCGACCCTGGTCTTCGGTGCTGCGATGTTGGCCACCGCCGGGGTACTGGCCATCGCCTCCCGGTGGGTCTCGACGGGGATGGTCGAGATGACGAGTCAGGCCCTCACTCGCGCGGTTTCCCGGGGAGAACCGTGGCCGGCGCTGCAAGCGGTATTGCGGGGTGGAGTGGTCTTTGTACTGCCGTTGCTCGGTGCGGTGCTGGTCGCCGTGCTGATCGCAGCCGGCGTCCCCGCATTGGTGGTGCGGCGGGGCAAGCCGCGCACCTCGGTTTCCCTGCCGCGGGTGGGATCCCGTTCTGCGGCGATTCTCGTTTTTCGCGGGACCGGGGTGCTGGTGTTCGCCCTGGTGGCGGTGAAAACGATGCGCGATCACGCAATACTGATCCCAGATCTGATCGATGGTCGACTGACCGCGTTGGCACATCTTCGAGAAATCCTCGTCAATCTGTTCGCCGGTGCCGGTGTGATTGGGGGGATTGTCGGATTGATGGAGCTCGTTTACCAGCGCCATCGGGTCTGGCGCGCCCTGCATCTCAATCGCTCTGAAGCCAATCGGGAAGCCCGCGCCGCCGGAGGGGATCGGTCGGTCCGGGCAGAGCAACGGCGCCGCAGCCGAATCGGGGGTCGGTCGTGACCCGAGAGTTGATTTGGCAGGTGGCTGTACCCGCTCCCCTGCGGCGGTCGTTTCACTACGAGATTCCCGAATCGCAGGGCCGGCCGCTGGCCGGGTGTCGGGTCTGGTGGCCTTTCCCGTAGCCATGCGGCA
>JANQET010000334.1 GCA_028278265.1 Myxococcota bacterium
TCCGGGCACTGCCGAGCTGGTGGGTCGGGCGGTGGTTCGCGCGGCGCGGCGATTGGACATGCCGCCGGGAACGTTTTCCCTGGTTCACGGGCCGGGGAAGGAGGTGGGCTTGGCCTTGGTCAATCACCCGGAGATCAAAGCGGTCGGTTTCACCGGGTCGCAAAGTGGCGGCCGGACCCTGTTCGATGCGGCTGCGGCGAGACCCGAACCGATTCCCGTCTACGCGGAGATGGCCAGTATCAATCCGGTGTTCGTGCTCCCCCAGGCGCTCGAGGTCCGCGGCGAGCAGATTGCACTTGAATTGAGTCAGTCAGTGACCCTGGGGGTGGGCCAGTTCTGCACCAATCCGGGGCTCATTGTCCTGCTGGACAGTCCCCAGGCGGCCGCGTTCATCCGTCGCGAGGCAGAGCTGCTCGCCGCCATTCCCCCGGCGTCGATGTTGCATCGGGACATCGCCGATGCGTATGGGCACGGGATCGAACAGCTGCAACACAACAGTCGAGTAACCTGCCTGCAACCGGATGAGCCGGGAATCGTACCGGATTCCTGTGCGGCAAGACCAATGATGTTCGAGACCACCGGTCAGCAGTTTCTCGAGGATCAGACACTGCGGCGGGAGGTGTTCGGTCCGAGCACGGTAGTGGTGCGCTGCGCGGATCGCCGGGAGCTGTTGGCTGTGGCGCGAGGATTTTCCGGTGAGCTGAGCGGAACGGTTCACGGAGAACCGGACGATTTGGAAGCGTTCGGGGAGGTGATCGACGCCCTGCAGTCACGGGTGGGTCGGCTGGTCTTTAATGGTTTCCCCACCGGGGTCGAGGTTTGCCCGGCGATGAACCACGGGGGCCCTTATCCGGCGACCACCGATGCTCATTTCACCTCAGTAGGGACGGCGGCGATCTATCGTTACGCTCGGCCGCTCTGCTTTCAGAACTGCCCGACGTCCTGTTTACCCCCGGCGTTACAGAATGACAATCCCCTGCAGATTTGGCGCACCGTGGACGGGATGTTGAGTCGTCAGACCGTCGATCCGAAATCACCATCTGAACAGTAGTGGAATGGTTGGGGATGGCTGGGGACTCAATGGGCAATTTGGCAGGACATGGTGATCGGCAATTGATTTAGTTGGGCATTAATATTAAACACCAAGTTATGGAGAAAATGATGGGCAAGACTACTTCGTCGAGCTCCGATAGTCTGTCAGCGGGACGTTCTGAATACCAGCAAGAGTACGGTGATTTGTCTGGGCTCAACACCAGTGGTCTCATTTTGCGGTCCATCGGAACGGCCACGCTCGAAGAGGTCGTCCACTCGTATCTCGATCTATTGGAGACCTCCTCTGCGATCTACGAAGCTGACGGCAGTTATGCGATAGGCATTTTCTCGTCGGGTTGGTGTCGGTTTCTCGATGTCGCCTCCCGGCGTCTTGCCGGTACAAAGGATAATCGCGAAGCCCTGGCGAGCGGTAAATGGCTCTGTCATGAGTCCTGCTGGCAGGACTGCGCGAGGTTGGCCATCGAGACCGGTGCCCCGGTGGACATCGAGTGCCGGGGTGGTCTACGGCTCTATGCTTGTCCGATCAAAACCGGGGAGCAGTCCATCGGCGCGATCAATTTCGGCTACGGCGATCCCCCCACCGGCCAGAGAAAACTCGCGGAGCTGGCTCAGCGATACGATGTAGGCGTAGAGGAGCTGGCCGTGCAGGCAAAAGCGTATCGCTCGCGCTCCCCAGAGGTGATCGAAGCGGCCAAGCGACAGCTGACCACCTCGGCCCGACTGCTCGGCGAGATGGTGTTGCGACACCGAGTCGAGCAGCAGTTGCGAGTGGACATTGCCGAGCGAAAGAAACGGGAGGCACAGCTCGAAGCCAGTGAGCGCCAGTTTCGCATCATTTTCGAGTCGGATATGATCGGCACCGGTTTTTGGGGGGAGGGTGGCAAACTGTACCGGGTCAACGACGCCTATTTGAAACTGATACAACGAACGCGGGACGACCTGGAGCAGGATCGCATCAACTGGAGGGAGATCACACCTCCGGAACACCACTCGGTCGACGATCGGGCCCTGAAACAGATCCTGGAATCCGGAACCTGCACCCCGTATGAAAAAGAGTATGCCCGACCCGATGGTACGCGGGTGCCGGTGATGATCGGCGGTGCGATGGTTCAGCGATCGCCGTTGATTGGCGTGGCCTATGCCCTCGATATCTCGACCCTCAAGGCCGTCGAAAGTCGACTCATCGAGAACGAATTCTCTCTCAATAAAGCACAGCGCATTGCGCGCATCGGCCATTTCAAATTCGATCCCAACGCCGGCGTGGTCGAGGGGTCTGACGAGTTGTTTCGCATCTTCGGGTTGAGCCGCGATGAATTCCAATTTTCCGATTTTATGAACGCTGTGCGGTCGGACCAGCGGGAATTTGTTACCGGCACCATTGCCAATGCGATCGAACAGAAGTCCGGCTACGCGATCGAACATTATCTCAAGCTCCGGGACGGGACGATGCGGTATATTCGGGCCAACGGCGACTCGACCCTGGACGCGAACGGCGAGGTGGCCTTTCTCATGGGGACAGTGCAGGACATCACCGAACGCAAGCGCGAACAGGACGAGCTACAGAAAACGCAGAAGCTCGAATCACTTGGTCAGTTGGCCGGCGGTATTGCCCACGACTTCAACAATCTGCTCGGCGGAATGCTCGGGAATATCGATTTGGCGCGAGATGATCTCGATCCGTCGTCCCAAGCGATGAAGCACCTGAACCTGGCCATCGGAGCATTTGATCGGGCCAAAGATCTGACCATGCAGCTGTTGACGTTTTCCAAGGGCGGGGCACCGTTCAAGACAGTGATTTCGCTGGGGCCGACATTGGACGAGTCGCGGGCGCTTGCCCTCAGTGGCTCGAGGATTCGCTGTCGGATGGACCTCAGCGCCGATCTGCACCCCATCGAGGCCGACGCCGGTCAACTGACTCAGGTGATGAACAATCTGTTGCTCAATGCCCGGCAGGCGATGCCCACCGGCGGCTTGGTCACTGTGAGCGCGAAAAACCGACGTATTGAGGCCAACCAAGTAAG
>JANQET010000383.1 GCA_028278265.1 Myxococcota bacterium
AACTTTGCGGCCAGGGCAAAGTTGTGCCGTCCCCAAGCTGACGTCTGGGTGGTCTACGGTGACGGTTCAGCCGGGTTCAGCCTGACCGAATTCGATAGCTTTGTCCGCCACGGGCTGCCCATCATCGCTGTTGTGGGCAACGACGCCAGCTGGGCACAAATCGCAAGGGATCAGGTCGATATCCTGGGGGACGATGTCGGCACTGTCCTGGCGCGAACCGAATATCACCGTGTCGTCGAGGGGTTCGGCGGAGCAGGACTGCTTTTGGAGGACGAAGAAAACATAGACAGCGTCCTCAACCGGGCCAAAGAGATTGCCCGAGCCGGCTCACCGGTTCTGATCAACGCCCATATCGGAAAGACCGACTTTCGCAAGGGATCGATTTCTGTCTGAACGAATGGATTGTGGCCGGATCTAACGGGCGGGTAGGGTGCAACACTCGGTGGTGAAGGTGTCTTGACCTCTGGCGATGAATTGACCGGTGGCGTTGTCCTGAATCTTGAACTCAATGGAATAGGTGGTGCCCAGGTTGCCGCCGAACGAGCGTTGGTAGTAGCCGTTGCTGAGCGTTCCGGGAACGCAGTATCCGTTCAGGCAGAGATAGTGCCAGCTGCCGGTCCACCCCCTGTCTTCGTGATAGACCACCAGGGTGTTGGCATCTTCGTGGGCGATACCAAACTCCCCACAATCTCCTGAAGAACCGCAGCTGTCGCTCGTTTCGTCGCAATCGTCGGTGCCGCAGGGGGGAAGGCCTGCGGTGCACTCCCCGAGCGTGGGATCGCACTGTTCCTGCCCATCGCAGAACAGGCCGTTGTCGCACCAGGTGTGGTCCGGCTCGAAGACACAACCCGCCTGCTCGCTGCAGCTGTCCACGGTGCATGGAACACCATCATCACAGACGATCGGCTCACCGGCCTGACAACTCCCCTCAATGCACTGTTCTTGTCCATTGCAGCTCAGACCGTCGTCACAATCCGCCGCGCTCCCGCAGGCCGGTGCGTCCAGTCGGCAGTTGTCTGCTGTAAACGATTCCCGGCCGCTGGCGATAAACTGTCCCTGGGCGTCGTCCTGCGTCTTGAAATCGATATCATAGGTGGTGCCGATGGTGCCGGCGAACTCCTTGAAGTAGTAGCCGTTGCTGGGCGTGCCCGACACACAATACCCATCCAAGCAGAGGTAGTGCCAGGCGGCCGACCACCCTTGGTCCCGGTGAAACACCGCCAACGTTGAGTCATCCACATAGGCGATACCGAACTCGTCACAGGCATTGCCTCCGCCATTGCCCGACGCGTCGATGCTCCAGGTGCGGGTGTCGGTGAGCAGTTCGCTGCGCGCTTGGGGATCGCGGACCAGGGGGGTTTCGTCCACCACGGTCACCGTCAGTGTGTGGCTGCCGCTGAGGGACAGGTCGGACAGATCGAGCGTGGCCTGATCAGAGGGCAGGGGGAGATCGGTTCCGTCCAGGTTCCAGGTGATGGTCAGGGGCTGACCCTCCGGCGCCATCGGTTGAACAAAGACGATTTCGCTGCCGTTCAGCGTGTTGTCGGTCGGGGTGCTGTCATCGATGGGGCTCACATCGGCGTAGATCATCACCACCAGCGCTTCCAAGCCGGGGAGGTTGAACGGGCTGTTCAGCGAGCGCATCATCGAGCTGCTCGACGGACGATAGATCCCGGTATCGCCCAGCGCTCCCCCTTCGAAGGTCCCGATGGTGCCGCCATCCGGGGTGGTCTCGCCGAGCCAGCGATACCACTTGGTGGAGAGGTCGGCCATTTGACTGGCTTCGTAGATCGAGAGGTTGGCATCGGCTACTTCCGAACCGGAGTAGTGGCCGGTGTCCCGCACGTATTCATCCTCCAAATTCCCCAGTGAATGGCCCAGCTCATGCACCACCACCCGTCCCGACGAGACGTTTGATCCGGAGGCAGTGGCCAGATCGTCCCAGCGGTAACCCGCGCCGCCGTACTTGGATGAGTTGGCCAGGGCGATCACGTGCTCCACAGCGGGCGCGTTCTCCGCATAGGTGCGGGCAGCAGAAACGTCCACACAGAGCAGCCGTTCGATGCCGGAACACCAGAATCCCATGTTCAATTCGGTGTCCTTGAGCACCCCTTGGGTCGGATCGTGATCCACGCCGGATTGGTTGGAGATCACGTCGACCTGGTAGGCATTGAAATAGGAGCGGTAGGTCGAGAACGGCTCGATCGTCATCAGCTCTTCCCATTTGCCGGCCACATCGTCGTGATATTGATCGAGCTCGGACGCGGTATAACCATCGCCGACAAACACGAAATCAATGCGGTTGGCATTTTGACCGGTTTCTTGAATGATTTGCACATCGGCCAGCGCTGTGGCGGCAAACAACTCCGTTACCGGAGGAGGGGCAGGTACAGAAGTGTATTCCAGATGCCCGTCCTCTGCGGGAACCTCTACGCCGATTGTATGCTGAGCCGCTGCCGGTCGAGCAACAAAACCCGCTGCCAACAGTGCCAGACAGCCCACGGTGATCAAATTATTTTTCGTTTTCATGTGTTAAGTCCTCCATTGTTTGTTGTCCGTACGGTTCTACTGGCTTACATACGCGCCAAACCTTCCGAACGGACGAAAAAAATATGCCAAAACGCAAGCCGGCCGGATTGCAGGGAAAATCGCCTGCCGGCATACTGAGTGGGCAGGACAATGACAGGAGAGCTCAACTTTGTCGATACTGAATTCCATTCCGAGCTACACACCGCCCCCCGGCAGACCGATCGGGGAGTGGGGGACTGTCGATGAGGGAGCGGCCCAACAGCTGCAAGATCGACTTGACGCACTGATCAATGAGCTCGGCCTGGTCGGTCTTCAAGTCGGCTTGAAAAGACCGGATGGGCCCATCTGGACCGGCGCCGGCGGCACAATAGACTTGAGGCGTCGGGTCCCGTTGACCCCCCACCACGTGATGCGAATCGCCAGCACCACCAAGCTGTTCACATCGGTAATGGTTCTCCGTCTGGTAGAAGACGGTCGGATCCGCCTGGAGGATACGATCGATCGCTGGCTACCCGATTTTCCCAGAGCCGCCCGAATCACTGTCGCCATGTTGCTCAGCCACACCAGTGGTATCGGCCATCCCCCGTTCACGCTCAAGGTGAAGTTGCGCCTGCTCTTCTCCAATACCGTTTTTACGTTGGACGAGTTGGTCGAGCTGGCCGCCCGGACCCCTTCCTACGATGAGCCCGGGCAATCCCATCAGTACAGCAACGCCAACCACCATCTGCTCGGGGCAATCGCTCGGTCGGTAGGGAACCGCCCCATCGGTGATCTCATCGAGTCGGCCATTTTTTCCAGATTGGGGCTGGTGCACACGGCCCTTCTCCCCGATCATCCCCCGCCGGCAAACCTCGTCTCCGGATGGGACAATGTGTACACGCCCTCCTTGCGTCCCTTTGAGCTCAAGCCGACCAATGTCATGCTGGCCAGCCACGCGAGCACCTCCGGGGGCATGGTCTCCACTGCCGGAGAGTTGCTGGCCTTTGTCGATGGGCTGTTTGCTAAGAAGCTCATCTCCGGCTCCCTCCTCGCCCGGATGACGGCCATCGAACCTTGTAGCGAACCCGCCTTTCACCACACCGGTTACGGCACGGGCATTTTTCGCATCGGGATTGATGGGCAGGACTACCTGGGTCACCTCGGTCTCTTTGTCGGTTCTCAGGCACTGGTGCTGTATTTGCCCCAAAGCGGGGGCGCACTCTCGGTCGTGGGAAATCTCTCGCAGAGCCGGGTATTCGATGTGGCGAGCCATTTTGCACCGGTCATCCAGGGGAATGCCCTGTGATGACGTACACCATAGCTATTCGGTGAGGGCGACCCGCTCCAGTTCGATGGTGGTGTCTCCGGTGGGGGCGAGCAGGGTGATTTGTCGGGTTCTCGATAGCTCGACGCCGCTGTCGATCGCGATATTGGCTGTCGTCCAGGTAGTGGTCTTGTCCAGCAGGATTCTTTGGGCCCCACCGTCACCCGTTGCCCAGTAAGGCTCAATCTCGGCTGTCCACCCATCCGGCGAATCCCCCCAAAAGAGGTAGGCTCTCAAATCCTGATCGGCCTTGTAGATGAGCTGTAACCAATCGTAGCCGGTAAAGTCCACTACCGCGACGTGATCCCCCGTATCAAACCCCCACATCACCGACGAGTTGTCCCCGCCGACCGTTTCAATGATGAGGATCGATTCGACGATATTGACCGTGGGATCTTGAAACGCCAGGAACGTGTAGTGGTGTCCCTGGTGATCGTAGAAAATCGGGTCCGGCCCGGGACTGGTATCCGTGTCGGCGTCCGAGTCTGAGTCTGAGTCGCTGTCCGTGTCGGCATCCGCATCTGTATCGGTGTCAGTGTCGGTATCGGTGTCAGTGTCTGTATCGGTGTCTGTATCGGCGTCCGAGTCGCTATCCGTATCGCTGTCCGTGTCTGCATCGGTATCTGTATCAGCATCAGCATCTGAATCAGTATCGGTGTCGCTATCCGCGTCAGTATCCGAATCCGTGTCTGCGTCCGAATCGGTGTCAGTATCTGAATCCGTGTCTACGTCCGTATCGGTGTCCGTGTCCGAATCCCCGTCGGCATCTGTATCCGCGTCGCTGTCCGCATCCGTATCGGCGTCTCCATCGGTGTCCGCATCCGAATCCGCGTCAGCGTCTGAATCGGCATCTGAATCGGCATCGGTGTCGCTGTCCGCATCGGTGTCCGTATCGGTGTCTGCATCACCGCTGCCGCCCGAATCTGCGTCCCCCTCGTCGACCTGTGCACAGTTGAAGACAATAATCGCCACCATACAGTAGCAACAGAGCTGAATAAAAAAGCGAACCCTAACCATACCATTCCTCCTGAAACGAAGAGACGCTCAGTTTGTTTGGTATCACAACAAATAGGGCGCTGTCGAGACGGCTCTTGGAATGTCGTGAAAAAAAACGCCGAGTTTTACTTGCGACCGCTGGAGAGGATGATCAGCTCGAGGGCGCTCTGTGCCGGGTGTGGGTCGCTGAGCTCGGCGAGGGCTCGGTCGACCAGCTCCCGGTCGAACCGTTGTCCCATGATATCATCGATGCCCTGAAAGGTTTCGATCCAATTTCGGCGGTATCGATCGAACATCGGATCAGTGCCCAGGAAGTGAAAGGGCACCACAGAGGACCGGACATCATTGAGACCTGCTCGAATCATGCTCGAGCCGATGTGAAGGCCTTGGGAGGGTTCCATGCCCCGATTGCGCATCTGGATCAGAATCTGCTCCAGGGTGGCGGCAAAGGCCGGCTTGACCGGTGAGAACCAAATGCCGTCATGAACCATCTCATAGGCCACCACATGGCCACCGGGTGCGGTCACCCGCATCATCTCCTGTAGCGCTTGAGTCGGATCAGGGGCATGGATGAGCACAAATCGGGTGAAGACGA